>NC_021985.1:6378602-6694322 GCF_000444875.1 Streptomyces collinus Tu 365 | reverse complement strand
GAGCCGGTGCTCGCCGCCTTCGGGGTCCCCCCGCTCGCGCGGCCGCGCCGGTGCGGCCCGAGGACACCCGCGCCACCTGCCCGCGCACGTGCGACATCGACCGTGTCGCCAAATCGACTGCGCACGCTGCTATCTGACGGACCCTCAGACACACGGCGGGCGCCCGGTGGACTAAGATCACCACGATCGGGCCACCCGTACGGCGGACAGCAGTTCACAACTTCCTCACAGTTCTCGGGAACTTTCCCGGGAACCATCCGTACGGGTAGTCTTATTCGAACTCAACTCCCGCCCCTCATGCGGCAGTTCGAGCAGAACGCCGCCCTGGGCATTCCCTTGCACCTCCTTGGCGGCCTCTTGCCCCGAAACCCCCTGAGGGCCGTCGGGCGTGGGCCACTATGGCGGGCGTTACGCCCTATCCCAATGCAAGGGACCCCTGATGAGACTGACCGACATATCGCTGAACTGGCTGCTTCCCGGCGCCGTACTGCTCCTGGGCATGCTGGCGGCGGTTGCGGTGCTCGCGCGCGGAAAGCGCTCCTCCGGGGAGAGCGCGAGCGCGGACGACTCGTGGGAGCGCAGCGAGGAGCGCCGCCGGCGCAAGGAGGCCGTCTACGGCACGGCCTCCTACGTCCTTCTCTTCTGCTGTGCGGCGGTGGCGGCCGCGCTGTCCTTCCACGGCCTGGTCGGCTTCGGTGAGCAGAACCTCGGCCTGACCGACGGCTGGCAGTACCTGGTGCCGTTCGGCCTGGACGGCGCGGCGATGTTCTGCTCCGTCCTGGCGGTGCGCGAGGCCAGCCACGGTGACGCGGCCCTCGGCTCCCGGATACTCGTGTGGATGTTCGCCGCGGCGGCGGCCTGGTTCAACTGGGTGCACGCGCCGAGGGGCGTCGGCCACGCGGGCGCACCGCAGTTCTTCTCCGGCATGTCCCTGTCCGCGGCCGTGCTGTTCGACCGGGCGCTGAAGCAGACCCGCCGGGCCGCGCTGCGCGAACAGGGCCTGGTGCCGCGCCCGTTGCCGCAGATCCGGATAGTGCGCTGGCTGCGTGCCCCGCGCGAGACCTACAAGGCCTGGTCGCTGATGCTCCTCGAGGGCGTGCGCAGCCTGGACGAGGCCGTCGAGGAGGTCCGCGAGGACAGCAGGCAGAAGGAGGAGACCCGCAGGCGCAGGCGCGACCAGGAGCGCATGGAGCGCGCCCAGCTCAAGGCCATCAGCCGGGGCCACCGCGGCTTCGTCGGGCGCGGCGGCGGCCGGCAGGTCGAGGTGCAGGCGGTGGAGCGCGCCCCCGCGCAGGCGTCCGCGGAGCCTGCCATATCCGCGCCGGAGCAGCTGCCCGTACGCTCTCGGCCCTCCCTTCAGCCGGTCCGCAAGGGCGCTGAGCCCGTCACCGTCGACCTCACCGCGGAGGACGACACGATGGCTCTGCCGCGCCTGGACTCCCTGGAGCGCAAACTGAAGGACCTGGAGCAGCAGTTCGGCTAGGACGTCGGGCACGCCCGGCACACGGGCGGCCGGCATCGGGGCGGGGGCGCGACCACCAGGTCGCGCCCCCGCCCCGTGTCCGTACGGTCTCCCGTCAGGCGGCCTCGGCACCCAGTTCGAACCACACCGACTTGCCCACCCCGTGCGGCCGGACGCCCCAGGCGTCCGCCAGGGACTGCACCAGCAGCAGACCCCGGCCGTGCGTGTCCTCGGTCAGGTCGGGCACCCGCAGGCGCGGCCTGCGCGCCACGAAGTCCCTTACCTCCACCCGCAGTCCGCGCGCCGAGACGACCGCGATCAGCACGGCGTCGGCGTCGGTGTGCACGAGCGCGTTGGTGACGAGTTCGCTGGTGAGCAGTTCGGCGATCTCCGAACGGCCGGGCCTGCCCCAGTGCCGCAGCAGTTCGCGCAGTTCCCTGCGGGCCTCGGGCACCGCCCTGAGGTCCGCGCGCCCCAGCCTGCGTCTGAGCGGGGGCGGCTGCGCCGCTTCGGTGATGGTGTCGGACTCTTCCCCCGTCTTCGCCGAGGAGGCCCCGATGGCCACGGGACCGCCCCCTCGTGCCTGCCTCTTCATGACCCCCGCCCGCACGCTGCTTGACCCTGCCCCTCCTGGTCGAACACGTTCACGGGGATCCTTGCCCAACGGGCCACCGGGCAGTCCTGGTGGCTCATGGACGTCCCTCTGTTCGGCCACGGCCGTTCGCCCCCTCGCCCCGCCCGCCGGACCCGCCCGGGCGGTGTCCCGCCCGGCAGGGCCGCCGTACCGTGCCCCGGGGGCCCCAGCACGGGCGGTCGCGGACGCCCGGCACGCGCCGCAGACGGTCCGTCACAGGGCGTGAAACTGGCCGGAAAACGTCCCTTACGGCCCCGGTTCAGGGGCTGCGCGCGTCGTCCGGCCCCGGTTCAGGGCCTGGGCACGTTGCGCAGGTTGGAGCGGGCCATCTGGAGCATGCGGCCGACACCGCCGTCCAGCACGATCTTCGAGGCCGACAGCGCGAACCCGGTCACCATCTCGGCGCTGATCCTCGGCGGGATCGACAGGGCGTTGGGGTCGGTGACGATGTCCACCAGGGCCGGCCCCTTGTGCCGGAAGGCGTCCCGCAGCGCCCCGGCGAGCTGCTTGGGCTTCTCCACCCGCACCCCGTAGGCGCCGCAGGCCCGGGCGACGGCCGCGAAGTCGGGGTTGACGTTGGTGATGCCGTACGAGGGCAGTCCGGCGACCAGCATCTCCAGCTCGACCATGCTCAGCGAGGAGTTGTTGAACAGCACCACCTTGACCGGCAGGTCGTACTGGACCAGCGTCAGGAAGTCGCCCATCAGCATGGCGAACCCGCCGTCGCCCGACATGGAGATCACCTGCCGGCGCCGGTCGGTGAACTGGGCGCCGATCGCCATGGGCAGGGCGTTGGCCATGGAACCGTGCGAGAACGAACCGATGATCCGGCGGCGGCCGTTGGGCGAGACGTAGCGGGCCGCCCAGACGTTGCACATCCCGGTGTCGACGGTGAACACGGCGTCGTCGTCGGCGGTCTCGTCGAGCACCGCGGCCACGTACTCGGGGTGGATCGGGATGTGCCGGTCGACCTTCCGGGTGTACGCCTTGACCACGCCCTCCAGCGCGTCGGCGTGCTTCTTCAGCATCCGGTCCAGGAAGCGCCGGTCGGTCTTCTCCCGCACCCGCGGGATCAGGCAGCGCAGCGTCTCGCGGACGTCGCCCCACACGGCCAGGTCGAGCCGGGAGCGGCGGCCGAGGACCTCGGGGCGCACGTCGACCTGCGCGATCCGCACGTCGTCGGGCAGGAAGGCGTTGTACGGGAAGTCGGTGCCGAGCAGGATCAGCAGGTCGCACTCGTGGGTGGCCTCGTAGGCGGCGCCGTACCCGAGCAGCCCGCTCATCCCGACGTCGTACGGGTTGTCGTACTGGATCCACTCCTTGCCGCGCAGCGCGTGGCCCACGGGCGACTTGACCAGCTCGGCGAACCGCATGACCTCGGCGTGCGCGCCGGCCGTGCCGCTGCCGCAGAACAGGGTGACCCGTCCCGCCTGGTCGATCATCTCCACGAGCCGGTCGATCTCGGCGTCGCCGGGCCGCACGGTGGGCCGGGAGGTGACGAGGGCGCTCTGCGCCGCCTTCTCCGGGGCGGGCTCCGCGGCGATGTCACCGGGGAGCGAGACCACGCTCACGCCGCTCTGCCCGACCGCGTGCTGGATCGCGGTCTGCAGCAGCCGGGGCATCTGCTTGGCGCTGGAGATCAGCTCGCTGTAGTGGCTGCACTCCTGGAACAGCCGGTCCGGGTGGGTCTCCTGGAAGTAGCCGAGGCCGATCTCGCTGGAGGGGATCTGCGAGGCGAGGGCCAGCACCGGCGCCATGGACCGGTGGGCGTCGTACAGGCCGTTGATGAGGTGCAGGTTGCCCGGGCCGCAGGAACCGGCGCAGGCCGTCAGCTGCCCGGTGATCTGCGCCTCGGCGCCGGCCGCGAAGGCCGCCGTCTCCTCGTGCCGTACGTGGATCCAGTCGATGCCCGCGTTGCGGCGCACCGCGTCCACGACGGGGTTGAGGCTGTCGCCCACGACGCCGTACAGGCGGCGCACGCCCGCGCGGACAAGGATGTCGACGAACTGCTCGGCGACGTTCTGTCTGGCCATGGCTCGCGTCTGCCCCTTCGCTGGACCGGGAACCGCTCCTCCCGGTCCATCAATCCACAGGGGCCGCGATCACGCCTCCCAAACGGCCGCCGCCGTACGGTCGTCGGCGTAGCCCTTCACCCGCACCTGGACGTCCGCCAGGAACGCGGCGAGGCCGGGCGGGGTGCGGTCGGACCAGCGGCGGGCCAGGTAGGCGCAGAGCGCGGGCTCGCCCCGCAGCGGCTCGGCGAGCCCCTCCGTGGCCATCACCAGCACATCACCCGGGCGGGCTACCGAGGCGCGGAACCGGAACGGCTCGCGCGGCGGCTCCGGGGCCGGCTCGTACGGGCTCGGCGGGGTCGGGATGCCGAGGTCCATGGTGAGCCGGTCGCCCTCGGGCGTCTCGGCGGGCGGCGAACCGAAGCTGAGGAGGGGTTCACCGGTGGTGGCGGCGGGCGCGACCCGCGGCTCGATGTCCTGCCACTCGCCGTCCCGCAGCCGGAACAGACCGCCGTCCCCGACGCCGAAGAACACCCGGGTGCGGCAGTCGGGGTCGGCGGGCAGCAGCAGGCAGCGCAGGCTCGCCGCGTACTCCTCCGGGTCCAGGTCCTGCTCGATCGCGCCGGCACGCAGCTTGCCCAGGCCCCGGTCGGTCAGCCGGTGCAGACCCGACTTCAGGTCGCCGCGCCGGCCCGCCCGGATGTCCTCCGCCAGCCGCTGGTGGCTGCGGCCCACGGCCCGCCCGATCAGTTGGCACGCCTCGGCCGCCGCCAGATGGGCGTACGGCGTGGCCCGGGCGCCGGTCGCCACCGCCACGAGCACCAGCGCCTGCTCCCCCGTCCCGAACCGCGCGGTGAGCAGCGCGTCGCGCCGCTGCTCCCCCCGGTAGCGCGCCGAGTCCCCGCGCAACGACACCGCCCGCAGGGTGCAGGCCCCGTACCGGGCCCCGTCCAGCACGGTGTCGGGGACCAGCTCGGCGAGATCGTCGGGATCGGCGGCGGGAAGCGCGGTGGGCTCGGGATCGTAGGTGGGCGGCCCGGAGCCGACGTAGTCGAGGGAGGAGGAGGGCGGGGGCGGGAGGGGGTCGGGTGCGGGAGCAGCGGCGGAGGGCGCTGAAGGGGTGGGTGGCGTGGGTGGCGTGGGTGGGGTGAGCGGTGTTGCGGGGGTGGCCGGGGGCCAGGAGCCCGCCGGGGGCACGGGGGTGGCCGGGAACCGGGGGTCCGCCGAGGGCGCGGTGACGGCCGGAGGCCGGGAGTCCGCCGGGGCGCCGGTGGCCGGCGGGTGCGGCTCCGCCGCCGGCGCGGGGGTCGGCGCGGCGGGTGGGGAGGCCCAGGGGGCCGCGGTGGCGGGGGCGGCGGGCAGGGAGGAGGTCCAGCGGGCCGATGGTGCGGGCGGCGTGCCTTGCCCTTCGGGCGGCCCCGGCTCGGCGGCCTGGGCGCCGGGAGGCGGCGCGCTCGCGGGCCGGGCGGGAGGCGTCGAGACGGTCGGGCCGGGGGGCCCGGGCGGGGCGGCCGGGGCCGCGGGCGCTCCGAAGGGCGGGGCGGAACCCGCGGGCGGAGCGGAACCCGCGGGCGAGCCGGAACCCGTGGGCGGGGCGGGCGGCGTGGGCGGGCCGGCCGGCGTCGAGACGGTCGGGCCGGGCGGCCCCGCCGGGGTGGTGGGAGGTGGTACGGGCGGCCCGGAAGGTGCGGTCGAGGCGGCGGGCGAGCCAGGGGGCGTCGACACGGTCGGGCCGGTGGGCCCGGGTGGCGCCACGGGGGTGGCGGGGGATGCGGGTGACCCGGAAGCTGCGGCGGGGGCGGCGGGGCCGTCCGGTGGGCCGGGGAGTGGTGGGGGCTCGCCGTGGGGCGCCGTGGGTGCGCCCGGTGGTACCGGGGGCGCTGCGGGCGGTGCCACCGGCGCGGCGGCCGCCGGTCGCGCGGGCGCGTCGGCCGGTGGTGCGGGCGCGTCAGGGGGCGCCTGGGTGCGTTGCGCCGGGACGACGGGCTCCGCAGGCTGCTGACCCGGCCCCGGGGCCGGGTCGTGCGGCTCGGGTCTCCCCGTGCCGCGCCGCGCTGCCCCGGGCCGTCCCGCCACCGCGTTCCTCGCCGAGGTGAAGCGGTCGTCCAGGGAGTCGGGCGCCGCCGTGGGACCCGTGTCCTGCGTGGCGTCCCCGTACAGCTCGCTCCACCAGTCGTCCTCGCGCCCCTCGGGCCTACCCCCCTGCTGGCTCATGCCCCTAATTGTCCACCGCGCGGGCCGGATGAAAACGGGGCATCGGGAAAATGCGGCTCGCCCTGTCATGTCGAACGGCGTGTCGAGGGACGGCCCGAACTCCCGTACGGCAAGCGGCATATGGCCGCCGGGCGGCCCCACCCCCCACGGGAGGGCCGCCCGGCGACATCCTGCGTGACCCGCTCCCGCGCTTCGGTGGCGCGTTCGCGCACCGCGGGGTCCGGGTCACCGTCACACAGCGACCGGGCACACGGCGGCGCCGGTCGATTGGCGGGATTTCGGCTTGGTTTCCGGGGACGCGGCCAGGGGTCCGATGCACCGCCGCGCGTCCTTCGGTGGTGCCACCTTGGCAGAGTCACCGCCCGTACGGCGATGATGTGCGGCGGCGGGTTTACGCCGTGGCCGGTTCCCGCCAGACAACACCGGGCGGAGTGGCTTGATAACGAGGGAGGGACGTGGGCCGATGCTGGCAGCCATAGGCCTGGACGAGACGCACGAGTCGGCGTACCGGGCGCTGGTGTCCGTGGGCGCCGCGGAGGTGTCCGATCTGGCGCGGCGCCTGTCGCTGGCGGAGCCGGACACCGAGCGCGCGCTGCGCGGGCTGGAGCGGGAGGGGCTCGCGGCCCAGTCCCCGGCCCGGCCGGGCCGCTGGGTGGCGGCCCCGCCGGGGGTGGCGCTGGGCGCGCTGCTCACGCGGCAGCGGCACGAGCTGGAGCAGGCGGAGCTGGCGGCGGCGCTGCTGGCCGAGGAGTACCGGGCGACGGCGGCCGAACCGGAGGTGCACGACCTGGTGGAGGTGGTGACCGGCGCCTCCGCGGTGGCCCAGCGCTTCCTCCAGCTCCAGCTCGGCGCCTCCGAGGAGGTGTGCGCGCTGGTCACCGGCAACCCGGTGGTGGTCTCCGGGTCGGAGAACGAGGCGGAGGAGCAGGCGGCCGGGCGCGGGGTCCGCTACCGGGTGGTGGTGGAGCGGTCCGTGCTCGACCTGCCGCGGGGGCTCGCCGAGCTCACCGCGGCGCTCGGCCGGGACGAGCGGGTGCGGGTGGTGGACCGGGTGCCGACGAAGCTGGTGATCGCCGACCGCTCCCTCGCCCTGGTGCCGCTGACCTCGCGCACGGCCGAGCCGGCCGCGCTGGTGGTGCACGCGAGCGGTCTGCTGGAGCTGCTCGCCGGTCTGTTCGAGTCGGTGTGGCGGGACGCCCTGCCGCTCCGGCTGGGCGGGGCCGGGGTGACCGAACAGGAGCCCGACGGTCCCGACGCCACCGATCTGGAGGTGCTGTCGCTGCTGCTGGCCGGGATGACCGACGCGAGCGTGGCCAAACAGCTCGACCTGGGCCTGCGGACCGTACAGCGGCGGGTGAAGCGGCTGATGGAGCTGGCGGGGGTGACGACCCGGCTGCAGCTGGGCTGGCACGCCTACGAACGCGGCTGGGTGGCCCGCGAAGGATCGGCCTGACCTTTCTGACCTGCGGCTACTCGCGGACTCCTGCACTCTGGGCAGATGGGAGCGTGGGAACTCCTGCTGGTCGGCGCGCTGATCGCGCTCGGCGTGTGCGGAGTGCTGGTGCCCGGGGTGCCGGGCTCGTGGCTGGTGTGGGCCGCGGTCCTGTGGTGGGCGCTGGAGGACCCGCAGCCGGTGGCGTGGGCCGTCCTGGTCGGGGCGACCACCGTGCTGCTGCTGTCCCTGGTGGTCCGCTGGGCCCTGCCGCCACGCCGCCTGCGCGCGAGCGGCGCCACCCCCCGCATGGCGGTCTACGCGGGCACCGGCGCGCTCCTCGGCTTCCTCCTGATCCCGGTGGTGGGCGCGCCGCCCGGCTTCATGGCCGGGATCTACCTGCACGAGCGGCTGCGGCTCGGCGGCCACGGCGAGGCGATGGCCGCGCTGCGCACGACGATGGGCGCGGGCGGTTCCAGCGTGCTCGCCGAACTGTTCGCGTGCCTGCTGATCGCGGGGGCCTGGCTGAGCGCGGTGGTGTGGGGGTGAGGGCCGGGTGCGGTGGTGCCGGGGGGAGGGCGCCGGCCGCCCTCAGCGCAGCACCCGTACACCCGCCGCACGGCCCACGAACCGATGGTCCAGGACACGCCCCACGGTGTCGGCGACAGCCAGCAGGCCCGTGTCGTTGAAGTGCAGGTGGTCGCCTTGGTCGTAGCCCGGCAGGAGCCGCTGCGGGTCGGCGGGGTCGCGGAGTGCCGCGTCGGCGTCGGCGACCGCGTCGAAGGCGCCGCCGGTGCGGATGAACGTGTTGACCTGCTGCCGTAGCGCCTCGCGGGCCGCGTCGAAGAGGCGGTGGCCGCGGTACGGGGTGAGCGTGACGCCGACGACCGGGATGCCGCGGGCGTGGGCCCGGGCGACCAGGGTGCGGTAGGCGTCCGTCAGGGCGGTGGCGGTCGGACCGGGGGTGTTGATGATGTCGTTGATGCCTTCGAACACGACCAGCACCCGTACGCCGGCCCGGTCGAGGGCGTCGGCGTCCAGGCGGGACAGGCCGCTCGGTCCCGTACCGTCGCGCAGCAGGCGGTTGCCGGAGATCCCGGCGTTGAGGACGCCGACCCGGCGGACGCGCAGGTGCTCGGCGAGCCGGTCCGGCCAGCGGCGGTCGGCGTCGGTGGTGGCGCCGACGCCGTCGGTCAGCGAGTCGCCGAAGGCGGCGACGCTGCCGGTGGCGGAGCCGCGGACGTCGAC
The DNA here is from genome assembly GCF_000444875.1 of Streptomyces collinus Tu 365. NCBI lineage: Bacteria > Bacillati > Actinomycetota > Actinomycetes > Kitasatosporales > Streptomycetaceae > Streptomyces > Streptomyces collinus. The sequence goes on along the minus strand of NC_021985.1, from coordinate 6,685,320 downwards.
GCCGGTGACGTAGTACCAGGAGCCGGTGGTGGCCGTGTAGGCGGCACCGGACTCGTCCTGCGCCGCGCCGGCGCCGGACCGGGCCACATAGCTGGTCTGCATGGCCTGGCGGTGGAAGGTGGCCGGCCCGTCGTCGTCCGGGGTGTGGACGGTGACCAGGAGGTCGGCCCCGGCCCGTACGGGCAGCGGGACCGGGTCGGTGAGCAGGTCGCGCCCCGGTGCCACGGTGATGGTGGGGGCGCCGTGGAAGGTGGCGGTGCGCAGGGTGCCGGGCGCCGCGTCGGGCCCGGCGGCCCGCCGCAGGGCGACGGTGACCGCGCCGAGCCGCAGCGGCGCGGTGCCGAGCCGGTTGCTGAGCCGGACGCGTACCGCGTTTCCGCCGGTGCTGAGGTGGACGACGTTGCGGATGGCGGCGCCGGGCAGTGCGGGGGCGGTGCCGGAGGGCGCGGCCTCCCAGGTGCCGGTCCAGGCGCTTCGGCGGAGGGCCGGGGCGGCGGGTGCGGTCAGGGCGGGGGCCACCGCTCGGGGCGGCCGCGCGGCCTGTGCGGCGGCGTGTGCCGTCGTACCGGGCAGCACCGCGAGCCCGAGTGCCGCGATGACCCTTACGGTCCTGCCCATGCGTACGCCCGCCTTCCGTGGCCCTGTCGGAGGCGACCGTGCCACAGGGCCGCCCCACGACCGCGGACCGCCACAGCCGCGCCACCCGCCCGGCCCAGCGCGTCAGGGGCGACGTGCCGGGGTCGGGATCAGCCAGCTGACAACGATGTCCGTCCGGCGGGTAGACACGGGGAATTCCGCCGTGCTGTCATGCGGAACGGCCGCATTACAACGTTGTACCGAGTGGTACCGACCGCACTGGCGCGACCCCCGCGAAGCCTCAGCCGCATGCCCGACGCGCTCGCGAGAGCGCCGCCGTCCACCCGTGGAGCGTGCCGTGCACCCACCGATTCCCCGATCCCGCCGCCGGACGCGGATCACCCTCGCGTCCCGCCTGTTCCCGTGCCTGGCCGTGGCGTCCGGCCTGCTCGGCGCCCCCGCCGCCCCGGCGCACGGCGCGACGGAGCCGGCGCGCGCCTCCGCCTCGGCGGTGGTGGTGTCCGACGCGCGGTTCGAGGTCCTCTCCCCCACCCTGATACGCACCGAGTACGCCGGGGACGGGAAGTTCGAGGACGACGCCACCTTCAACGCCGTCGGCCGGGACGCCTTCCCGTCGACGCCGTACACGTCCTCCGTGAAGGACGGCGTCCTGACCGTCACCACCAGCGCGCTGACGCTCCGGTACGACGTCGGGACGGGGCCGTTCGACGCGGACAACCTGAGGGTGCGGCTCAAGGCGGGGCCGTCGTCCGTCCTCGCGTCGCCCTGGCGGCACCGCACCTGCGCGGCGGGCGCGCTGTGCGAGGCCGAGGACCAGGCGTACGACGGGCCCGGACTGGCCACCGACCACCGTGACTTCACCGGCAAGGGGTTCCTGGCCGGCTTCGGCGTCGACAACAACTCGCTGTCGGCGGACGTGCGGGCGCCTTCGTCCGGCGCCTACGAGTTCGCCGTGCGCTACGCCAACTCGGCGGGCGGCGACGGCAAGCACGAGACCAGGACGCTCAGCGTCGGTGTGGACGGCGGCGCCGACCGGCAGTTCCGGCTGCCCGAGACGAGTGACTGGAACACCTGGGCGGTGGCACGGCTGCCGCTGTCGCTCGCCGGTGGCCACCACACCGTCCGGCTGCGCCGCGCTCCCGGCGACTCCGGGAACGTCAACATCGACAGCGTCGCCCTCGTGGCCGCCGGCGCCGGCTATCCCACGCGGGCGGCGGCCGCCGTCCCGGGGTGCCGCTTCGGCACCGGCTGCGAGGCGGAGGAGGCGCGCTCGGCCGGCTCCGCGCAGGTCGCCACCGACCACAAGGGGTACGCCGGGTACGGCTTCGTCGCCGAACTCGACCAGGGTGCCGGTCTCTCCGAGCCGGTGTCGGGCGTCCCCGCGGACGGCACCTACCTCCTGCACCTGCGCTACGCGAACGGCACCGGCAGCGACGGCCTGCACACGACGCGGAGCGTCGAGATCACGGCGGGCGGCGGACCGGCCCGCACCCTCGACCTCCCGGCGACCGACGGCTGGGACGCCTGGCAGTCCGCGTCCGTGCCCGTCGACCTGAAGAAGGGGACGCAGGACGTGGCCCTGAGCTGCCCCGACGCGGACAGCTGCCACGTCAACGTCGACACGCTCGCGCTGACCCCCCTCGCGCAGCCCGCCCCCGCGCCGCACCTCGCCCTGGGCGGCTACCGGCGCAGCCTCGACGGGCTCGACGGCGATGCCGATCCGGCGCCCTGGACCACGCCCGGACTGCTGCACCGGGACGGCTGGTACCTGCTCGACGACACCGCGTCCGCGGCCTACGACACGGCGACGAGGAAGGCGGCGCCGCGCCCCTCGCACGGCGCGCGGCCCTACCAGGACGGCTACCTCTTCGGTTTCGGCCACGACTACCGGCGGGGCCTGGCCGACCTCGCCACACTGACCGGCCCGTCCGCGCTGCTGCCCCGCTGGGCGTACGGCGTGTGGTACTCCGAGTACATCGACCGTACGGCGGCCGACTACGAGCAGACCGTCGTCCCGGCGTTCCGGGCCGCGGACGTGCCGCTGGACGTGCTCGTCACCGACACCGACTTCAAGGCGCCGAACACCTGGAGCGGCTGGGACTTCGACCCGGTCAAGTTCCCCGACCCGAAGGGCTTCTTCGACTGGTCGCGGGACCAGGGGCTGGCCAACACGCTGAACGTGCATCCCAGCATCCTCGGCAGCGACCCGCGGTTCGCCCAGGCCCAGGCGACGGCCAGGGGCAAGCTGGTGAAGGGCGGTTGCGCGTCCGCGGCCGGTTCCGACTGCTACACCTTCGACTTCGGCGACCCGGACCAGCTCAAGGCGTACCTCGACCTGCACCGGCCGATGGACCGCGCCGGCAACGACTTCTGGTGGCTGGACTGGTGCTGCGACACCTCTCGCTCCTCACAGCCGGGCGTCACGCCGGACGCCTGGATCAACCAGCAGTACGCCGACCTGACTTCGGAGACGAGCGACCGCGGGTTCGTCCTGTCCCGCGCCTACGGTTCGCTGCAGGCCGGCGGCTACAGCGCCGGGGTCGGGCTGCCCACCGGGCCCTGGGCCGACAAGCGCACCACCGTCCACTTCTCCGGGGACACCACCTCCGACTGGGGGACCCTGCGCGCCGAAGTCGGCTACACACCCGATGAGTCGGCCGCGACGGGCCTGTCCGCGATCAGCCACGACATCGGCGGCCACAACGACGGCTACGGCATCCCCGGGGCCGAGACGTACACCGCCGGCGGCACGACCCACCGCACCACCAAGCTGCCCGACGACCTGTACGCGCGGTGGGTGCAGTTCGGCACCTTCCAGCCGATCGACCGGCTGCACAGCAACCACAGCGACCGGCTTCCCTGGCAGTACGGGTCCCAGGCGCGGGCGTCGGCCGAGAAGTTCCTCAGGCTGCGCGAGGCGCTCGTGCCCTACACGTACAGCCTGGCGCGCGAGGCGAGCACCACCGGAGTCCCCGTCGTCCGGGCGCTGTACCTCCAGTACCCGGAGGAGGAGAACGCCTACGACAAGGCGGGCGGCGAGTACCTGTACGGGCCCGACATGCTCGTGGCCCCGGTCACCCGGCCCGGCGAACGGACCACCACGTCGGTCTGGTTCCCGCCCGGGCGGTGGACCGACTACTTCACCGGGGCGGGCTACACGGCGCCCGCCGGCGGGGCCACGTACGACATCACCACCACGCTCGACACCATGCCGGTGTTCGTGCGCTCCGGCGGCATCGTCGCCACCCGGTCCACGGACGTGCCCGGTGACGTCCGCGGCGAGCGGGACGGGCTCACCCTCACGGTCGCCTCGGGCGGTTCGGGCAGCCTCTCGCTGTACGACGACGACGGGAGCGGCACCGTCTCGAAGCACGCCGCGACCGTGCGGGCCCGCTACGCGGAGCAGGCGTCGTCGGGTCGTCTGACGATCGGTGCCGCGCGCGGCACGTTCGCCGGGCAGGCGGACCGGCGCCGGTGGACCGTGCGCTTCCTGGGCGTGCGGCAGGCCCCGAGGACGGTGACGGTCTCGGGCCGGCCCCTGCCGGCCTCGGCCTGGTCCTGGGACGGCGACCGGCACACGCTCCGGGTCACCCTTCCCCCGCGAAGCATCCGCAAGGCGGTGACGGTGAGCTGGCGTCGAGCGTGAGCCGGCGGTCGGCGGGGAACCGGCGGTGAGCGTGAGCCCTCGCTGACCGCCGTCGCCCCCGTCCGCCTCTCGCGCCCCGGAAGGCGCCCGTCCCCCCGTCGCCGCGCTGCTCGCGGCGCTCATGCTGCCGCTCGCAGGCGCAGCCGTAGACACGTGGACGTGGGCGTGCACCGAGACGCACATGTGACGGCGCTGGGCGCCCAGCGGTACGGCGGGCCGTCCGCGGGCGACGCGGGGGCCGGGCCGTGTCCCGCCCGACCCGGGGCTCCCTCCTAGCCCGGCGCGCCCGGCTCCGCCGCGGTCCGGGCGGTCTGCGCCACCCGCAGGTGCTGGACGGCGTAGGACCGCCAGGGCCGCCAGCTGTCCGGGGCGTCGACGCCGGGCGGAGCCACGTCGGGGTCGCCGAGGGCGCGGACGCGGAGGGTGGCGACCACGGCCGGGGCGAGGCCGGGCAGGGCGAGCAGGGCTCGTGCCGCGTCGTCGCGGTCGGCGCCCGGGTCCAGCCGTACGGTGCCGTCGGCCAGGGCGGCGGCCAGCGCGCCCAGCGGGCCGCCGGGTTCGGCGCCGGCGAGGGCGGCGGGCTCGGGGAAGACATGGGTGAGGCTCCCGCAGGGCGCGTCCAGGGCCTTGCCGTACCGCAGGACCAGCTCGGCGGCCCCGGCCACCCCCACCAGGGCCCGCACCGCGGGCTCCAGCGGGTCGGCGGCGCCGGGCGAGCGCAGTCCGGGCCGGGCGGCGACCAGCGGGGCGAGCCCCGGGTCGGCGGCGAGCCGCTCGTCCACCGCGTACGGGTCGGCGTCGAGGTCGAACAGCCGGCGCAGCCGCTGCACCGCGGTGGTCAGGTCGCGAGGGTCGCTGAGGTGCACCTGCGCGTCGAGCCAGCCGCCCGGGTGCATGCCGCCGGCCGCCCTCGCGCCGCGGGAACGCTCGCCGACGGCGGCCAGCGCGGTGCCGTAGGGCAGCCGCAGGGTGCGCCGGTAGGTGCGGCCGCCGGGGGTGCCGCTCACCTCCTCGACGCCGGGTACGGCCTCCCGGGCGAGCTGGTCGAAGACGGCGGCCGCCTGGTAGGGGCCCCGGTGGGCGAGCCGGAGCGGGATGCCTGCCCCCGGTGCGGCCCGGCGGGCACCCCGGGACCGGGGAGCGGCGGCCCGTACCTCGGTCGGTGTCGCGGCGTACACCTCGCGGACGGTGTCGTTGAACTGCCGCACGCTGGAGAACCCGGACGCGAACGCGATCTCGGTGATCGGCAGATCGGTGGTGCGCAGCAGGAGCCGGGCGGTGTGCGCCCGCTGGGCGCGGGCCAGCGCCACCGGTCCGGCGCCGAGTTCGGCGGTGAGCTGGCGCTGCACCTGCCGGGCGCTGTAGCCGAGCCGGGCGGCGAGGCCCGCGACGCCCTCGCGGTCCACGACACCGTCGGCGATCAGGCGTACGGCCCGGCCGACGGCGTCCGCGCGGACGTTCCACTCGGCGGAGCCCGGCACGGAGTCCGGCCGGCAGCGCCGGCAGGCCCGGAAGCCGGAGCCCTGCGCGGCGGCCGCCGTCGGGAAGAACCGCACGTTGCGCCGCTTGGGCGTCACCGCGGGACAGCTCGGCCGGCAGTAGATCCCGGTCGTCTCGACGGCGAAGAAGAACGCCCCGTCGAACCGCCCGTCCCGGCTGCGCACCGCTTCGTACCTGCTGTCCTCGTCCATCACATGTCCCATTGTCCGACCGGACGCCCGGACGGGCTGGCGGAAATCGGACACGGAGCCCGCGGAGGGTGGGGGGCGGGGCGGTGTCCCCGGCCGCGCAGGGCAGGGCCAGGAGCGCCGCCCGCGCAGGGCAAGGTCCGGCACACCGGCCGCGCGGGGCATGGCCGGAGACGCCAGCCGCGCAGGGCAGGGCCAGGAACGCCGCCCGCGCAGGGCAAGGTCCGGCAGGAGCGCCGCCCGCGCAGGGCAAGGTCCGGCAGGAGCGCCGCCCGCCCGGAGCGAGGTCCGGGCGCACCGGCCGTCCGCGGCAAGGCCGGCAACGACACCCGCCCGGGGCAGCCGGGAACGCCGCCCGCGCGGGGCAAGGCCGGGGAAGCCCGCGCGGGTCGGGGCGGGCGGCGACGGTGCCGTCGCCCCCGCCCCGACCCGCCTCCGCCGTCTCCCCTGCGCGGCAGCGGTGGTCAGCTCCAGCGGCCCCGTTTGGCCTCCATCGCCGCGCGGCCCTGGGCGCCCCTGCGCTTCCAGTCCTTCTTGATCTCGGAGCGCAGCCGGGCGTCGGTCTTGGCGACGATCCACTGGTTCTCCCGCATGAGCTTGCGGTAGCTCTCCAGCCGCCGGACCGGGAGCTCGCCGTCCTCGACCGCGGTGCGGACCGCGCAGCCGGGCTCGGACTCGTGCGAGCAGTCGTGGAAGCGGCACCGCTCGGCCAGTTCCCGGATCTCGGCGAACACCTGTTCCACCCCGCCGCCGGCGTCGAACAGGCCGACGCCGCGCAGGCCGGGGGTGTCGATGAGGACACCGCCCGAGGGCAGCGCGAGCAGGTTGCGGGTGGTGGTCGTGTGCCGGCCCTTGCCGTCGACGTCCCGGGCGGCCCGCACGTCCATCACGTCCTCGCCGACGAGCGCGTTGGCGAGGGTGGACTTGCCCGCGCCGGACTGCCCGAGCAGCACGGACGTGCCCGACCCGACGAGGGCGACGACGGTGTCGAGGCCGTCGCCGTGCAGGGCGCTGACGGTGAGCACGGGCACGCCGGGCGCGCTCGTCTCGACGTCCTGCACGAGGTGGGCGAGGGTCACCGGGTCCGGTACGAGGTCGGCCTTGGTGAGGACGACCACGGGCTGGGCGCCCGACTCCCACGCCAGCGCGAGGAACCGCTCGACGCGCCCGAGGTCGAGTTCGACCGCGAGGGACACCGCGATGACGGCGTGGTCGACGTTGGCCGCGAGGATCTGCCCCTCGGACCGCTTGGAGGAGGTGGAGCGCACGAAGGAGGTGCGGCGCGGCAGGTACGCGCGCACGTAGCGGGGGCTGCCGCCGGGTTCGACGGCGACCCAGTCGCCGGTGCACACGACCCGGAGCGGGTCGTGCGGGGTGACGAAGGCGGTGTCGGCCCGGAGCACACCGCCCGGGGTGACCACGTCGCACTGGCCGCGGTCGACCCGGATCACCCGGCCGGGCAGCAGCCCTTCGGCCTCGTAGGGGGTGAACGCGTCGGCCCAGGCGTCGTCCCAGCCGTAGGGGGCGAGCGCGGAGAGAGCAGCGGAGCTGGAAGTCAAGGGAGACCCTTCACAAGGGTGGCCCCGGCGTGCGCGTACGGCGCGGTCAGGTCAGCCGGTGGCCACGGAGGTGGACTTGAGGTGTTCCTGGATGAGGGCAGGGCCCGGCACAGTGACAGCCATCGGTCGACACCTCCTCGTCTCCGCTCGCGCTTCGCACACCGCTCCGGCGTGTGTGATCACTCTCCCGCCCCGGGGCGCCGCCCGTCAACGGGTTTTTCCGTCACCGCCGCCGGGCCCCGGCTCCTGCCGGGGACGGCACCCGGTCCGGGGCGCGCGGCACCCGGTCGGCGGCACCGCGGCGCTCAACCGGTGGCGCAGGCCGCGCCGTTCAGGGTGAATCCGTGCGGGGGCCGGTTCTCGCCCTGCCAGGAGGCGATGAATCCGAACGACAGGCTGCCGTGCGCGGGCACGGCCCGGTTGTAGTCGGCCGCGGTGGCCGTGACGCGGGAGCCGTTCTGGTGGACCGTGGCGTCCCACATCTGGCCGGCCTGCTGACCGTCGCGGAAGTTCCAGGCGACCTGCCAGCCGGTGAGGGCCTTGTCGGTGGTGACGGTGACGGTGGCCTGGAATCCGACGGCCCACTGGCTGTCCAGGTGGTAGGCGACCCGGCAGCCGGCGGCGGGGGCGGTGCTGCGGCTCGGGGTGCCGCCGGGGGTGGCGGACGAGGTGCCCTGCGGTTCGGGGCCGGGGTTCTTCCGCCCGGCCTCCGCCTTCGTGGCGTCCTTGGACGGGGTGGTGGAGGGCGGGCCGGAGGCGGAGCGCCCGGCGGACGCGGACGGTGAGGCCGCGGGGGTGCGGGCGGGGGTGCGGGGCGCGGCGGGGTCGGCGACCGGCTGGCGGTCGTCGCGGGCGGCCGCCCCGGCGTCGCCGGAGCCGCCGAACGGCATCATGGAGACGCCGAGGGCGAGCGCCGACAGCAGTACGGCGGCGGCGAGCAGCCCGTTGCGCAGCACGCGGGCGCGGGCGGCGGGTTCCTTCGTCTCGGCGCCGTCGGCCGCGGGCGGGCCGCCGGTGCCGAGCCGGACCTCGGTGGCCCGGCGGCGGCGCTCCAGGTAGGCGAGGCCGCCCCAGCCGACGACCCCGCCGGCCAGCGCGGCGGGCAGTCCACCGCCGTGCAGGCGCAGACAGGCGGCGGCCTCGGCGCAGCGCACGCAGGTGGCGAGGTGCCGGGAGAGGTCGCCCGGGGTCTCGGCGGCCGGTGAGCGGGTGACCGCGTCCAGCAGCCGGGCGTAGCTGCGGCACAGCGGGTCGAGCGGGGTGTCCAGGTGGGCCCGGTGGCAGCGGCCCCGGAACAGGGAGCGGACCTGGTCGAGTTCGTCGGCGACGGTGTCCGGGTCGAGGCCGAGCCGGCGGGCCACGACGGGCAGGGGCAGCGCCTCCACCTCGGCGAGCCACAACAGCGACGCGTCCGCCTCCTGGAGGTCGCGCAGGCCGCGCAGGGCGACCGGGCGCCGCAGCGGCGGGCCGGTGTAGCGGGCCGCCTGTTCGGAGTTCAGCCACAGCCGCAGCTCGGGGTCGAGCCGGTGCCCCTGCCCGTCGGCCTCCCAGGCGGCGGCCGTCGCGCGTACGGCGGTGAGCAGTTCCGCGATCATGGGCAGCCGGCCCGCGCGCCCGCCGGGGCCGCGCGCGGGCAGCGCCCCGGCGGCGCGCACCTCGCGCATGCCGAGGGTGAACGCCTCGGTCGCCAGCTGATGTGCCGTCAGCGCGCCGGACGTGCACAGGTCCGCGTACGAGAGGACCGCGTCCCAGCACTCCGAGAAGAGTGCCGCCTCGGTGGCGTCCTGGGGGGTCGGCAGGTCGGACATGGGGCTCCTGCATCTACGCGCGAGGCCAACTCACCATCGGGGGGAAGGAGTTGGAGGGAACCTCGCGGCGGGCAGGAGCCTTTCACGTCCTCGTCACAACTGACAAGCGGCCTATGCGATTCCGGTGACCGCAGGATCGCACGACGTGACCGCGGCCGCGCGGGGAGGGGTCACACCTCCGCGGGCTCGGCGGCGGGGAGGCTGTCCATGAAGGAGCTGACGGAGAACACCGCGCGGCCGGGTCCGGGCGGGCCGTAGCCGGGGGGCGAGGAGAGCCCGAAGTCGTCCATCGTGGCGCGGTAGGCCTCCAGCAGCCGGATGTGGTACTCCAGCGGCGCGCCCTGCGGGTTGGCCTTGCCGAGCGGGGTGGTGGGCTCGGGACACCAGGTGGTGAAGCGGGGCGTGATGCCGTGCGACATGAAGAAGCGCAGGCCCTCGGTGGTGGAGGCGATGGCCTCGTCGACGGTGGTGAAGCCGAACGGCTCGGCCATCTCCACGCCCGCGACGAAGTTCGGGATGACGTTGCGCGCGCCGAAGATCTCGGCGGAGTCCAGGATCCGCTTGTGCCATTCGTCCCGGCCCACGTAGCGCTCCTTGCCGGGGCAGTACAGCTCGAACAAGCGCCGGTCCCACACCTCGAAGTTGGGGTGGTAGATCTGCACGCCGTAGTCCTTGAACCGCTGGACGTCGTCCTTGGGCAGGGCCTGGGCGACGACCTTGCCGATCCAGCGGCCGGGGAAGCGCTCCTCGATGGCCTTGGCGTAGTGGCCGTAGAAGTCGGCCTCGTCGCGTCCGGCGACCGTCTTGGTGATGGCGCCGCCGGTGAGGGTGTAGGCGGTGGACGCCTTCTGGGTGTCGTACCGGTCGATGATCTCCAGGGCCTCGAGGACCTCCTCGACGTCCTTGACGCCCGTGTACGGCCGGCCGGCCGCCTTGTGCTGGCGCCAGTTGTGGTTGATGTCGCAGTACTGGCACTCCTCCTTGGCGCCGAAGTACTGGCAGACCCGGAAGACGGTCAGGTAGATCAGGTAGCCCCACTGGATGGTGGGGGCGACCTCCATCACGGACTTCCCGTTGGACAGGGTGTGCCGGTAGTACTCGGGCATCGGCGGCACCCCGACGTCGGCGATGCGCCTGCCGTCCAGGTACAGGCCGAGCAGCCCCTCCTCGTCGGCGGCGACCCGGTACGGCGAGGCGGGGTTCACCCGGACGGAGACGACGGTACGGCGCAGGTCGTACGGGCCGCCGGTGAGGATGATCTCCTCCGGGGGCCGGCGCAGCGCGGCCTCGCCGAGCTCCGGCAGGGTGCCGTGGTCGAAGGAGAAGATGAAGTACGACTTCGGCTTGACCTCGCCGCTCTCGTTGTCGCTGAGGGCGGAGGGGTCGAAGGCGACGCCGCCCCGGAGCAGGTCCTCCTTGAAGACGGCCTCCCGCGGCACATGCGGGAAGCGCTCCATCAGATCCTCGACCAGCGCGGTGCGGTTGCCCATCCGTAATCTCCTCCCGGGTCAGGCGTTCGTCTCTCACCGTATGCCCCCGCTCCGGCGTCGGACGTGCCGGGTCCCCGCACGTCGCGCGGTGTGTCCCGGTGCGGGGGCGCCGTCGGTCCGCCCCGCCCCGGCCACCGGGTGCCCGGGGCGGGGCCGTTCAGGCCGCCCGGTCGAGAGCCGCCTGGTCGACCGCATACTGAAGACGTTCGCCCGTCGACAGTCGCTCGGCCTCCTCCACCACCGTCAGCCCCAACCGGGCCACCTCGTTGCCCTGGGAGCCGGCGAGGTGGGGGGTCACGAAGGCGTTGGGCAGGTCGAACAGCGGGGAGTCGGCGGGCAGCGGCTCGGGGTCGGTGACGTCGAGCACGGCGCTGAGCCGCCCGGTGCGCAGCTCGGCGATGAGCGCGTCGTGGTCGACGAGGGCGCCGCGCGCGGTGTTGATCAGCACGGCACCGCCGGGCATCAGGGCGAGCTCCCGGGCGCCGAGCAGGTGTCTGGTCTCGGGGGTGGCCGGGGCGTGCAGGGTCACGATGTCGGAGCCGCGCAGCAGCTCGTCCAGGGGCAGCAGGTCGACCCCCAGCCGGCCGGCCTCGGCCCGGTCGACGTACGGGTCGGTGAGGCTCACCCGCAGGTCGTGCGGCCGGAGCAGCTCGATCAGGCGACGGCCGATGCGGGAGGCGCCGATGACGCCGACGCGGCGGCCGTGGTTGCCGACGCCGGGCAGGATGTCGCCGTAGGGGTGGGCGCGGTCGGCGCGCAGCCGGTCGCGGGCGGCGAGGACGTTCTTCCCGGCGAGCAGGATCATGGCCAGCGTGTACTCGGCGACCGGCAGGGCGTTGGCCGCGGCGGCCGAGGAGACGGCGATGCCGCGCCGCCAGACCTCGGGGGTGGTGAAGCCCTTGACCGAGCCGGCCGCGTGCAGCACCGCGCGCAGCCGCGGGGCCGCGTCCAGGGCGGCCGCGTCCAGGCGGGGGCAGCCCCAGCCGGTGATCAGGATCTCGGTGCGGGCGAGGACCCGCCGTACCCGGTCGTCGGTGAAGTCGTGCGCCACCAGAGCGGGGTCGACGTCGACCGACTCGCGCAGCCGGGCGAGCAGGTCCGGCGGGAGGACGTGGGGCACGTTCCGTGCCGTCATGGCGAGCAGGGCCTGCGGGCGCTCGGGCAAGGAGGTGACCTTCCGGCTCGGTGCGGCACGGACAGAAACCGGTCTCTACGGTAGGTCGCGGCGGACGAGAGGGTCAACGCGTCCGCGCGTCCGCCGGGCACGGCGGGGCGCGGGGTTCGGCAGGACGACGGAGGGACGGCGGACATGGCGGCGGGCAGGACGGCGGGCCGGGCGGAGCCGGCGCGGACGGTCACCAACTGGGCGCGCAACATCACGTACACGGCCGGGGAGTTCCACCGCCCGGAGACCCTCGGCGCGCTGCGGGCGCTGGTGGCCGGCAGTGCGAGGGTGCGGGTGCTGGGCAGCGGCCACTCCTTCAACCGGATCGCCGAGCCGGGCGCCGAGGGCGTGCTGGTGTCGATCGCCGGACTGCCGCCGGTGATCGAGGTGGACGGCACGGCCCGGACCGTGCGCGTCTCGGGCGGGGTGCGGTACGCGGAGCTGGCCCGCACGGTCCACCGGCACGGGCTGGCGCTGGCGAACATGGCGTCGCTGCCGCACATCTCGGTGGCCGGCTCGGTGGCGACCGGCACCCACGGCTCGGGGGTGGGCAACGGTCCGCTCGCGGCGGCGGTGCGGGAGGTGGAGCTGGTCACGGCGGACGGTTCGACGGTGTCCGTCGCCCGGGGCGACGCCCGGTTCGACGGGGCCGTGACCTCGCTCGGCGCGCTCGGCGTGGTCACCGCGCTCACCCTCGACCTGGAGCCGGCGTACGAGGTCGAGCAGCACGTGTTCACGGAGCTGCCGCTGGACGGGCTCGACCACGAGGCGGTGGCGGCGTCGGCGTACAGCGTGAGTCTGTTCACCGACTGGCGGGAGCCGGGGTTCCGGCAGGTGTGGCTCAAGCGCCGCACGGACCGGGCGCCGGTGGACTTCCCGTGGGCGGCGCCCGCGGCCGAGGCGCTGCACCCGGTGCCCGGCATGCCGGCGGTCAACTGCACGCAGCAGTTCGGGGTGCCGGGGCCGTGGCACGAGCGGCTGCCGCACTTCCGCGCCGAGTTCACGCCGAGCAGTGGTGCGGAGCTGCAGTCGGAGTACCTGCTGCCGCGGTCGGCCGCTGTCGACGCGCTGTACGCGGTCGACGGTGTGCGGTCGGCTGTCTCCGGTGTGCTGCAGACCTGCGAGGTGCGGACCGTCGCCGCCGACCCGCAGTGGCTCGGCCCCGCGTACGGCCGGGACTCGGTGGCCCTGCACTTCACCTGGATCGCGGACACGGCGGCCGTACTGCCGGTGGTCCGCCGCCTGGAGGAGGCGCTGGACGCCTTCGATCCGCGTCCGCACTGGGGCAAGGTGTTCACCATGCCGTCGGCCGTCGTCCGGCGGCGGTATGCACGCCTGGCCGACTTCCGCGCCCTGGCCGCATCCCTCGACCCGACGGGCAAGTTCGCCAACACCTTCGTGCGGGAGCTGCTGGGCGACTGACGCGCGGGCGGCAACCGGCGTTCCGCCCCGGCGGTCCGGAGGCCGGGAGGGGACTTTCTCCAGCCCCTTTCCTAAGCCCTTGTCGAAAGCGGTCCGACGCCATAGCCTGGCGCCGCGCCGGTGCCCGACCGCCCGGCCGGCCCGAGGGACGGGAGGGGCCGCTCCGTGAAGCGCACGTCACGCGACATCCGTACGGCGAACCGCTACGAGGTGCTGCGCCAGATCATCGCCGGGTCCCCCGTCTCCCGGCAGGAGCTGGCGGCCGCCACCGGGTTGAGCCTGGCCACCGTCGCCACCCTCGTCGGCGAGCTGCTGGACCTGCGGATGATCACCGAGGTGGGCTTCGAGGACTCCGCCGGCGGACGGCCGCGGGGCCTGGTGGCGGTCGACGCGTCGGGAGGCGCGCTGGTCGGTGTCGACATCGCGGAGACGTACGTGCACGTCGAGCTGTTCGACCTGGCGCTGAACGTGCTGGCCCGCGCCGAGGAGGAGGTGCGGCCGGGCGAGAGCCGGCCCGAGCGGGTGGTGGGCCAGGTGGCCGCCGCCGTCGGCTCGGTGGTCGCCCGGGCGGGGATCGGGGCGGACCGGGTGCTCGGGGTCGGGGTGAGCGTGCCGGGCCAGGTGGACCGGGACACCGGTGTCGCGGCGTACGCGCCCAACCTGGACTGGCACGGCGTCCCGTTGCTCGACCTGCTCGCCGAGCACCTCGCCCAACCGCTCTACCTGGACAACCCGTTGCGGGCGTGCACGGTGGCCGAGCTGTGGTTCGGGGCGGCGCGGGGGCGCGGGGACGCCGTGGTGGTGAACCTCGGCACGGGTGTCGGCGCCGGTCTGGCCCTGGGCGGCGGGCTGCACCGGGGCGTGAGCAACAGCGCCGGCGAGTGGGGGCACACCACGCTCGTGCTGGACGGCCGGCCGTGCCACTGCGGCAACCACGGCTGCGTGGAGACGTACGTGGGCGCGCCGGGCATCATGCAGAACATCCGTGAACTCGACCCCGGATCAGCGCTGTTGCACCCGGCGGACCAGACGGCCACCGTGGACGCGCTGGCCCGGGCGGTCGCGGCGGGCGACCCGGTGGCGCTCAAGGTGGTCCGGGAGACCGCCCGTTATCTGGGTGCCGGGATCTCGGACCTGGTCAACCTGCTCAACCCCCAGGTGGTCGTGCTCAGCAGCTGGGTGGCGTCCCGGCTGGGCGAGCCGCTGCTGGACGAGGTGCGCGCGGCGGTCGCCCGGCACGCGCTCCGGCGTCCGCTGGCGGCCACCGAGATCGTCCTCTCTCCCATTCCCACCGATCCGGTGTCCCTGGGCGCGGCCACGTTCGCGCTGGAAGGGGCCCTGCAGGGCGCCGGGCAGCGGTCCCGCGCGACCGCCGCACGGGGCCGTGCGGTGGCGGGCGCACCGCCTGCCTGACCCTCACCACCCCTGCCGGCCGGGGCCGCCGGGTCCCCTCTCCGACGAGCGCTGAGCTAGGAGAACGATGTCCATCCCCAGCCCGACCACCGCGTACGTCGAGGACGTCTCGCCGGGTTCCGGCGCCCTGCCGCCCCGCGCACGGTACGCGTCCTCGAACGCCAGGTCCCTCGCGCTCAACGGAAGCTGGCGCTTCCGGTTGTCGCAGACGGCGGACGCCGAGGACGACTCCTTCGCCGAGGAGGGGTACGACGCCGGCGGCTGGGCGGAGGTCACGGTGCCCGGCCACTGGGTCCTCCAGGGGCACGGGTCCCCCGTCTACACCAACCACCTCTACCCGTTCCCGGTCGACCCGCCCCGGGTGCCGACCGAGAATCCCACGGGCGACCACCTGCGCGTGTTCGACCTGCCCGGCGACTGGCCGGCGGACGGCGGGGCGGTGCTGCGCTTCGACGGCGTGGAGTCCTGTGCCCGGGTCTGGCTGAACGGCACGGACATCGGCGAGTTCAAGGGGTCCCGGCTGCCGCACGAGTTCGCGGTCGGCCATCTGCTGAAACCCACGGGCAACGTACTGGCGGTCCGTGTGCACCAGTGGTCGGCGGGCTCGTACCTGGAGGACCAGGACCAGTGGTGGCTGCCCGGCATCTTCCGGGACGTCACGCTGCTGCACCGGCCGCCGGGCGGCGTCCTCGACTTCTTCGTGCACGCCTCCTACGACCACGCCTCGGGCACCGGCACGCTGCGGGTGGACTCCGACGTGGACGGCCGGGTGACCGTGCCCGCTCTCGGCATCGACACCGTGACCGGTGAGACGGTGACGGTGCCGGTGGAGCCGTGGTCGGCGGAGCGGCCGCGGCTGTACGACGGGGTGCTGGCCACCGGGGGCGAGCGGGTGCCGCTGCGCGTCGGCTTCCGCACGGTCGCGCTCGTGGACGGCCGGATCGAGGTGAACGGCAGGGCCGTGCTGTTCAAGGGCGTCAACCGGCACGAGTGGCATCCGGAGCGGGGCCGCGCGCTCGACCTGGAGACCATGCGGGAGGACGTGCTGCTGATGAAGCGGCACAACGTCAACGCGGTCCGCACCTCCCACTACCCGCCGCATCCCGCCTTCCTCGACCTGTGCGACGAGCTGGGTCTGTGGGTGGTCGACGAGTGCGACCTGGAGACGCACGGCTTCACCGAGCAGGGCTGGCGGGACAACCCCGTGGACGACGACCGCTGGACCCCGGCCCTGCTCGACCGGGCCGCCCGCATGGTGGAGCGGGACAAGAACCACCCCTCGGTGGTGATCTGGTCCCTCGGCAACGAGGCGGGTACCGGGCGCGGCCTGACCGCGATGGCGGAGTGGATCCGCGGCCGCGACTCCTCGCGGCTGCTGCACTACGAGGGCGACCCCGACTGCCGCGACACGGACATGTACTCGCGGATGTACGCCGATCACGCCGAGGTCGAGCGGATCGGCCGCGGCCTGGACGGCGGCACCGGCAAGCGCCGTGAACTCCCCTTCATCCTCTGCGAGTACGCCCACGCGATGGGTAACGGCCCCGGTGGACTCGCCGACTACCAGCGGCTCTTCGAGACGTACGGCCGGCTCCAGGGAGGCTTCGTCTGGGAGTGGATCGACCACGGCATCGCGGACGAGCGGTACGGCTACGCGTACGGCGGCGACTTCGGCGAGGAGCTGCACGACGGCAACTTCGTCTGCGACGGCCTGCTCTTCCCCGACCGGCGGCCCTCCCCCGGCCTGATCGAGTTCAAGAAGGTGGTCGAGCCGGTGGCGATCGAGCGGGACGGTGCCGGCGGCACGGTACGCATCACCAACAAGTACGACTTCACCGACCTGTCGGCGCTCGCCTTCACCTGGTCCTACGAGGTGGAGGGCGAGACGGCGGCGACGGGCGCCCTGTCGGTGCCGCCGCTCGCGCCGGGCGAGTCGGCCGAGGTGAAGCTGCCCGAGCCGCCGGAAGCCGCCGGGGCGGGCGAGGCCCACTGGACGGTCCGGGCGCGGCTCGCGGCCGACGCGCCCTGGGCGCCGAAGGACCACGTCGTCGCCTGGGGACAGTTCACGGCGTCCGCGCGCCGGGTGCCGTCGGTGCCGCCGACCGCCCGGCCCGTGCCCGGCTCCGGCACCCTCACCCTCGGGCCGGCCGTCTTCGACGCCCGCACCGGCGCGCTGCGCACGATCGGCGGGGTGGACGTCACCGGGCTGCGCCTCGACGTGTGGCGGGCCACCACGGACAACGACGACGGCGCCGCCTGGCAGTCCGACGTCCGCTACGGCCCGCTGTGGCGCAGGCTCGGTCTGCACCGGGTGCGGCACCGGCTGGACGCGGTGGAGCCGGCTGGCGACGCGCTGACGGTCCGCACCCGGGTGGCGCCCGCCGCCCGCGACCTCGGACTGTCGACCGTGTACCGCTGGACGTCGGACGGAGAGCGCGTACGGCTGACCGTGTCCGTGCGCCCGGAGGGCGACTGGACCGTGCCGCTCCCCCGCCTCGGCATCCGCTTCGGCCTGTCCGGGGCCGACCGCGTGCGCTGGTACGGCGGCGGCCCGGGCGAGGCGTATCCGGACAGCAGGACGGCGTCGTCGGTCGCCCGTCGGCAGTCGACCGTGGACGATCTGCAGACGCCCTACGTCCGCCCCCAGGAGAACGGCGCCCGCGCCGACGTCCGCTGGGCGGAGCTCGGGGGCCTGCGCGTCGAGGGCGACCCGGAGTTCTCCCTCACCGCCCGCCGCTGGACCACCGAGCAACTGGACGCGGCGACCCACCGCACCGACCTGGTCCCGGGCGACACGGTGTGGGTCAACCTCGACCACGCCCACCACGGCCTCGGCTCCCAGTCCTGCGGCCCCGGCCCCCTGCCGCGGTACCACCTGCGGGCCGAGCCGGCGCGGTTCTCCTTCGTCTTCTCCACGGTGCCCCGCCGCGGCACCTAGATACCCTAGGGTAGTTCCTAGGCATCCTAGGAGGCGGGTCATGGTTCGTGCGGGGCTCACCGTGGAGCGGTTGGTCGTGGGGGCCGCCGAGCTCGCCGATGAGGTGGGGTTCGAGAAGGTCAGCGTGTCGGCGCTCGCCCGGCGGTTCGGGGTCAAGGACGCGAGTCTGTACTCGCACGTGCGCGGGCTGGAGGAGTTGCGGACGCGGCTCGCGCTCCATGCGGGCGGCGAGTTGATCGACGAGATCGCCGAGGCCGTGGCCGGGCGGGCCGGCAAGGACGCCCTGGTCGCGTTCGCGGGCGCCTACCGGGCCTACGCCCTGCGCCACCCGGGGCGGTACGCGGCAACCCAGATCCGGATCGACCAGGCTCTGATCGCCGACTCCGCCGCCCTGCGCCGGACCGCCGAGATCACCTACGGCATGCTGCGCGCCTACGGTCTGCGGGAGCCCGATCTGACGGACGCGGTGCGCCTGTTGCGCAGCACCTTCCACGGCTACTGCGTGCTGGAGTCCACCGGCGGCTTCGGCGCCGACCGAAGTGTCCAGGCCTCCTGGGACAAGGCGGTCGACGCCCTGCACCTCGCCCTCACCCACTGGCCCCGGGAGACGAACGGTCATGACTGAGCCGCCGTACCACGACGTCACGGGCAGTGGTCCCGTCCTGCTGCTGGTGCCGGGCGGCGCCGGGCACCCGATGGGGCTCGGGCCGCTCGTCGACCGGCTGGCGTCCCGCTTCACCGTGGTGACGTACGACCCGCTGGGCCTCGCGCACGGCCGGCTCGGCCTCGCCGTCCCGGACCAGCGGCCGGCGGACTGGAGCGAGGGGGCGCACCGGGTGCTGGACGCGGTCCTTCCGGCGGGCGAGCGCGCCTACGTGTGCGGGACCAGTTCCGGCGGTGTCGCGGCGCTCGACCTGCTGCAGCGGCATCCACGGCGGCTCGCGCACGTCGTGGCGCACGAGCCGCCGTGCGTGACCGTGCTGCCGGACGGCCCGGAGCGGCGCGAGGAGCTGATCGACCGGCTCGACGGGCCCGGTCGGCCGGCCGCCGAGGGCCCCTCCGCGACCCCGATGGGTGTCTTCCTCGCCCATGTCCTGCGCCCGTTCACCGCCCACTCCCCCGGCTCCGGCATCCCGCCGGGTCGTCTCACCCTCGCCGCGGGCGCCGCGTCGCGGGGTGAACTGCTGTATCGGGTTTCGAAGTCGCTGGCCGACCGGATCGGGTGTCCGCTGGTTCCGTTCCCGGGTGGGCATCTGGGGGCCCTTGAGCACCCGGTGGAGTTCGCCGATCTGCTCGCCGACACGCTCCGCTCCGGCGGGCGCGGCTCGTCGTAGGGCCGGCCCGCGGGCGAGGCGTCGTCAGGCGTCGCGTTCCGCCTGGCTGCGCTCGACGCAGAACTCGTTGCCCTCGGGGTCGGCGAGGACCACCCAGCCGGTGCCGTCGGGGCGGCGCCGGTCGTCGACCTGGGTGGCGCCGAGGGCGAGCAGTCGCTCGACCTCCTCGTCCCGGCCGCGGTCCTGGGGCTGGAGGTCGAGGTGGACGCGGTTCTTGACGGTCTTGGCGTCCGGCACGGTGACGAAGAGCAGGCCCGCGCCCTCGATCAGGGCCATCTCGTCGCCCGGGTGGTCGTCCTCGTGCAGGGGCTGTTCCAGCACCTTCGACCAGAAGGTGCCCAGGGTGTAGGCGTCGGCGCAGTCGACGGTCACGTGCCGGATCTTGGAAGTCATGGACGGATTCTGCTGGAGAGGGGTGTTGGCGGCAACGACGTCAGTCGGGTGTCACCGACCACGACGTGCCGCCGGGCCCGTCACCCGGTGCCGTGAAGCGGAAGCGCCTGGCCCGTCCCGTGGCCCAGTGGACGGTCAACTCCCGTTCGTCGCGCACCTCGACGGTCACCAGGTCCGCGAGGGGGGCGGGGTCCGGGTCCCCGGTGAGCCGGGCGACGACGACGAACAGGGTGGGGGATCCGCCGCTCACGCCCGTCACTGCGGGCACACCGGTCAGGGCGTGACCGTCCGACAGGCCGTGTACCGGGAGCAGTTCGGACCGTTCGTCCCCGCCCGGCGCCCAGCCGGTGATGCGCACCTCGGTGCCTGGGGCCGCTCCCGCGACCAGGTGGGCCCGTACCTCCACCGCGCCGTCGGCCACCACCAGGCCGGTCACCCGCGCCCCGGACGTCACGGTGTACCGGGACGCCGCCCAGTCCTCCCCCACGCCCAGCGGGACGATGCCCGAGCGGAGGTGGTCGCCGCCGATCGTGACGGTGTTGTCGGGTGGGGTGGTGCGGGGGCGGGTGACGGTGGAGTACGCGAAGCGCGTGTAGTGCGGGTCGTACCGGACGTCCTCGCTGCCGTGGTTGTGCAGCCGGACCACGCCGTCCGAACGCGTGGACTGGAGGAGCCAGTTGGGGCCATCGACGGGGCGTAGCACGTCGGCGCGTCCGGCCGGTCCCGGCTGCTCGGGTGCCGTCCAGACCTCGTGGTCCGCAGGCAGCAGGAGGCCGAGGAAGCCCTTCGCGGCCCAGTACGGCGAGGCAGGTCCGGAGTAGCTCTGCAGGACGGTCTCGTCGGGGCCGTGCCAGCCGAGCGTCAGCAGACCCCGGCCGTCCACGGCCCCGCGGTCCAGGAAGTACTTGAGCGCGCCGGACGCGAGCCGGCGTGTCTCGCCCGGCGGCAGGGGCGTCCGTCCGGTGAGCGCGCCGAGCCACAGCGGGGCCGCGGTCGCGAACCGGTACGTCAGCGAGCGGCCCTGGTGCAGGGGTGCGCCGTTGCCGCCGAACAGGTGGGCGTAGTCGGCGAGATGGGCCTCCAGGCGGCCGCCGTAGAGGTCGAGGAGCTTGTCGTCGCCCGTCAGCCGGGCGTGCAGCACCGGGTACAGGTGCATGGCCCAGCCGTTGTAGTAGTCGTACTTGCGGCCGTCGCCGTCGGTGTACCAGCCGCCGCCGACGTACCAGTCCTCGATGCGTTCCAGGCCGTGGTCGACCGCCCTGCGGGCCGCCTCGGGTTCGTGGCCGATCTCCAGCAGGAAGCCGCCGACGGTGACGGGGAACAACTCCCAGTTGCAGGGCCAGGGTTCGGCGGTGAGTGCGTCGGTGAGCCAGGCGGCCGTGCGCTCCCGCACCGGCTGGTCCAGGCGGTCCCAGAGCAGCGGGCGGGTCAGTCGCAGGGCGAGGGCGACGGAGGCCGCCTCGACCAGGGGCTGGCCGCGGTCGGTGACGTCCGGCCAGACGCCGCCGGGGCCGGTGCGCAGGCCGTCGGCGTAGCGGCCGAGGACGGTCTCGTCCTGGCGGAAGGCGGCCAGCAGCAGGGTGCGGGCGTATCCCTCCAGGCCGTCGGAGAGCCGGCCGGAGTGGCTGACGTGGTCGCCGGGGAGGTGGTAGAGGGCGCGGTCGGGGGTGGCCCACGGCTCCACGGCGGCGAGCAGGGCGTCGGCGGCGGTCTCCCAGTGGGCGCGGGTGTAGCCGGTGTACGGGCTCGTCGTGCGGTCCTCGGCGGGCAGGTGGATCACGGTCGCGGTCCTTCCCTTCCTGGCCTTGCCGGCCTTCCTGGCCATCCCGGGCTTGCTCGAGTCCCGTGCCCGGGCGGCCTTCCCGGCCTTCGCTACCCGTGGTCGGGCCCGGGCATCCGGTGCCGGGCGGGGTTTCGCCGCCGGCGCGTGCGGCACGACGCGCGGCGGGCCCCGGCGGCACAAGTCCGCCGGGGCCCGCCTCGGTCCTCACCGTGGTCCGGCCCGGTCCGGCCGGGTCCGGGCCGGCTCAGTCCGTGCCGGACTCCATCGCGGCGCGGTCGAGCATCGCCTCCTCGTCGGCGACCTCGCCGCGCGAGGCGATCGCCTCGGCGCCGCCTTCGGCCATGGCGCCGATGAGGCCGGTCGAGGCCGCCTGCGCGGCGCCGACGAGGGTGCGCTGGCCGGTGCCGACCATGCCCAGGCCGGCGTACTGCTCCAGCCGCGAGCGGGAGTCGGCGATGTCCAGGTTCCGCATGGTGAGCTGGCCGATGCGGTCCACCGGGCCGAACGCCGAGTCCTCGGTCCGCTCCATGGAGAGCTTGTCCGGGTGGTAGCTGAGCGCCGGGCCGCTGGTGTCGAGGATCGAGTAGTCCTCGCCGCGCCGCAGTCGCAGGGTCACCTCGCCGGTGACCGCCGCGCCGACCCAGCGCTGCAGCGACTCGCGCACCATCAGCGCCTGCGGGTCCAGCCAGCGGCCCTCGTAGAGCAGCCGGCCGAGCCGCCGACCCTCGTTGTGGTACGCGGCGATGGTGTCCTCGTTGTGGATGGCGTTGACGAGACGCTCGTACGCGATGTGCAGCAGCGCCATGCCGGGCGCCTCGTAGATGCCGCGGCTCTTGGCCTCGATGATCCGGTTCTCGATCTGGTCCGACATGCCGATGCCGTGCCGGCCGCCGATCGCGTTGACCTCCATGACGAGGTCGACCGGAGAAGCGAACTCCTTGCCGTTGACGCTGACCGGGCGGCCCTGGTCGAAGCCGATCGTCACGTCCTCGGCGGGGATCTCCACCGACGGGTCCCAGTACCGCACGCCCATGATCGGGTCGACGGTCTCGATACCGGTGTCGAGGTGCTCCAGGGTCTTGGCCTCGTGGGTGGCGCCCCAGATGTTGGCGTCCGTGGAGTACGCCTTCTCCGTCGAGTCCCGGTAGGGCAGCCCGTGGGCGAGCAGCCACTCCGACATCTCCTTGCGGCCGCCCAGCTCCGTGACGAAGTCGGCGTCCAGCCAGGGCTTGTAGATCCGCAGGTGCGGGTTGGCGAGCAGACCGTAGCGGTAGAACCGCTCGATGTCGTTGCCCTTGAACGTGGAGCCGTCGCCCCAGATCTGCACCCCGTCCTCGAGCATGGCCCGGACCAGCAGCGTGCCGGTGACGGCGCGCCCCAGCGGCGTGGTGTTGAAGTACGGGCGGCCGCCCGAGCGGATGTGGAACGCGCCGCAGGCGAGCGCCGCCAGCCCTTCCTCGACCAGCGCGGCTCGGCAGTCGACGAGCCGGGCGATCTCGGCGCCGTACGCGAAGGCACGGCCGGGCACGGAGGCGATGTCGGGCTCGTCGTACTGACCGATGTCGGCGGTGTAGGTGCACGGGACGGCACCCTTGTCGCGCATCCAGGCGACGGCGACGGAGGTGTCGAGGCCGCCGGAGAAGGCGATACCGACCCGCTCGCCGGTGGGGAGGGAGGTGAGGACCTTGGACATAGCAAAATTATGCAACGTTCCGCATCTTCATGCAAACGTCGGTGGTCACACGCTCCCGCCGGGTGCCCGCCTGCTGGACCGGCCAGGCGTTTCGCGTCGCGCTTCGACTAGCGTCGGGGCATGACCAGCGACACCTCCCCGAGCCTCGCCGACACCCTCGCCACCGGCACGGTCGTGCTCGACGGCGGCATGTCCAACCAGCTCGGAGCGGCCGGGCACGACCTGAGCGACGAGCTGTGGTCGGCGCGGCTGCTGGCCGAACGCCCGGAGGCGGTCACCCAGGCGCACCTCGCCTACTTCACGGCGGGCGCGGACGTGGCGATCACCGCCAGCTACCAGGCCACCTTCGAGGGCTTCGGCAGGCGCGGCATGGGCCGCGAGGAGGCCGCGCGGCTGATGGCGTCGAGCGTCGGACTGGCCCGCGAGGCCGCCCGGCAGGCACGGCGGGCGGGGGCGACGCGGCCGCTGTGGGTGGCGGCGTCGGCCGGGCCGTACGGAGCGATGCTCGCGGACGGGTCCGAGTACCGGGGCCGGTACGGGCTGAGCGTCGCGGAGCTGGAACGGTTCCACCGGCCGCGCCTTGAGGTGCTGGCCGCCGCCGCGCCGGACGTGCTGGCGCTGGAGACGGTCCCGGACGCGGACGAGGCGGCGGCGCTGCTGCGCGCGGTGCGCGGGCTTGGGGTGCCGGCCTGGCTGTCGTACACGGTCGACGGCAGCCGTACCCGGGCCGGTCAGCCCCTGGCGGACGCCTTCGCCCTGGCCGCCGACGCCGACGAGATCATCGCCGTCGGGGTCAACTGCTGCGCTCCCGAGGACGTCGGGCACGCCGTGGAGACGGCGGCACGGGTGACGGGCAAGCCGGTGGTCGTCTACCCCAACAGCGGCGAGGTCTGGGACGCGCAGGCCCGGGCCTGGACCGGCCGGAGCACCTTCGGCGGCGACCAGGTCACCGGGTGGCGGGACGCGGGGGCGCGGCTGATCGGCGGCTGCTGCCGGGTGGGACCGCGGGCGATCACGGCCGTGGCCCGGGCGCTGGGCTCCGCCGGAGCGGCGTAGGGAGCACCCGCCGCCCGTCTCACCTGCGCCGCGCCCCCACCGACCGGCGCAGGCGGCGGACCGCCGATGCCCGTTCGGCTCCGGGGGGCCGGGCGTCGGAGGCGGGGGTGGGTTCCGGGACTGTGGGGACGGCCGACCACAGGGCGACCTCAGGATCCCGTGGACCGTAGGCGATATGCGGTGGACCGTCGCCGAAGATCCGCACCGGACGGGTGTCGTCCCACGGCTGCCAGCCGGGATCGCCGGTGGCCGCGAACCGCACCCAGGCCGCGTGCATCGCGTCGGCCAGCTCCTGCGGGGCGCCCTCGCCGGCCAGTTTGGCCGACTCCGGGACGTCGCCGGTGTCGAAGACGAAGCCGAGTTCCAGGGCGTGACAGGCGCCGAGGCCGGAGAGGAGGGACGGCCAGGCGAACTCGTAGACGTACGAGCTGCCGGGGCGGGCGTCGGCCAGCCGGTGCAGGGGGATGCGCAGCAGGTGGTCGGTGACCATCTGGCCGACGATCTCGGCGGTGCCGGCGTCGGGGTGCAGGGCGCGGTAGCGGCGGGGCACCTCGTGTCCCGCGTGACAGCGGGCCATGGCGCCGGCCAGGGCGACCGCGCCGAGCCGGTCGACGCGGTCGAGCAGTCCGCCGGGCACGAGCCAGAGCCGGTACTCGTCGCGGGTCCAGCCCATGAGGAGGCCGACGTCCCGGGCGGCCTCGCCGTCGGCGAGGGCGCGCAGCGGGTCGCGGGGTACGAGGTCGCCGTCCTCGACGATGCCGAAGGAGGGGCCGCCGAGGACCGGGCTGCTCAGCCGGCCGATGTCGGCCTGGGTGCGCAGCAGCAGGTCGCGGTCGACGGCGGCGAAGGCTTCGGCGGTGGCGGGGATCTTGAGCCGGTTGGCCATGCGGCGCACCATGCGCCGGACCTTGTCGCGTTCCAGGGTCTCGGGCGGTCCGCTCTGCAGGACCGCGCGCCGCACCAGGCCCTGGGCCTGGGGTGCGGCGATGAGGGCGCCGGCGCTGATCGCGCCGGCCGACTGTCCGGCGAGGGTGACGTTGCCGGGGTCGCCGCCGAAGGCGGTGATGGTCTCGTGCACCCAGCGCAGGGCGGCGAGCTGGTCGTGCAGGCCGGGGTTGGGGGGCGCGTCGGGGAAGAGGCCGAAGCCCTCGACGCCGAGCCGGTAGTTGACGGAGACGCAGACGACGCCGTCACGGGCGAAGGTGCGGCCGTCGTAGACGGGTACGGCCGAGGATCCCCTGGTCAGGGCGCCGCCGTGCAGCCAGACGAGGACGGGCAGCCGGGCGGCGGGGCCGGGTGCGGGGGTCCAGACGTTGAGGTTGAGGCAGTCGTCACCGGCTATGACCGGGTCGGAGAGGTAGCGGGCGAACGCCTCGGAGTAGGGCGGTTTCGGCGGGGTGGGCCCGAAGGCGCCGGCGTCGCGGACTCCGTCCCAGGGCTCGGGCGGCTCGGGCGGCCTGAACCGCCGGGAGCCGAAGGGCGGGGCGGCGTACGGGATGCCCCGGAAGACCGCGATGCCGTGCTCGTAGCGGCCGCGTACGGCCCCGTGGGGTGTGCGGACCACGGGGCCCGTCTGTTCTGCCGTCATCGCCCACCAGCCCTTCGCCGTGCCAGTGCCGTTCACAACAGAGCACCACACCGCACGGATGTATTCCGGTGCACGGACCGTGGGCTGCGCCATCGGGGTGACCGTGGGGTCACGGCGGCCGTCCCCGCGAGCAGTGGGACGGCGGACCCGGCCATGGCTTACATTAGGTAGACCGACCTACCTAGTCATGGGGATTGCGCATGGGTGACACGGGGACGAGTGCGGCGGCGCGCGGGAGGCGGCGGCCGGCCCGGGAGCGTCTGCTGGCGGCGGCCGCCCGGCGCTTCTACGCCGACGGGGTGGCCGCGACCGGCATCGACACGATCACCGCCGAGGCGGGCGTGGCGAAGATGAGCCTGTACAACAACTTCTCCTCCAAGGCCGAGCTGGTGCGGGCCTATCTCGACGCCCGGCACGAGGAGTGGCTCGGCCTCTACCGGGCGCGGCTGGAGCGGGCCCGCGGGCCGCGCGAGGGCGTGCTCGCGGTGTTCGACGCGTACGCCGACCACGCGGAGTGCGCCTACGAGCGCGGGTTCCGTGGCTGCGGTCTGCTGAACGCCGCCGCCGAGCTGCCCGCGGGTGACGAGGGCCGGGCCGTGGTGCGCGCGCACAAGGAGGAGGTCGAGGGGCTGATCGCGGGGCACCTGGCCGAGCTGCTGCCCGACGGGCCCGGCGAGGCGCGTGCGACGGCCGAGCACCTGGCCTTCCTGCTGGAGGGCGCGATGGCCCGCGCGGGTCTGGAGGGTGACGGCGACCGGGTCCGGCACGCCCGCGCGATCGCCGCCGCGCTGCTGGACCGGCTGTGACGGGCGGCGGACGGGGCGGTTCCGCGGGGATCGGCGCGCTGTGCGTGCTCGCCGCCTCCGTGCTGTGGGGGACGACGGGCACGGCGGCCACCTTCGCGCCCGAGGTGGGCCCCCTGGCCATCGGCGCCGTGGCGATGGGCCTGGGCGGGCTGCTCCAGGCGCTGTTCGCCGTGCCGCGGATCGCTCGTCACCGTACGGGTCTGCGTGAGCGGCGCGGCACGGTGCTGCTGGGGGCGGTCTCCGTGGCGGTCTACCCGCTGGCGTTCTACAGCTCCATGCACCTGGCGGGGGTCGCCGTGGGCACGGTGGTGTCGATCGGCACGGCCCCGCTCGCCTCGGCGCTGATCGAGCGGGTCGTGGACGGCCGCCGGCTGACCCGCCGCTGGGCGGCCGCGGCCTCGCTCGGGCTGCTGGGCACCGTCCTGCTGTGCGTCGCCGAGGCCGCGCACGCCGCCGACGGCGGGGGCGGGGGCGGTGCCGGGAGGTCGGCCTCCGCGACGGCGACGCTGCTCGGTGTCGGTCTCGGGCTGGTGGCCGCCGCGACCTACGCCTCGTACTCCTGGGCGGCGCACCGGCTCATCACCCGCGGGATCCCCTCCCGGGCGGCGATGGGCGCCGTCTTCGGCCTGGGCGGGCTGCTCCTGCTGCCGGTGCTGCTGGTCACCGGCGCGCCGCTGGTCGGGTCCTGGTCCAACGCGGCGGTGGGTACGTACATGGCGCTGGTACCGATGTTCACCGGGTACGTGCTGTTCGGCTGGGGCCTCGTCCATGTGCCGGCCAGCACCGCCACCACCCTGTCCCTGCTCGAACCGGCCGTCGCGGCCGTGCTCGCCGTGCTGGTCGTCGGTGAACGTCTGCCCGCCACCGGCTGGTCGGGCGTCGCCCTCGTCATCGTCTGCCTGGCCGTCCTCACCGTGCCGACGAGTGGCGGCCTCCACCGCGGCCGGCGCCTCGCGGCGCGGCACGCCGGTGACGCGGCCCGGCGCGGGTCGGCCCGCCGGACCGCCGGGGCGGACGGCGGCCGGTGAGCGCCCCGCGGGGGCGCCGGCCGACCGGTCACCCCGGCCGGCGCACGAGGCCGCTGCGGGCGCGCCGCCCTTCGCTCGTTCGGGCGGACCGCGGTGACCGCCCCCGGCGGGGGCCGTTCTACCTGGCATGAGCCCCTCCACGCGCGGTGCGGCGGCCCTGGCCGCGGTCGCCGTCGCCCTGGTCACCGCCTACGGCACCGCGCAGGCCGCGAGCCGGACCGTCGCGCCCGCCCTGCGCCGCACCGCCGTGGCCGTGCCCGGCGGCTGGCACGCCCCGCAGCAGGACCGGGACCCCGGCGGGAGCGGCCACCCGAGGCCGGGCGGCGACTGAGCGGTCGCCGGCCCGCACGGGTCGCGCGAAGGGCCGGGCAACCCCGCACGGGTGCCCGGCCCTTCGCGCCCGGCCGAACCTCAGTCCTCGCCGTCCGACCGGACGTCAGTCCTCACCGTCCGACGGCCGCTCGCCGAGCATGGCCTGGATGGCGTCGACGGCGCTGCCGTCGTGGTCGCTGCCGGCCGTGCCGCTGCCGGTCTGGACGTTGGCCGTGCGGTCGACCTCCAGGATGGAGTCGGCGTGCGAGTTGTCGATGACGGTGACCAGGCTGCCGCCGCCCGCCGCGGCGGGCACCGCGGCGGCGCCGAGGAGCGCCGCCGCGATCATCGTGGCGGCCCCGAACCGGGGCCCGGGGCCGGCCGTCACACGCCCACGCCCTCGGGCTGCAGCCGCTCGGGGGCGATGTTCCGCTCCAGCAGACTGGTCGACGCCTTCACACCGACCCCCGCGGACGGGTCCAGCCGGGGCAGCCGGCCGTCGGCCGCCTTCAGGTCGACCAGCGCGGAGTTCATCGCCTCGTGGGCGGCGAACAGACAGGGGGTGCTGTAGATCGCGACATCGACGCCGAGGTCGGACAGCTCACCGAGCGACAGGCGCGGCGACTTGCCGCCGGCGATCTGGTTGAACAGCAGCGGCTTGGTGCCCACCACCTCCCGGATGCGCCCGATCCACTCGACGCTGCGCACCCCGTCGACCAGGACCACGTCGGCGTCGGTCGCGGCGAGCCGCTCCGCGCGGTGCAGGATGTCGTGCTCGTCGGTGGCGTCCGTACGGGCGACGACGACCAGGTCCTTGCGGGTCTGGAGAACCTTCTCCAGCTTCTCCAGGTACTCGTCCAGCGGCAGCACCTGCTTGCCGTCGGCGTGCCCGCAGCGGCGGGGCCGCTTCTGGTCCTCCAGGATGACCCCGGATGCACCGATCCGTTCCAGTCCCTCGACGACGTGACAGGCGACCTCGGGGTCGACGTAGCCGTCGTCGATGTCGACCAGCAGGTGGTGGTGCGGGAACGCGCCCCGCAGCCGCTGGACGAAGGCCACCATGTCCGGCCATGCGATGAAGCCGATGTCCGGCAGGCCGTAGTACGAGGCCGCGAAGCCGAAGCCCGAGACGAACATCCCGTCGTAGTGCTTGGCCGCGATCGACGCCGAGTACATGTCGTACACGCCGATCAGCGGTGTGGTCCCGGGCCCGGCGATCCGCTCGCGCAGCTTGTTTCCGTAACTCAAGGTCCGGCTCCTCCAATGGGTGGGTGGCGCGGGTCCGGGGTCCGGTCCACCGCGCCTCGACGCCCTTTACCAAGACAAGAGCTTCCCTGGGTATTCACATGACCTGTGCTGTACACCCGCTTTACTCACCCCGTTGGCGCAACAGGTTCACCGCAGAAACGTCACTCGGGGAGCCGTCCCCGCCCCTGAGGAGAAGATTTCGGCATTCAGGCACCTCGCGTCACGCACGGTGTCCATCATGGGACGGTACGTACGCGAGCGGCTGGGAGTGCGACCGCATGGGCACGACTCGACGGGCACGGAAGAACGCCTCGGCGCTGAAGATGGTGGGCGCACTGCTCGCCCTCCACCGCGAGGCCGCCGGGTACACCCAGAGCGCGCTGGGGCAGCGGTCCGTCCTGGGCGAGGAGATGATCGCGTCGATCGAGCAGGGCAGACGGCCGCTGAAGCCGGATGTCGCCGAACAGCTCGACGAACTCCTCGACACGAAGGGCACGTTGTCGGTCGCGGTGAGCAGGATGCCCGAGGTGGACCTCGTCCCGATGTGGGCGGAGGAGTTCCTGGACCAGGAGCGGGAGGCCATCGCCATCTCGTCGTACGAGAACCAGGTGGTGCCGGGGCTCTTGCAGACGGAGGCGTACGCGGAGGCGGTGTTCCGCAGCCGTGTCCCGGTTTACCCGGACGACGGTGTCGTGCAGTTGGTCCAGGCCCGGATCGACCGTCGGGCGATCCTGCACCGCAGGCAGCCGCCGATCACCTGCTTCGTGATCTGGGAGCCGGTGGTGCGGGCGCCCATCGGGGGCAGGGACGTCTGGACCGAGCAGCTGCGGCATCTGCTGGCGTGCTCCGAACTGCCGGGTCTCATGCTTCAGGTACTGCCGCTGGAGCGCGTGACTCACGCGGGACTCAACGGCCCGTTCGTCCTGCTGGAGACGCCCGAACACCAGCGGCTGGCCTATGTGGAGACGCAGCGCGGCAGTCAACTGATCGCTGACCCTGATGAGGTGGGGATCCTCACGCAGAAGTGTGCGATGCTGCGGTCACAGGCCCTCACGCCCGAGGACACGAGGGAACTGCTGGACCGTCTGCTGGGAGAGCGATGAGTGGCACGGCACTGAAGTGGGTCAAGTCGAGCTACAGCGGTGACGAGGGCGGCAACTGCGTAGAAGTGGCCTCCGAGCCCACCTCCGTCCGCGTCCGCGACTCCAAGACCCCCGCCTCCCCTCACCTCACGGTCACCCCGGCGGCCTGGGCCGCGTTCCTGAAGCTGCCCGGCAGGGGCTGAGGCCGGGTATGGGCCGGATTCCGCCGCTGCTCGACCACCTCGTGCTGGCCACGCCCGAACTGGCCGCGACCGTCGCCGAGTTCGAGCGGCGGACGGGGGTGACGCCCGCGCCCGGTGGGGTGCACGTGGGGCTCGGCACCCGCAACCACCTGGTGTCGCTGGGCGGGCGGAGCTATCTGGAGATCATCGGGCCGGACCCGGAGCAGCCGGAGCCGGTGGAGCTGCGGCCGTTCGGGGTCGACCGGCTGGCCGGGCCGCGCACCGTGACCTGGGCGATCAGCCCGGCCGATCTGGACGCGACGGTCTCCGGGGCCCGCGAGCGCGGTCACGATCCCGGGCCGGTGCACCCGATGAGCCGCCGGACGCCCGACGGCACCCTGCTGCGGTGGCGGCTGACCGACAGCGGCACCGCGCCCCACGGCGGGCTGGTCCCGTTCCTCATCGACTGGGGTGACTCGGTGCACCCGACCGGCTCGGGGCTGCCCGTCACGCCGCTGCTGGAGGTCCGGGCCACCGCGCCCGACCCGGCCGGGGTGCGGCTCGCGCTGGCCGCGCTGGGCACCGAACTCCCGGTGAGCGAGGGGCCGTTCGCGCTGTCCTTCACCGTGGAGACACCACGGGGTCCGGTGACCTTCTAGGGCCTGTCGCGAAGATCGATCAAGGTCGTAGCGATCAAGAAGCGTGGGGTGTGGAGATCTGAAGATTCCGGGTCCCCCTGGATGTACTTCTTCGACAGGGGCAGCAGGACTTCATCGAATGAGGCTGCACTGACAACCAGCCCTCACAGACCACGACGTCGAACTCGCCACCACCTACACCGGCAAGAGCGCCAAAGCCAAGGCGCAACGGCTGGCCGGCGCGTTCGCAACCTGGTGGGACGGCGACGACGGTGACGGAACGGCCTGGAACCTCATCGTCAACGCCGAGTGGCTGTGACCACACACGCATACCGCCTCTTCGTTAATCCGTTGCCCAGAGGTCCGTCAGCCGGCTAGGTTCACCCAGCCGCCCGCATCGGTGCAGGCCGGCGCTGTCGATGAGGAGGTGTGGAGCACATGCGCACGAGTGCCCAGGAGTTGAGCTCGCGTACTGACCTGTGCCACCTCCTCACGACGGAGACACCTTGTCCCTTCGCATCACCCCACTGACCGACCCCACCTGCGGGCCGCACGGCCGGCGTCTCGCCTGGCTGGCGTCGGACGCGGACTCCATCCCTGCCGGGACCGCCTTCTTGCGCCTGCTCGACGGCGGACAAGAGCATCTGGCCGAGCTCGACCTCTGCGTTCATCCTGCGGAGCGCCGCAAGGGCGTCGGCTCCCGGCTCCTCGACACCGCCGTGACCACCGCCCGGGACAACGCCCGACGCCGCGTCGTCGCACAGGCAGAAGCCGGATCGCCCGGCGACCGCTTCCTGGCGGCGCGCGGTTTCCGGAAGGTCCTCACCTTCAGGTACACCCGCCTGGCAATGGCCGAGGTGGACACCACCGTCCTCGCTGGGATCGTCGAGCGTCCTCATCCCGGCTACCGGCTGACGTCATGGCAGGGAACCGTCCCCGACGACCTCGCCCAGACGTTCGCCGCCTCACGCCGCGCCATGGACGACATGCCCATGGACGACGCCGAGTACGGCACCGTGGCCTGGGACGTGGACCGCGTGCGGGCCGCGGCGAAGGCCGTCGAACAGCGAGGCGACCACCTGCACACCGTTGTCGCCATCGACGCCTCCAACGGCTCGATCGCCGCCTTCACCGAACTCGTCATCCCCGGCAACGGCGCAGGTGACGGCCAGCACTACGGCACGGGCGTGCTGCCCGAGCACCGTGGTCACGGCCTCGGCCGATGGATGAAGGCCGAGTCGATCCGACAGGCCCACAGGGACTATCCGGACCTCGATGGCCTCCTGACCGACACCGCCGACAGCAACGCGCACATGCGACGGATCAACGACGGTCTCGGCTACACACCCACGCACACGACACACCAGCATCAGCTCGACCTCTAGCAGAGAGCGGACAGGCCGGGCCGGGGGCATCACCCCGCCCGGCCTGTCCGCGCTTCCGATACACGCCCTAGCACCGTTCGTCCCGCAGCCGGTCGTAGACCGCGCGCAGCCACGGCCGGCGGACCTCGGGGAGCCGGGCCAGCGTGCGCAGGAACACCCACCGGTCGGGGCGGAACATCCAGTTCGGGTGGGCCGGCAGCGGGTCGTCGCGCCGTACGTCCCGGGGCAGCCCGCCGGTCACCGGCAGCAGCGACCGGTCCTGCGGGAAGGCCAGGCCCAGCCACACGTCGAGGGGCAGCGGTACGGTCGCCGGTTCGCCGGGCGGCCGCCACGGGTCGCCGGTCCGGGGGTGCACCGGGACCACGACGATCTCCGCGCCGGTGGGCACGGGCAGGCCGGGCCCGGCCAGGGACAGCGTCCGCGCCGGGCGTCCGGGCGGGAGCAGCAGGGTCAGGGCGCGGCCGAACATGTCGGAGAGGAGTCCCGCGGGCAGGGCGACGGGTTCGCCCGCCGAGGCGGCCAGCAGGTGGGCGAGTGCCGCTCCGGCGGACGCCTCCCACTGGGGGCTCCAGCGGCCGGGCTGTTCGACGGGGGGTGTGCCGCGCTCCTCGGCGAGCAGGGTGGTCCAGTCGGCGGTCCGGGGTTCGGGTCCCGGGACCCGTCGCACGGCGGTCGGGTCGAGCCAGACGGCCTGCCAGATCGAGCAGTCGTCCATCCGGGTCGCCACCGCCCGGCCGCAGCTCTCGCAGGCGAGGTTCGGGCCGTCGCGGCCGTCCAGGCCCAGGCAGTAGCCGTCGCACCGGCCCGCGATGAACACGGTGGCGCGGGTGTCGCCCGGCGCGACGACGACCGCGCCCGGCGGTCCGGAGGGGAGGGAGTGCACCGGGGCGAACACCCCGAGGGCCGCCGCCGCCTCTTCCCCGACCTCGGCCCAGGGCCGCCAGGGTCCGCCTCGGGGTTCCGGGTCGACCGCGTAGGTGCCCGGCTCCATCAGGGCGGGCAGCATCTCGTGCCCGTAGTGGTGGTGGGCACGCACCGGAAACGCCACCCGGGTGACGGGAGCGGTCAGTTCCGTACCGCACTCCCCGCACACGAACATGTCGGCCAACAGCCACTCCCCGTCCTCGGACAGTCGGATCATCGTGACGGCGGTGGGGGTGCGCAACCGGTTATGCGACGTGCGGGCCGCGCCGCCGTGTCCGATTCGTTCAAGACCGGCCGCTGGTGGCGGCCCTACGGTGCGGTCATGACTCCACGATTCGCCGTGATCGGCGTGGTGGCCTCCGATCTGGCCGCCTCGCTCGCCTTCTACCGTCGCCTCGGTCTGGTCTTCCCGGACGGGGCCGAGGAACAGCCTCACGTCGAGGCCGAGTTGCCCGGTGAGCTGGTGCTCGCGCTGGACACCGAGGCGACCGTCCGGTCGTTCCATCCCGAGTGGCGGGCGCCCGCCGGCGGGGGGCGGGTCGCGCTCGCCTTCCGGTGCGGTTCGCCCGGCGAGGTCGACGCCGTGTACGAGGATCTGGTGGGCGCCGGGTACCACGGGGAGCTGAAGCCGTGGGACGCGTTCTGGGGGCAGCGCTACGCCACCGTGCACGATCCCGACGGCAACGGCGTCGACCTGTTCGCGCCGCTAGCCGCCGGGGCCGAGTAGCGCGCCGAGCGTGGTGCCCGCGAGTTCCCGGACGTCGCGGGCCAGGTGGGGCTGGTCGGCGTAGCCCGCGCGGGCCGCGGTCTCGGCGTACGGGACGCCGGAGCGGGCGAGCGCGAGGGCGCGCCGCAGGCGCAGGATGCGGGCCAGGGTCTTGGGACCGTAGCCGAACGCGGTCAGCGAACGGCGGTGCAACTGGCGGGCGCCGATGCCGAGTTCGTCCGCCGTCGCGGCCACCGGGCGGCCCGCGTCCAGGCGTTCGACGAGCAGGCGCAGGAGCGGGTCGGGGGGCGCGGCGCGGGCGGCCAGGTCCAGGGCGATGTCCTCCAGGGCGGTGGCGGGGTCGGATGCGGCCGCGAGGCGGTCGCGCAGGCGCCGGACCCGGTCGGCGGGCCACAGGTCGGTCAACTCGGCTCGGGTGTCGCGCAGTTCGTGCGCGGGGACGCCGAGCAGGGTGGGTGCGGTGCCGGGGTGGAAGCGGACGCCCGCCCAGGCGCGGGGCGGCCCGGCGGGGACGTGGGCGCGGGTGTCCGGGCCCGCGACCAGCAGCCGGCCCTCGCTGTACAGCAGGTCCATGCAGCCGTCGGGCAGCACCGGGCGGACGGCGGGGTCCTCGGGGGTGCGCCACCACACCACCGCGCCGGTCAGCCGGGACGGCCGCTCCTGGTACACGTGGGCCAGGCTACGCCGCCCGGGCGCGGTGTTCCTGGGGGCTGACGCCGTAGACCCGTTTGAAGGCGCTGGAGAGCGCGAACGCGCTGCCGTAGCCGACCTGGCGGGCGATGGCGGCCAGGGTGTCGTCGGTGTCGCGGAGGCGGTCGGCGGCCAGGGCGAGGCGCCAGGCGGTGAGGTGGGTCATGGGCGGCTCGCCGACGAGTTCGGTGAAGCGGCGGGCCAGGGCGGCGCGGGAGACGCCGGCCTTGGCGGCGAGCGCGGACACCGTCCAGGGGTGGGCGGGGTCGTCCTGGATGAGGCGCAGCGCGCGGCCCACGACGGGGTCGGCGAGGGCCCCGTACCAGCCGGGCGCGGCGGCCCCGGGGCGGGAGAACCAGGCCCGCAGGGCGCTGATGACGAGCAGGTCGAGCAGGCGGTCGAGGACGACCTCCTGGCCGGGTTCGTCGCGGACGACCTCGTCCATGAGCAGCGGGACGAGCGGGCTGGGCCAGGTCTCGGCGGGGAGGGTGAGCAGGGGTGGCAGGGCGTCGAGGAGACGGCCGCTGATCTCGCCGCGCACGAGGTAGGTGCCGATCAGCATGACGGTGGGGGCGTCGGGGCGGTCGCCCCAGGTGCGGACGCCGAGGTCCATCGAGCCGTTGAGCGGGCGGCCGTCGGGGTGGTGGCACGCGCCGCCGGGCAGGATCAGCGCCTGCGGGGCGGTGCCGGGGGCGTCGGCGCAGGTGTAGGGGGCGGGGCCGCGGGTGATGGCCAGGTCGCCGGGGCGCAGCCGGACCGGTTCGCCGTCGCCGTCGGCGTCGTGGGTGATCCAGGCGTCGCCGCGTGCCATCAGCATGACCGTGAGCGGGGCGCGGTCCTCCACGCGGACCGCCCAGGGCGGCTCGAAGCAGGCGCGGATCATGAAGGCGCCACGGGCCCGGGGGCCGTCCAGCAGGCTGGCGAGGGGGTCCCCGCGCGAGGGGGTGACCGGGCCCGGAGGAGCGTCCATGGGGTCAGGGTAGAGGCGCGGGCCGGGGCGCGGGCGCCGGGTGGGCGGAACCGCCGGGGCGGTGCCGTTCGCGGGCGGAGCCGTTGCCGTGCGGCACGCTCGCGGGCCGTGCCGGGCGGGCCGAGCCGCCGGGGGCGATGCGGTACGGGGGCGGCGCTGCGGTGCTTGTGTGGTGGTGCCGGCGACGACGCGTCGGTGGCGGCGGGGCGTGGGGGGGCCGTGTTGGCGGTCGTGCGTGGCCGGTGATGTGCGGGCCGTGGTGCGCGGGTGGTGGTGCGCGGGGTGGCCATGCCAGCAGTCATGCGCGGGCGACGGTGCGCGGTTGGCTGTGCCGGCGGTCGTGCGCGGGCGGTCGTGCGCGGGTGGTGGCGCATGGGGGGGCGTGCCGGCGGTCGTGCGCGGGTGGTGGCGCATGCGGGCCGTGCCGGCGGTCGTGCGTGGGCGGTGGGGCGCGGGTGGCCGTGCCGGCCGGGTGGTCACCTGCCGGGCGGGCGGGTGTCGCCTTCGGGGCCGCCGGCGCCGTGGTCCTTGTGCGCGTGGTGGTGGGGGTTACGGGCGTGGGTGCGCAGCCGGGCGGTCACGTCCTCCGGGGGGAGGAAGCGGGACCAGCGCTCGGGGAACTCGGAGGGCATGTCGGGGTCGTCGGGGTCGCTGTCGCGGGCGGCGGCGGCGCGGGCGACGTACTCCGCGACCTGGGCCTCCAGGACCCGTTCGTTGGCCGCGCGGGCGGCGCCGGTGGCGGCGGCCGGCCAGACGCGGTCGATCGCTGCGTTGACGGCGGCGCCGACGAGCACGGCGAAGGCGGACACGCCGATCCACAGCAGGACGGCGACCGAGGCGGCGAGTGAGCCGTAGATGGTGGCGCCCTCGATCGTGCTGGTCAGGTAGATGCGCAGCAGGAAGCTGCCGAGGACCCACATGGCGAGGGCGACGAGGGCGCCGGGCACGTCCTCGATCCACGGGGAGCGGACGGGCACGGACACGTGGTAGAGCGTGGTCAGGAAGACGATGGACAGCACGATGACGACCGGCCAGTACAGGACCTGGACGACCGTCGCCGACCAGGGCACGACGCGCACCACCGCGTCGGGTCCGGCCACCATCAGGGGCAGCGCCACCGAGCCGATCAGCAGGGCCACGATGAACAGCAGGAAGGACATCATCCGGGTCTTGACGATGCCGCGGACGCCGTCGAGGCCGTACATGACGGTGATCGTGTCGATGAAGACGTTCACCGCGCGGGAGCCGGACCACAGGGCGAAGAGGAAGCCGATGGAGATGACGTCGGGTCGGCCGCCCTTCATCACGTCGTGCAGGATCGGCTCGGCGATCTCCTTGACGCCCCGGTCGGACAGGACCGTGCGGGAGGCGTCCAGCAGGTTGTGCTCCAGGCTGGCGATGGTGTCGGCGCCGGTCCAGGCGTCCACGTAGCCGAGGAGGCCGATGAGGCTCAGCAGCAGGGGCGGCACGGACAGCAGGGTGAAGAACGCCGCCTCGGCCGCGAGGCCCAGGATGCGGTATTCCATGCAGGAGTTGACGGTGTCCTTGAGCAGCAGCCAGGCGGTCCTGCGCTTGGAGACGTTGCGGTAGAGGGCTCTGGCCCGGTGGAGCCGGCCCGGGGGCCGCTCGGGGGTTTCACTTCCTGGCTGCACGATCCAACCGTATCCGCCGGACCGGGCCCGCCTCACCTTCCGGTGCCGGTGGACGGGCCGGGCGCACCGGCGGGCGCGCTGTGCCACTCTGGATGCCAGCATCGCCGCGATCCCGGGTAGGTTCGCAATCATGGCAGGCAACTCGACCCACACCGTGACGAACCAGCCGCCTCCGCTGGTGGCCTACGACGTCTTCACCGCCGACCGGGCCCTCGTGGAGGCCGTCGAGCGGCACACCGCGGCGGACACGCTGGACGAGGTGCGTGCCGAACTGGCGGCGCTCGGGACGTCGGCGGGCGCGGCGCAGGTGCAGGAGTGGGGTGCGCTCGCGAACGAGTACCCGCCGCGGCTGCGCACCCACGACCGGTACGGCCACCGGATCGACCGGGTCGAGTTCCACCCGGCCTGGCACCGGATGCTCGGCAAGGGGGTCTCGGCGGGGCTGACGGCCGCCTGGACGCGGCCCGCGGGGCATGTGCGCCGGGCGGCCGGTTTCCTGGTCTGGACGCAGGTCGAGGCGGGCACCTGCTGTCCGCTGTCGATGACGCACGCGGCGGTGCCCGCGCTGCGGGCGGATCCGGAGCTGGCGGCCGAGTGGGAGCCGCTGCTGACGTCCACGATCTACGACCAGGACCTGCGGCCGGCCGCGTCGAAGGCCGGCGCCCTGTTCGGCATGGGCATGACGGAGAAGCAGGGCGGCAGCGACGTCCGGACGAACACCACCGGGGCGCGGCCGCTCGCCGAGGCCGGGACGTACGCGCTGACCGGGCACAAGTGGTTCTGCTCGGCGCCGATGTCGGACGGCTTCCTGGTGCTCGCGCAGGCCCCTGACGGGCTCACCTGCTTCCTGGTCCCCCGGGTGCTGCCGGACGGCACGCTCAACACGTTCCTGATCCAGCGGCTCAAGGACAAGCTGGGCAACCGGTCCAACGCCTCCGCGGAGGTCGAGTTCGACGGCACCTGGGCCCGCCGGGTCGGCGAGGAGGGGCGCGGGGTGCGCACCATCATCGAGATGGTGGCCGCGACCCGGCTGGACTGCGCGCTCGGCTCGGCCGGCCTGATGCGGCAGGCGGTCGCCCAGGCCGTCCACCACTGCGCGCACCGGGAGGCGTTCGGCGGGAAGCTGATCGACAAGCCGCTGATGCGCAACGTGCTGGCCGATCTGGCGCTGGAGTCGGAGGCGGCGACCGCGCTGGCGCTGCGGCTCGCGGCCGCCCACGACGACGGCGGCGAGCAGGAGCTGGCCCTGCTGCGCCTCGCGGTGCCGGCCGCCAAGTACTGGATCACCAAGCGCTGCGCGCCGCTCGCGGTGGAGGCCGCGGAGTGCCTGGGCGGCAACGGGTACGTCGAGGAGTCGGGGCTGCCCCGGCTGGTGCGCGAGTCGCCGCTGAACTCGATCTGGGAGGGCGCGGGGAACGTGCAGGCGCTGGACGTGCTACGGGCGCTGCGGCGCGAGCCGGGCGCGCTGGACGCGTGCCTCACCGAGATCGGGCGGGCGCACGGCGCCGACCACCGGCTGGACCGTGCGGTCAAGGACCTGTTCACCGAACTCGCCCACCTGGACGGGGTCGAGGCCCGGGCGCGGCGCCTGGTGGAGCGGCTCGCGCTGGTGCTCCAGGGGTCCCTGCTGGTGCGGTACGCGCCGCCGGCGGTGGCCGACGCGTTCTGCGCCTCCCGTCTCGGCGGCGACCGGGGCGCGGCTTTCGGCACCCTGCCGTCGGGGCTGGACCTGGCGTCGGTGGTGGAACGGGCCCGGCCGGTGCCGTAGGCGGCGGCGCGGGTCCCTGCGGAGGGCGGGCGCCTGCCCGGGGCGCGTGCCTGCCGGGGGCCGGCGGCCGGAGCGTCTGCGGCTGGACTGCTTGCGGCTGGGGGTGGTGCTGCGCCGACACGGCACCACCCCCGCCTCATGGGCCCGTTGAAGGGCACGAAACGCCGCCCGGGGGCGGCGTCGTGGTCAAGTCTCGGCCACTGGCGGGTGAATCGCCAGGGTTGCAGGGGGTTGCAACTTGTCGGTGACGGTGGACGGAGTGCGTGCCTCCGGCCCGTGCCGGACGGCACTATGGGAGGCACGGCCGGACCGGAAACCGCCGCCCGGACGGCTTGACAGTTGTGTTCGATGCCTTTTCCCGGGAGGACCCCAGTGGTGAACCCGCCGGTGAACGTGGCGCGCCTGGCCGCCGTGGACGCGGCGCAGGCGGCGCGGGTGCTGCACCAGGTGCGCGAGGCGACGCTGTCCGGACGACGTGCGCGGATCGCGCCGCGCCCGGTGATCGAGCAGTCCTGGGGGCGGATGCTGCGCGGCGGCGTCGACCCCGACCGCGACGTGCGGTCCCGGCCGCTGTCGGCCGAGGAGGTGCGGCGCAGACGGGAGGAGTCGCCGCTCGGGCGGGTGCTGCCCGTGCTGCGGCAGGGGCTGCTTTCGGTCGCGGACGCCGACGCGCACATCATGGTGGTCGCGGACGCCGAGGGACGCGTCCTGTGGCGGGAGGGCTCCCCCGCGGTGCTGCGCAAGGCCGACGGGCTCGGGTTCGAACTCGGGGCCGACTGGCGCGAAGACGTCGTCGGCACCAACGGCGTGGGCACGGCCGCGGTCGTGCGCCGGCCCGTGCAGGTCTTCGCCGGTGAGCACTTCGTGCGCACCCACACCTCCTGGACCTGCGCGGGCGCCCCGATCACCGATCCCCGGGACGGCAGCCTCCTGGGCGTGGTGGACGTCAGCGGCCCGCTGGAGACCATGCATCCGGCGACGCTCGCCTGGGTGGACGCGGTGGCCAGGCTCGCCGAGGCCCGGCTGCGGGAACTGCACCGGGACTCCCTGGAGGGGCTGCGGGCGGTGGCGGCGCCGATACTGGCCCGGCTGGACGGCGGGGCGCTGGCGGTGGACCGGGACGGCTGGACGGCGGCCGTCACGGGGATGCCGTACGTGCGGCGCGTGTCGCTGCCCAGGTCGCTGACGCCGGGCGCGCACCGGCTGCCCGCGCTCGGCACCTGCGCGGTGGAGCCGCTGGCCGGCGGCTGGCTGCTGCGTGCCGCCGAGGAACCGCCGCCGGCCACCGGCCTGAGGGTCGAGCTGGATCTGGGCCGGGCGGGCCGCACTTCGGTGACGGTGACGGGGACCGCCGGCTCCTGGTCCCGGGAACTCAGCCCCCGGCACGCGGAGTTGCTGTACCTGCTGGCCGAACACCGCACGGGGCGCGGTGCGGCGGCACTCGCCGAGGACCTGTTCGGCGATCCGTCCCGCACGGTCACCGTACGGGCGGAGATGTCCCGGATCCGCCGCTATCTGGGGGAGGTTCTGCGCCACCGGCCCTACCGCTTCCGGGAGGACGCGGAGGTCGAGGTGCTGCTGCCCGAGGACCCGCGCGACCTGCTGCCCCGCTCGACGGCACCGGCGGTCGCGCGGCGCAGGGCGACGGCCGGGGCCGGGGCCGGCTGACGGGACGGGCGCAGGGGCGGCCCGAGGGGCGGGCCGAGGTGCGGCCCGAGGCGCGGGCGGAGGGGTGTGCGGGGCGGTCCGTTCCGTGCGCGTGCCTTCCGCATATTTGCGGGTCTTGGCCCCACGGCGCCCGTTACTGCCGTAGCATCCCTATGGGCCTCCCCACCTGCTCCTTGGTCAACTCACGGACCACCAGGCGCAGTTGGCCCGCTCGGGAGGAGACATGAAGCAACGCGGCAGACACCGCAGACGCAGGCGGGGCGCGGCTCTGCGCGCGGTCCTCGCCGGGGCCGCGCTGGCGCTCACCGCGACCGCCACCCTGATCAGCGCCTCTCAGGCCACCGTCGCCGCGAACCCCGGCGCGCTGCGGCCGCTGACCTCCCGGGCGGACACCGCCCCGCTGCGGCTGCGCGAGCACCTCGTGCCCGCCCGCACCCTGAACCGGCTCGCCGCCTCCATGGGCCGCCCGGTCGGCGTGGACGCCGTACTGCGCAGCGCCGACCGCTCGCTGCGCCAGGGCGCCGGCTGCGGTTCCGAGGACCGCGAGACCCTGCCCGTCGCCCCGGCCGTCACCCGCGCCTACTGCTGGGACCGGGCCGACACCGCGGACACCGCCTGGCAGCCGGCCTCGGTCACCACCTCGGGGGACGCCGACGACGACGGCGTCTGGGGCAGCCACCGTGTGATCCTCACCGGCTGGACCCATGACACCGCCACCGGGCCCGCCGCCGAGCGGGGCCTGGCCAGGGTCGCGTTCGTCGACGCCGACGACCCGCGGCACCCCGTCTACCGCTGGGTGCTCCTGGTGGTGCCGGTCGAGGGCGGCCGC
Organism: Streptomyces collinus Tu 365; assembly: GCF_000444875.1. Classification (NCBI taxonomy): domain Bacteria; kingdom Bacillati; phylum Actinomycetota; class Actinomycetes; order Kitasatosporales; family Streptomycetaceae; genus Streptomyces; species Streptomyces collinus. The sequence continues at coordinate 6,643,838 of NC_021985.1, read as the reverse complement.
GACTACCGCGCTCTGGCCTCCGGGGTCTCCGGGATGGTCTGGTACCAGGACAAGCTGCTGGTCACCACGCGCGGCGGCAGCGCCGACGCGCTCTACGTCTACGACCTCGACCGCATCCAGCGCACCACCGCCGACCGGGCCGCGATCGGCCGCGTGCACGGCGGCTGGTCGGGCGGCGGGTACCGGTACGTGATGCCCGCCGTGGGCTCCTACCGCTTCACCGCCGGCCGCTGCGGCGCCTCGGGGCCGCCCTGCCCGGCCGGGCTGTCCCTGGACCGCGGCACCGCGCCCGACAGCCTGGTGGCGGCCGAGTGGACGGCCCCGGGCAGCGAGCGGCGCGCACGGCTGTGGCGGTACGCGTTCAGCACCGACCCCGCCCGCGAGGGACTGCTCGCCACCGGCGCCGCCGGGCGGGTGGACCCGGTCGAGGCCTACCGCACCCGGGCGACCGGGATCCGGGGCGTGCTGTCGTACCGGCGGCCCGGGGCGGCCGGCCCGTCCTGGTATGTGGGACACGTGTCCGCGAACGGCGGGGACACCGACGGTCACGGCGGCCTCTGGCGGCAGGACCGCAAGGGCGCGAAGGCGGACCGCTGCGGCTCGGACGCCTCCCACCGCTGCTGGGCCCAGGGCCCGGGGGCGCTGTCTTACTGGCAGGAGACGGGCGAGGTCTGGTCCCTGTCCCGGCGGATGCTGTTCGCGCTGCCGCTGGCCGCGCTGGACCGGACGCTGGACTGACCGGACCGAACCGGGGGGTGGCCCGCCGGGCGGGCCGCGGATCGACAGACGGGCGGACGGGATGATTCCCTGGCCCGCATGAGCAGCGCCCCTGTCACGACCTGGTCCCTGGAACAGACCTCGCCGGCCGACCTCCTGCCGGCCGCCGCCCCCGACGGCGACGTGCGGATCGTCCGCGCGGAGGTCCCCTCCCCGGAGTTCAGCCGCTTCCTGTACGCCTCCGTCGGCGGTGACATCCGCTGGACGGACCGGCTCGGCTGGGACTACGCGCGGTGGCAGCGCCAGCTGGACCGGCCGGGCGTGGAGACGTGGGTCGCCTACGACCGGGGCACGCCCGCCGGGTACGTCGAGCTGGAGCCGCAGGACGACGGCGCGGTGGAGATCGTCTACTTCGGACTGATCCCGGCCTTCCGCGGCCGCCGCATCGGCGGGCACCTGCTGTCGTACGGCGCGGCCCGTGCCTGGGACCTGGCCGAGCGGTGGGCGGAGCTGACGCCGACGAAGCGGGTGTGGCTGCACACGTGCAGCAAGGACGGCGAGTTCGCGATGGACAACTACCTGCGCCGGGGCTTCACCCTGTTCGACACCAAGGTGGAGGTGGAGGCCGTGGTGGCCACCCCCGGCCCCTGGCCCGGCGCGTACCCCGCCTGACCTGCCCCGGCGAGCCGTCTGGCCGAGCCGTCCCGGGCGGCATGTGACCGACGACACCCTTGTCCCACACTTCGGGACAAGGGTGTCCGCATTTTGGATAAAGCTGGACTGTGTCCAGATCGCCGTGCCAGGCTTCCGCCATGCCTGGAACTGGAATTGCCTTGGTGAGTCGGCGGCACGTCGACCTCGGCCGCATGTCCAGCGCCATCTGTCCGGCGAGCTGACCGCACCGGCACCGCCGCACCCCCCTTTCCCCGCCTGCCTGCTGCGCAAGGACGCGCACGCATGCCCACATGCTCGCGTATGCGCAGGTCAGTGCCGCTTTCCGCCTGTCCGCAGCCTGTCCGAAGGACGTAGAACCATGGCCGCCACCCCGCAGAACCCAGCCGCCTCAGCGCCCCGCCGCAAGGTGAGCCGTCACCGCGGCGAGGGCCAGTGGGCCGCGGGCCACTTCACCCCGCTGAACGGGAACGAGCAGGTCAAGAAGGACGACGACGGTCTCAATGTGCGGACACGCATTGAGACGATCTACTCCAAGCGCGGATTCGACTCGATCGACCCCAGCGACCTGCGCGGCCGGATGCGCTGGTGGGGCCTCTACACCCAGCGCAAGCCCGGGATCGACGGCGGCAAGACCGCGGTCCTGGAGCCGGAGGAACTGGACGACGAGTACTTCATGCTGCGCGTCCGGATCGACGGCGGCGCGCTCACGACGCGGCAGCTGCGGGTGATCGGCGAGATCTCCCAGGAGTTCGCGCGCGGCACCGCGGACATCACCGACCGGCAGAACGTCCAGTACCACTGGATCCGGATCGAGGACGTGCCGGCGATCTGGGAGCGGCTGGAGGGCGTGGGCCTGTCGACGGTCACCGCCTGCGGCGACACCCCGCGCGTGATGATCGGCTCGCCGGTCGCCGGCATCGCCGAGGACGAGATCATCGACGCCACCCCGGCGCTGGAGGAGATGAAGCGCCGGGTCCTGAACAACAAGGCGTACTCGAACCTGCCGCGCAAGTTCAAGACGGCCATCTCCGGCTCGCCCGTGCTGGACGTGGTGCACGAGATCAACGACGTGGCGTTCGTCGGCGTACGGCACCCCGAGCACGGCCCGGGCTTCGACGTGTGGGTGGGCGGCGGTCTGTCCACCAACCCCAAGCTGGGCGTCCGTCTCGGCGCGTGGGTCCCGCTGGACGAGGTCCCGGACGTCTACGAGGGCGTGATCTCGATCTTCCGGGACTACGGCTACCGCCGGCTGCGCAACCGGGCCCGGCTGAAGTTCCTCGTCGCCGACTGGGGCGCGGAGAAGTTCCGCCGGGTGCTGGAGGACGAGTACCTCGGCGGCCGCAGGCTGATCGACGGGCCCGCCCCCGAGCAGCCGGTCCAGCAGTGGCGCGACCACGTCGGCGTGCACCGGCAGCTGGACGGCCGCTACTACGTCGGTTTCGCCCCGCGCGTCGGCCGGGTCGACGGCACCACCCTCACCAAGGTCGCCGAGCTGGCCGAGGCGCACGGCTCGGGCCGCGTCCGGACCACCGTCGAGCAGAAGATGATCATCCTCGACGTCGCGGAGGAGCAGGTCGACTCGCTGGTCGAGGGCCTGGAGGCGCTGGACCTCACCGCCCGGCCGTCCTCCTTCCGGCGCGGCACCATGGCGTGCACCGGCATCGAGTTCTGCAAGCTCGCCATCGTCGAGACCAAGGAGCGCGGCTCCCAGCTCATCGACGAACTCGAGCGCCGCCTGCCGGACTTCGACCAGCCGATCACCATCAACCTCAACGGCTGCCCGAACGCCTGCGCCCGCATCCAGGTCGCGGACATCGGTCTCAAGGGCCAGCTCGTCCTCGGCGACGACGGCGAGCAGGTCGAGGGCTACCAGGTGCACCTGGGCGGGGCGCTGGGCCTCGAGGCCGGCTTCGGCCGCAAGGTGCGCGGCCTGAAGGTCACCTCGAAGGAACTGCCCGACTACATCGAGCGGGTCCTCAAGCGCTACCAGGCCGAACGCGAGGACGGCGAACGGTTCGCGACCTGGGCGGCCCGCGCCTCCGAGGAGGCGCTGTCATGAGCGAGCGGGCCGCGCCGTTCCACTGCCCCTACTGCGGCGACGAGGACCTGCGCCCGGGCGAGCAGGGCCACGGCGCGTGGGAGTGCGGGGCGTGCAACCGCGCCTTCCAGCTGAAGTTCCTCGGGCTGCTCGCCCGGGGCCTGAGGCGAGCCGACAACGGAGGGGACGACTCGATATGACGACGGCTCAGTCAGAGCGCACGGACGAGGAGTTGAAGGCCCTCGCGGAGCAGGCCGGCCGGGACCTGGAGGACGCCCCCGCCCTGGAGATCCTGCGCTGGGCGGTCGACACCTTCGGGGCGCGGTTCTGCGTCACCTCCTCCATGGAGGACGCCGTGGTCGCCCACCTGGCCTCGCGCGTGCGCCGGGAGGACGCCCCCGTGGACGTCGTCTTCCTCGACACCGGCTACCACTTCCCGGAGACCATCGGCACCCGGGACGCCGTCGAGGCCGTGATGGACGTCAACGTCATCACCCTCACCCCGCGGCAGACCGTCGCCGAGCAGGACGCGCAGTACGGCCCGAAGCTGCACGACCGCGACCCCGACCTGTGCTGCCGGCTGCGCAAGGTGCAGCCGCTGGAAGAGGGCCTGAAGGGCTACCTGGCCTGGGCGACCGGCCTGCGCCGCGACGAGTCCCCGACCCGGGCGAACACCCCGGTGGTCGGCTGGGACGAGAAGCGGCGGAAGGTCAAGATCTCCCCGATCGCCCGCTGGACCCAGGACGACGTGGACGCCTACGTCGCCGAACACGGCGTCCTGACCAACCCGTTGCTGACGGACGGCTACCCCTCCATCGGCTGCGCGCCCTGCACCCGCCGGGTCCTGGAGGGCGAGGACGCGCGCGCCGGCCGCTGGGCGGGCCGCGCCAAGACCGAGTGCGGGCTGCACGGATGAGGACCGACCAGACACAGGAGAACCACGTGACCACCGGAGCCACCGTCTGGCTCACGGGTCTGCCGAGCGCCGGCAAGACCACCATCGCCCACGAACTGGCGGCCCGGCTGCGCGAGGAGGGCCGGCGGACCGAGGTGCTCGACGGAGACGAGATCCGCGAGTTCCTCTCGGCGGGCCTCGGCTTCTCCCGCGAGGACCGGCACACCAACGTGCAGCGCATCGGCTTCGTCGCCGAGCTCCTCGCCCGCAACGGCGTCACGGCGCTGGTCCCGGTGATCGCGCCGTACGCGGACAGCCGGGACGCCGTGCGCAAGCGGCACGAGGGGAACGGGACGCCGTACCTGGAGGTCCACGTCGCCACCCCGGTCGAGGTGTGCTCGGTGCGGGACGTGAAGGGGCTGTACGCCAAGCAGGCGGCGGGCGAGCTGTCGGGCCTGACCGGGGTCGACGACCCGTACGAGGAGCCCGAGACACCCGAGCTGCGGATCGAGTCGCAGCACCAGAGCGTGCAGGAGTCCGCGGCCGCGGTGTACGCCCTGCTGAGCGAGAGGGGACTGGCATGACGACCGTCGCCAAGACCGCGACCGGCGAGGGGACGGCCGGCCCGTACGCCCTCTCCCACCTGGACGCGCTGGAGTCCGAGGCGGTGCACATCTTCCGCGAGGTGGCGGGCGAGTTCGAGAACCCGGTGATCCTGTTCTCCGGCGGCAAGGACTCCATCCTCATGCTGCACCTCGCGCTGAAGGCGTTCGCCCCCGCGGCGATCCCCTTCTCGCTGCTCCACGTGGACACCGGACACAACTTCCCCGAGGTGCTGGAGTACCGGGACCGTGTGGTCGACGCCCATGGGCTGCGCCTCCATGTGGCCTCCGTACAGGACTACATCGACCGGGGTGTGCTCAAGGAGCGGCCCGACGGGACCCGTAACCCGCTGCAGACGCTGCCGCTGACCGAGAAGATCCAGAGCGGGAAGTTCGACGCCGTGTTCGGCGGCGGACGGCGCGACGAGGAGAAGGCCCGGGCCAAGGAGCGGGTGTTCTCGCTGCGGGACGAGTTCTCCCAGTGGGACCCGCGCCGCCAGCGGCCCGAGCTGTGGAACCTGTACAACGGCCGGCACGCCCCCGGCGAGCACGTCCGGGTCTTCCCGCTGTCCAACTGGACCGAGCTGGACGTCTGGCAGTACATCGCCCGCGAGGGCATCGAGCTGCCGCAGATCTACTTCGCGCACGAGCGCGACGTGTTCGCGCGCGGCGGCATGTGGCTGACGGCCGGCGAGTGGGGCGGCCCGAAGGACGGCGAGACCGTCGAACGGCGCCTGGTCCGCTACCGGACGGTCGGTGACATGTCCTGCACCGGCGCCGTCGACTCCGACGCGACCACGCTGGACGCCGTCATCGCCGAGATCGCCGCCTCCCGGCTCACCGAGCGCGGCGCCACGCGTGCCGACGACAAGCTCTCCGAGGCCGCGATGGAAGACCGCAAGCGCGAGGGGTACTTCTAAGCATGAGCACGACCACGACCGAGGCGCTCCCGGCCACCACGCTGCTGCGGTTCGCCACCGCCGGCTCCGTCGACGACGGCAAGTCCACGCTCGTCGGACGGCTGCTGCACGACTCCAAGTCGGTCCTCACCGACCAACTGGAGGCCGTGGAGCGGGCGTCGGCGAGCCGGGGCCAGGAGGGCCCCGACCTCGCGCTGCTCACCGACGGCCTGCGCGCCGAGCGGGAGCAGGGCATCACCATCGACGTGGCCTACCGCTACTTCGCCACGCCGCGGCGCCGGTTCATCCTCGCCGACACGCCCGGCCATGTGCAGTACACCCGCAACATGGTGACCGGTGCCTCCACGGCCGAGCTGACCGTGATCCTCGTCGACGCCCGCAACGGCGTGGTCGAGCAGACCCGGCGGCACGCGGCCATCGCCGCGCTGCTGCGGGTGCCGCACGTGGTCCTCGCCGTCAACAAGATGGACCTGGTCGCGTACGAGGAGCCGGTGTTCGCCGCGATCGCCGAGGAGTTCACGGCGTACGCGACCGAACTGGGCGTCCCCGAGGTCACCGCGATCCCGATCTCGGCGCTCGCGGGCGACAACGTGGTGGAGCCGTCCGCGAACATGGACTGGTACGGCGGCCCGACCGTGCTGGAGCACCTGGAGACCGTCCCGGTCAGCCACGACCTGGCGCACTGCCACGCCCGGCTGCCCGTGCAGTTCGTGATCCGGCCGCAGACCGCCGACCACCCCGACTACCGGGGCTACGCGGGCCAGATCGCGGCCGGCACCTTCCGCGTCGGCGAGGCGGTGACGGTACTGCCGTCCGGGCGTACCACCCGGATCTCCGGCATCGACCTGCTCGGCGAGCCGGTCGACACGGCGTGGACGACGCAGTCGGTGACGGTCCTGCTGGAGGACGACATCGACGTCTCGCGCGGCGACCTGATCGTGCCGACCAAGGACGCGCCGCCCACCACCCAGGACGTGGAGGCGACCGTCTGCCACGTCGCCGACCAGCCGCTGACCGTCGGCCACCGGGTGCTGCTCAAGCACGGCACCCGCACGGTCAAGGCGATCGTCAAGGACATCCCGTCCCGGCTCACGCTCGACGACCTGTCGCTGCACCCGCACCCGGGCCGGCTCGCCGCCAACGACATCGGCCGGGTGAAGATCCGCACCGCCGAGCCGCTGCCCGTCGACGCCTACGCCGACTCGCGCCGCACGGGCTCCTTCATCCTGATCGACCCCAGCGACGGCACCACGCTCACGGCGGGCATGGTCGGGGAGTCGTTCGCGTCACCCGAGCCGGTCAAGGACGCCGCCGAAGACGACGGCTGGGACTTCTGACCCATGGACACCGGCGATTTCTACTCGCTGTTCGCGAAGGAGGGCGGCCGCGTCGGCAGCGGCGCCCTCGGCAGCGGGCAGGGCGGGGTGGCGCGATGTGCGCGGTGACGTACGCGCACTGCCGGCGCGCCCTCCCTCCGCACCACAAGCGAAGACCTGCCGACCTCCCGGCCACGACCTGAGGGTCCGTGACCGCCGGGCCTCCGAGAGGAACACCTCCCGTGCCTGCCACCACCTCGACGCTCCTGCGCCGCGGCGCGGCCCTGATGGCCGCGCTCCCCCTGCTGACCCTGGCCGCCTGCGGCTACGGCTCGAAGGCCGCGGACGACTCGGCGAACACCCGGATCGCCGCCGGCGCCGAGAAGATCGACGGACTCGACTCCGTGAAGATCGGCTACTTCGGCAACCTCACCCACGCGACGGCGCTGGTCGGCAACCAGAAGGGCTTCTTCCAGAAGGAGCTGGGCGCGACGCGGGCCGCCTACCAGGTCTTCAACGCCGGCCCCTCCGAGATCGAGGCCCTCAACTCCGGCTCCGTCGACATCGGCTGGATCGGCCCCTCCCCGGCGATCAACGGCTACACCAAGTCCGGCGGCAAGAACCTGCGCATCATCGGCGGTTCGGCGTCCGGCGGGGTGAAGCTGGTGGTGGACCCGAAGAAGATCAGGTCGCTGAAGGACGTCAAGGGCAAGCGGATCGCCACTCCCCAGCTCGGCAACACCCAGGACGTGGCCTTCCTCAACTGGGCGGCCGGACAGGGCTGGAAGGTCGACGCGGAGAGCGGCAAGGGCGACGTGTCGGTGGTCAGGACCGACAACAAGGTGACCCCGGACGCCTTCAGGTCGGGCTCCGTGGACGGCGCCTGGGTGCCCGAGCCGACCGCGTCCAAGCTGGTCGCCGAGGGCGGCAAGGTGCTGCTGGACGAGTCGGCGCTGTGGCCGGACAAGAAGTTCGTGATCACGAACATCGTCGTGTCGCAGAAGTTCCTCCGGCAGCACCCCAGGGCCGTCGAGGCGGTCCTGAGGGCCTCCGTCGAGACGAACCGGTGGATCGACGCGCACCCGGAGGCCGCGAAGGCCGCGGCGAACAAGCGGCTCGGCATCGACTCCGGCAAGGAACTGCCGGCCGACGTCCTCGACCCGGCGTGGAAGTCCATCCGGGTCACCGACGACCCGCTCGCCGCCACGCTCCGCACGGAGGCCCGGCACGCGGTCGAGGCGGGGCTGCTGGACCACCCGAAGCTCACCGGCATCTACGACCTCACCCCGCTGAACAAGGTCCTCGCGGCCGCGGGTCAGCCCCCCGTCAGCGACGCCGGCCTCGGCGTCAAGTAGTCCCGGATCCGACAGTTCCCAGGAGGTGACGATCATGGCAACCGCGCTCGCCAAGGCCGATGACGTCGACGCGGTCGACCACGCCGCACGCATCGAGCACGTCTCGAAGTCCTTCCCCGGGCCCGCAGGGCAGCAGCTCGTCCTCGACGACATCACCCTGGATGTCGCACCGGGCGAGTTCGTCACCCTGCTGGGGGCCTCGGGCTGCGGCAAGTCGACCCTGCTGAACCTGGTGGCGGGGCTCGACCAGCCCTCCGCGGGCGGCATCACCACCCACGGGCGGCCCGCCCTGATGTTCCAGGAGCACGCGCTCTTCCCGTGGCTGACCGCGGGCAAGAACATCGAACTCGCCCTCAGGCTGGGCGGCGTTCCCAAGCAGGAGCGGCGCGGCCGCGCCGAGGAGCTGCTCGAACTCGTGCGGCTGAAGGGCTCGTACGGCAAGCGGGTGCACGAACTGTCCGGCGGGATGCGCCAGCGCGTGGCGATGGCCCGCGCGCTCGCCCAGGACAGCAGGCTGCTGCTGATGGACGAGCCGTTCGCGGCGCTGGACGCGATCACCCGCGACCTGCTGCACGACGAACTGACCCGGATCTGGGAGGAGACGGGCCTGTCCGTCCTCTTCGTCACGCACAACGTGCGCGAGGCGGTGCGGCTCGCGCAGCGGGTCGTGCTGCTGTCGTCCCGCCCGGGCCGGATAGCCCGCGAGTGGCGGGTGGACATCCCCCAGCCGCGGCGCATCGAGGACGCCCCGGTCGCCGAACTGTCCCTGGAGATCACCGAAGTCCTGCGTGGGGAGATCCGCCGTCATGGCCAGCACTGAGACGAAGACCGCAACGGACGCGGGGAGCGTCGAGGCCGGTCTCGACGCCCTGGAGAGCGCCGCGCCGGGCCGCACCCCGTTCCGGCAGACCTTCACCGGCAAGATCCTGCCGCCGCTCGTCGCCACCGCCGTGGTGCTGGTGGTGTGGCAGGCGCTGATCACGTTCAAGGTCGTCGACGACCCGACCACGCTGCCCTCCCCCGCCGACGTGGGCGGTGAGTTCAAGCAAGCCTGGCTGGAAGGCAAGCTGCTCGGCTACATCTGGACCAGCGTCTCGCGCGGTCTGCTCGGCTTCCTGTTCGCCCTGGCCATCGGCACCCCGCTGGGGCTGCTCGTGGCGCGGGTGAAGTTCGTGCGGGCGGCCATCGGCCCGGTGCTGTCCGGTCTGCAGTCGCTGCCGTCGGTGGCGTGGGTGCCGCCCGCGGTGATCTGGCTGGGCCTGGACAACTCGATGATGTACGCGGTGATCCTGCTCGGCGCCGTCCCGTCCATCGCCAACGGGCTGGTCTCCGGCATCGACCAGGTGCCGCCGCTGTTCCTGCGGGCCGGCCGCACCATGGGCGCGACCGGTGTGCGGGGTGCCTGGCACATCGTGCTGCCCGCCGCGCTGCCCGGCTATCTCGCGGGACTCAAGCAGGGCTGGGCGTTCTCCTGGCGGTCCCTGATGGCGGCGGAGATCATCGCCTCCTCCCCCGACCTGGGCATCGGCCTCGGCGCGCTGCTGGAGAACGGCCGCAACGCCAGCTCGATGGCCATGGTGTTCGAGGCGATCTTCCTGATCCTGTTCGTCGGCATCGCCATCGACCTGCTCATCTTCAGCCCGCTGGAGCGGTGGGTGCTGCGCAGCCGCGGCCTGCTGGTGAAGGGCTGATCCCGCATGCGCCACCGGCCGGTCCTCCTCGTCATCGCCCACGGCAGCCGCGACCCGCGGCACGCCGCGACGGTGCACGCCCTGGTGCGGCGGGTACGGGCGCTGCGGCCCGGGCTGCGTGTGGAGACCGGCTTCCTCGACTTCAACGTCCCCTCCGTGCAGGGCGTGCTGGAGTCGCTGGCGGCGGAGGGCGTACGGGACGTCGTGGCGCTGCCCCTGCTGCTGACCCGCGCCTTCCACGCCAAGGCGGACATCCCGGCGGTGCTGCGGGACGCCCCGGCGCGGCTGCGGATCCGCCAGGCCGAGGTGCTCGGCCCGTCGCCGCTGCTGCTGTCGGCGCTGGAGCGCCGGCTGTACGAGGCGGGCCTGACGCCCGCCGACAAGTCCTCGACCGGGGTCGTGCTGGCCTCGGCGGGGTCCTCCGACCCGGAGGCGATCGCGGTGATCGCAGACATCGCGCGGGAGTGGCGGCACACCGGTTGGTGCGCCGTGCGGCCCGCGTTCGCCTCCGCATCCCTTCCCCGCACCGAGGACGCGGTGCGGGAACTGCGCGGCCTCGGCTGCGAGCGCGTCGCGGTCGCCCCGTACGTCCTGGCCCCCGGTTTCCTCCCGGACCGCATCGCCCGCGGCGCACAGGAGGCGGACGTCCTGGCCGACGTGCTCGGCCCGGCGCCCGAGGTGGCACGCGTCCTGCTGGAGCGCTACGACACGGCGGCCCTGCCGGCACGGGCGGCCCTCGGGGCGTGACGCCTGGAAACCGAGGATGCTCTCTTCCGGCAGCCTGAGACAAAAGTCACGCGGCCGCCTCCCTCATCCTGGAAAACAGTGCGCCGCACCGTGTCCTCCCCCCGTAGGCCTGATCGGTGTCTGAGCCAACCACTCGACACCGAGAGCGAGTTGAGGGCCTTGTCCAGGCCGGCAGGCCTTGTCATGTGCCGCCGCACTGTGCCTAGTATTCGACCAGCGGGTCCAAGGCCGTGAGTGTGGCCTGCGGCCCCGCCTGCCGATTTTCATGGGGGAGACAGGCATGGAACCAACGGGCGGCAAATCATTGCGCCATCACGGATTAGACGGTGTCACCGGATCGTGGATGACGCGACCGGGCAGTTCGGCGCCCACCTCGCCGGACATCTGGAGAAGCGGCGCACGGATCCGCAGAACGACATTCGCCGATCCCGAGCTGCTGTGCGCCCTGCGCGAAGCCCCCGACCGCCGCGCCCCGCGCCGTCCTGACGCGCGCCCGCTGTCCTTCGGCGGCGGCTCCCGTGACCGCGTCGGCGCCCTGCCGGCGAAGGCGCAGGACCAGCTGGTCTTCACCGAACTGCCACGTCGCCGCGGCATCAGACCGAGTGGCGAGGACGTCGTGCGGCGTCCGCAGGCCGACATCCACGGGCTCGGCGAACTCCGCATCGATCCCCTCTCCTGACGCCGGCCCGGCCTCCCGTCCGCCGCGCCGCACAGCCCGGCGGAATTCCGCAGTGCCCGGCCGTGTCCACACTTGTCCGTCCGTACGCGCCCGTAAGCGCGCACGTACGACGCGTCCGCGTATCCGTACGTCTTTTCCGTACGTCCGCACGGCTGTGCCGGTTCCACTGCTTCGACTTGTGGAGATGAAGCACAGAAATATGAGCACCCAGATCATATCTCCCGGGATACTCGACCAAAGTTTCACGAAGAACTCCGTCGACAGTGTTCTCATGGATTTCCTGGAGAACCGGATGGAATTCTCCGGCGATCCCCGGATGACCCGGCTCGTGAAACTACTCGAAGAATTCATGGTGGGCGGCAAGAGGATTCGCCCGATACTGACCGTCCTGGGCTGGCGGGCGGTCGGCGGGGAAACCGTTCCGGAGGCGGTCCTGCGCGTGGCCGCCTCCCTGGAGATGTTTCACGCGTTCGCCCTCATCCACGACGACATCATGGATGACAGTGACACCCGGCGCGGCCGTCCCACCATCCACCGGGTACTGGCCGGAAAGGCCGGCGACGGCCGTACGGAGCGGTTCGGGCTGGGCGCCGCGGTGCTGCTGGGGGACCTCGCCTTCACCTGGTCGGACCAGCTGCTGCACACGGCCGGCCTGACCCCCGCGCAGTCGGCCGCGGTGCTGCCGCTCGTCTCCGAGATGCGCACCGAGGTGATGCTCGGCCAGTACCTGGACCTCCACGCCACCGGCGAGCCGACCGACGACGTCGAGGCCACCCTGACCGTCAACCGGTACAAGACCGCCAAGTACACCGTCGAGCGCCCCCTGCACATCGGCGCCGCCCTCGCGGGAGCCGACGCCGCGGCCCTCGCCGCGTGCACGGCGTTCGCCCTGCCCCTCGGCGAGGCCTTCCAGCTCCGCGACGACCTGCTGGGGGTGTACGGCGACGTCCGCGACACCGGCAAGTCCCGTCTGGACGACCTGCGGGCCGGCAAGAACACGACGCTGGTCGCGCTCGCCCTGCGCACGGCCGACGCGGCCCAACGCGCCCGGCTGCGCACGCTCATCGGCGATCCCGCCCTGGACGAGACGGGCGCCGAGGAGGTCCGCGCGCTGTTCGCGGCCACCGGCGCCCGGGACACCGTTGAACACATGATCGACGACCGTTACCGGCGAGCCGTCGAGGTCCTGGAGACCGCTCCTTTCGCCGCCGACGCGGTGACCGCCCTCAAGCACCTCGCCGTCACGGCCACCAGGAGGAACTCATGACCGCGGACCTGACCGTCCCCACCGCCACGGCGCCCGCGGGCGCCGCCCGCTACTGGCAGGAGAGCACCGACCGGTTCGCCGCCCTCCTCGACCGCCACGTCGGGTACGAGGCCCAGAAGGTGGCGATGACGGAGGCGGAGCTGCGCGAGGTCATCGACGCCTGCAACCGCGCGGTCGCCCCGCTGGGCAAGACCGTCTCGGACAAGCGCTGGATCTCCTACATGGATGTCGTGCGCTGGTCCCAGAGCGCCCGTCACATCAAGGACAGGGAGGCTTTCAAGGCCGTCTGCGTGCTCAACTGCGTGACCTTCGTGTGGGACGACATGGACGCCGCCCTGCACGACTTCGGCCTCTTCCTGCCGCAGCTGCGCGCGGTGTGTGAGCGGTACTACTCCCCCGAGGACGCCGGCTTCGCCTACGAGGGCGCCCGCGCCTTCGTCACCAGTGACCACATGTTCCGCGACACCCGGCTCAAGGAGGTGCTCTGCGGCACCTCGCCCGAGCAGTACTTCCGCTTCCGCGTCACCGACGTCGGGGTGGACTTCTGGATGCGGATGTCGTACCCGATCTACCGCCACCGCGAGTTGACCGAGCACTCGAGGACGGGCCTCGCCGCCCGCATGACCACGCGCGGGCTGGCCATCGTCAACGACTTCTACTCCTACGACCGTGAGCAGGCCCAGGGCCAGACCACCAACTGCTTCCGGCTGTGCGACATGAGCGACGAGGCCGACTTCCGGCGCTTCTTCCAGGACCGCCTCGACGACATGGCCGAGGACATGGAGTGCATCCGGGCGTTCGACGACGTGACCCGGGACGTCCTGCTGGACCTCATCCAGGGCAACTTCGTGTGGACCACCCGCGACCGGCGCTACCAGGCGCCGGTGAACGACGTCAACTCGCTCATCCGGTAGGGACCTCGGCATGCCCCCCTCGAAGACATCCGTGACGGACCGGTCCTGGCGGACCGGTACCGCACCCGGTGCCCTGCCCCTGCTGGGACACGTGCCCGCGCTGTGGCGGCGTCCCCTCGAGTTCCTCGCCTCGCTCCCCGCGCACGGCGACCTGGTCGAGGTCCGGCTGGGACCCGCCCGGGCCTATCTCGCCGCGCATCCGGAGCTGGTCCGGCACGTGCTGCTCAACCCCCGGCTGTTCGACAAGGGCGGCGTCTTCGACAAGGCGCGCCAGCTCCTCGGCAACAGCCTGTCGGTGTCCCGCGGCGAGGAGCACCGCTTCCAGCGGCGGCTGATCCAGCCCGCCTTCCACCCGGCGAGGATCGCCGCCTACACGACGGCGGTCGCCGCGGACACCCGTACCGTCACCGACGCCTGGCGGGACGGGGAGACCCGGGACATCGGCGACGCCATGCACTCCCTGCTGATGCGGGTCGCCGCGCGCACCCTCTTCTCCTCCGGTCTCGACGAGGCCACCGTCGAGGAGGCCCGGCAGTGCCTGCGGACCGTCTCGCACGGCATCTACAAGCGCACGGTCGCACCGATGGGCGTCATGGAGAAGCTGCCCACACCGGCGAACCGCGCCTATGACCACGCCAACGCGCGGCTGCGGCAGATCGTGGCCGACATGATCGCCGCACGGCGGAGGTCCGACGAGGACCACGGCGACCTGCTCTCCACCCTGCTGCGGGCGGAGCACCCGGAGACGGGGCAGACGCTCGACGACGGCCAGGTCCTGGACCAGGTCGTCACCTTCCTGGTCGCCGGCAGCGAGACCACCGCCTCCACCCTGGCCTTCGTCTTCCATCTCATGGGCAGGCTGCCCGAGGTCGAGAAACGGGTGCACGCCGAGGTGGACGCGGCGCTCGGCGGCCGCACCCCCGTGCACGAGGACCTGCCCGCGCTGCCCTACGTCCGCAACGTCATCACCGAGACGCTGCGGCTGTATCCGCCGTCCTGGATGGCGATGCGGGTCGCCGCCGAGGACGTCGAACTCGGCGGGCGGACGGTCCCCGCGGGGACGATGATCCTCTACAGCGCCTACGCCCTGCACCACAACCCCGGGCTGTTCCCCGATCCGGAGACCTTCGACGCCGACCGCTGGGAGGGCGAACGCGCCGCGCAGGTGCCGCGCGGCGCGCTGCTGCCCTTCGGCGCGGGCAGCCACAAGTGCATCGGCGACGTCCTCGCGCTCACCGAGACCGCGCTCATCGTCGCGACCGTCGCCGCACGCTGGCGGCTGCGCCCGGTGCCCGGCTCCGCGCTGCGGCCGGAACCGAAGGCCACCCTGGAGCCGGGGCCGCTGCCCATGGTGCTGGCACGCCGCTGACCGGCCGCAGGCCGGCCCGCTGCCACCCCCTCGCCCCGGGCCGCCCGGCCCGCCGCCGTCCCCTCGCCCCGAGCCCACCCGTTCACTCACTCGCTCCCGTCACTCCCGGAGGGCACACCCGGCATGAAGACCGATTCCGACCCGGCCACGCGCAGCTGGCGGATCGCCAGGGCACCAGGCGGGCTTCCGCTGGTGGGCCACGCCGTCCAACTTGCGCGCCGCCCGCTGGAGTTCCTGGGCTCGCTGCCCGCCGCAGGTGACCTGGTCGAACTGCGCCTCGGCGGCAGGCCGGCGTACCTGCCCTGTCATCCGGAACTGGTGCAGCAGGTGCTGCGCAACGCGCGTGTCTACGACACGGGAGGGCCGGTGAAGGACAAGGCCCGCCCCATCCTGGGCAACGGGCTGATCACCTCCGACTGGGCCGACCACCGCCGCCAGCGCCGCATGGTCCAGCCGGCCTTCCACTCCGCGCGCATCGCGGCGTACGCCGTGGTGATGCGGGAGGAGTGCGCAGCGCAGGCGGAGACCTGGCGGGCGGGCCTGCCCCTGGACGTGGCGGACGCGATGCAGGCGCTGACCGCGCGAGTGACGGCCCGCGCGCTGTTCTCGACGGAGATGGCGCCGCACTCGGTCGCCGAGATCCAGCGCAGTCTGCCCGTGATGGTCCGCGGCGCCTTCCGCCGGGCGATGGACCCCACCGGACTGGTGGCCAGGCTGCCGCTCGCCGCCAACCGGGAGTTCGACGCGGCACTCGCCCGGCTGCACGGCCTCATCGACGGCATCGTCGGGGACTACCGGCGCTCGGGTGGGGACCGCGGCGACCTTCTGTCGGCCCTGCTGGCCGCGCGGGACGAGGAGGACGGCGGCGCGATGACCGACCAGGAGGTCCACGACCAGGTCATGACGCTGCTGCTGGCCGGTGTCGAGACCACGGCGAGCGCCCTCACCTGGGCCTGGCACCTGCTGGCGGCGCACCCCGAGGCCGAGGCGCGGCTGCACGCCGAGGTCGACGAGGTACTGGGCGGCCGCGCCCCGGAGTACGCCGACGTCCCCCGGCTGGTCCACACGCAGCGGATCTTCACCGAGACCCTGCGGCTCTACCCGCCGGCCTGGATGTTCACCAGGATGACCACCGAGCCCACCGAACTGGCCGGCCACCGGCTGCCCGCCGGGACGGACGTGCTGATCAGCCCGTACGTCATCCACCGCATCCCGGAGTTCTTCGCGCGCCCGGACGTCTTCGACCCGGACCGGTGGCTTCCCGAGCGGGTTCAGGACGTCACGCGCGGGTCGTACCTGCCGTTCGGCGGGGGCAGCCGCAAGTGCATCGGTGACGTCTTCGGGATGACGGAGGCGACGCTGGCGCTGGCGGCGCTCGCCTCCCGCTGGCGGCTGCGGCCGGTGCCGGGGACGACGATCTCGCCCCGCGCCGAGATGAGCCTGACCGCCGGGCGGCTGCCCATGGTGCCGGAGCCCCGCTGACCAGCCCGGGACCGTCGGCCGGCGGGTGGCCGACCAGGTCGGCGGCGCCCTGGCCCGGCGGGTCGCGCGGGCACCCGCGGGCGTGGTCCGTCCCGGGGTGCCCGGTTTCCTCGAAAGTGCTTCCTGGTCCCGGCCGGATCTGCTGGGATGGTGCCTCGGAGCACTATCGGGGGAGAACGTGCGCGTGGCCGGTCAGGAGTTCGGGTGTCACCTGGGGCTGCCCAGGGCCCTGTCGGGCCTGCCGCTGAGTCCCCTCGTGCCGGGCTACGGCCGTCTCGCCGCCGACCAGCACGCGGCGGGGTTACGCCACCTCGGCGAGGTGCTGGGCGCCGCGCCGGCCGGGTTACGGGTCCTGGACGGCCTGTACGTGCCCGACGGGCCGCGGGGCGGGCGCCGGGTGGACGGGCCGTTCCTCGACCGGCTCGCGCAGGGCCCGGGGCCGTGCGCCCCGCTCGCGGCGAAGCTGGCCGCGCTGCACCGGCGCGATCCGCGCGCACCGCGCCGCGTCGTCCTCTACCAGCTCATCGGCCTGTTGCAGGACCAGCCCGCCTCCCGGCGCCCGCGCACGGCGGCCGAGTTGGGCGTGCACCCGGACGAGACGGCGGGCCTCGTGGCCGCCGCCGCGCTGCGGCCGTTCCTCGACCGGCGCGCACGCGACGCCGCCGAGTCGCTCGCCGACGCCGGGGAGCTGCGCCGGCTGCACCGGCTGCGGGCACTGCTCGACCGGCTGCCCCCCGACTCCGGCGACCGGGAGGTCGCCGCCCTGCGTGCCTGGCTCGCCGAACGGCTCGACGCGGTCGACGGCCACCTGCGCACCGGCCGCCGGGCCGAGGACGAGGGCGAGCGGGAGAGCGCGGGCGACGCGTACCTGAAGGCGCTGCGCGAGGCCGCCGACGACCACCGCGCCCTGCGCGGCCTGGTCCGCGTGCACCGCCCCGAATCCGGCTGCCGCCCGCTGCTGCGCGCCGAACTACGCCCCGACCACGTGGAGTTGTCGTGGCAGGACCGGCCCGACGTACCGGGCGGCTGGCGGCTGCTGCGGCTGTGCCGCACGGACCGCGGCAGGCCCGTGGTGCGCGGCGTGCCGGGCGCCGACCCCACGACGGCCGGCACGGCCGCCGACGAGGACGCGCCGCTCGGTGCGAAGGTGCGCTACGTGGCGCTGCCGCTGCGGGACGGGCGGGTGGCGGGACCGCCGCTGGTCTCACGGCAGTTACTGGTCGCCCCGGAGGTGGGACAGCCGGTGCTGACGGACGGCCCGGGCCGGATCCACTGCACCTGGCGGCGTCCGCGGAAGGCCGCCGACGTCACCGTCGAGCACACCGAACCGGGCCCATCCGGCGCCCGGTTGACGCTCCGCCCGGACGGCTTCACCGCCACGGGCCTGCCGGCCGGACGGCACGCCTTCCGCGTCGTCTGCCACTACCGGGGGCCCGACGGCGCCCCGGTCCCCTCCCCGGGGCTGCGGGTGACCGGCACGGTCCACCCCTGGCCCGACCCCGTGCGCACCCTCACCGCGCGGCCCGACGGCGCGGCCGTACGGTTCGCCTGGACCGGTGCCCAGGACGCCGAGGTACGGCTGGTGGTGTGGCCGGGTCGGGCGCCCGCACCGGGCACCGAACTGCGCACCCGCGACCTGCCGCCCCCGCTGGACTGGCCCGGGCGGAGCGGCGCCCCGTGCCCGCCGCCCGGGACCTGCGCCGAGGTCGCCGCCGTCGCCGTGCTCGGCGCCCGGGCCCTGGCCGGTCCCGCCGTCGCCGTGGAGGCCGTGCACGCCGTCCCCGGGCTCACCGCCGAACGGCTCCCCGACGGTCAGGCACGCGTCACGCTGGACTGGCCCGACGGCGCCGGGCAGCTCGCGGTCACCTGGACGGCCCCGGACGGCACGGACGGCGGCGGCGAGCACACGCTGACCGCGCACGCCTACCGCCGAGGCGGGCTGCGGCTGCCGGTCGGCCCGCGGGCGGTGCGGATCCGGGCGGCGACCGTGCCCCGTACGCCCGGGGCGGTCGTCGTGGTGCCCGAGACGGCCGAGACGCTGCTGCCGGCCGACACCGCCATACGGTACGAACTGGTGCGCCCGCAGCGGCGGTTGCTGCGCCGGGTCCCGGCGCTGCTGCGGGTCAGCCTGGCCGCCCCGGGCGCGTCCGGCGAACTGCCCGAGTTCGTGTGCGTGGCCCGCAGCGGCGACCTGCGCCCGAACAGCCCCGCCGACGGCACGACCGTGCTGCGCGTGTCCGGGACCGACCTGGCTCGGCACGGCACGGTCGAGCGGGAGCTTCCGGCCTCGGCCTGCCCGGCCCCGTACCGGCTGCGCGGCTTCCTGCTCGGGGAGCACGCGGTCTCGGTGCGACTTGAAGAACCCTCCCCCGCGAGCCTGGTGGTGCGCTGAGCGATGACGACCGTGATATGCCCGTACTGCTTCACCCGCGCGTCGGCGGCCAGGCTGCCGTACCGCTGTCTGATGACCCCGAGCGGGGTGCGCGGCGGCGCGCCGTGCGGGCCCGAACGGGACGACCTGTGGGCCGGTTTCATGGGGCCCGGGGTGCCCCCTTCGGCCCGGATGCGGGGGCCGGTGTTCCCCGCGGCGCGCAGGCTCGGCGGGCTCGGCGGCCCGGCCGGCGGGGGCAGCAGCGTGCCCTGCCCGGACTGCGGGGTGCCGACACCGGTACGGGTGTGCGACTCCTGCCACAGCGACCTGCCCAGCGACTACTGCGACCAGGACAGCCGGATCATCGCCCTGGTCGGCGCGAAGGCCTCCGGCAAGAGCACCTACGCGGCCGTTCTGGTCAACGAGCTGAACCACCGGGTCGGGCAGGCGTACCACGCCTCGCTCGCGGCGATGGGGCAGAGCACCCAGCAGCGGGACAAGGAGATGGCCGAGGACCTGTACGAGCGGCTCCGGCTGCCGGACGCCACCCGGCCGGCCGCGCTCGGCTTCAACGACCCGCTGCTGTACCGGCTGAGCCTGCCCCGCAAGGGCCTGCTGGGCGGTTCCGGCACCCGGCACACCACGCTGGTCTTCTTCGACGCGGCCGGTGAGGACCTGGCCGGTGCCGAGGCGATGCACCGCTACACCCGCTACCTGAGCGCCGCCGACGGGATCATCCTGCTCGTGGACCCGCTCCAGCTCGGCTCCGTCCGCGACCGGCTCCCGGTGCACGAGGGGCCCCCGCTGCCCGTCGTGGAGACCGCGCCGCAGCAGATCGCCGCCGACCTCGCGGCCCAGCTCCGGGCCCACGGCCGGGGGCGCACCCGGGGCCGGGTGTCCACCCCGATGGCCGTCGCCGTCACCAAGACGGACATGCTTCGGCCGCTGCTCGACCCGCACTCCCCGCTGCTGCGCAACGCCCCGCACAGCGCCGGCGCCTACGACGACGCCGACCGGCTCGCCGTCCACGAGGAACTGCGGTCGCTGCTGACCGACTGGGACGCCGGGTCGCTGCTGCGCCAACTGGACCTGGACTTCGCCGAGTTGTCGTTCTTCGGGCTGTCCGCGCTGGGCGCGCCACCGCCCCGGGACGCCCCGGCGGACGCCCCGAAGTCGGGCCCGCAGCCGGTGCGGGTCGAGGACCCGCTGCTGTGGCTGCTGTCCCGGCGCGGGCTGCTGCCCGTGCGCGCGGCGGAGAAGGGGCGTGCCCGGTGAGCCTCGCCCAGTTGCACTACACCTCGGCGCCGCCCGGCCCGGACGGCTCCGGCTTCCGGTTCACCGCGGTCAGCCCCGGCGTGCCGCAGACGGTGCTGCGGGAGGCCGAGCAGCTCATCGGGTACGAACCCCCGCGCGACCTGCCCGCGCGGCCGGACGCCGAGGAGCTGAAGGCGTTCCCCAAGGCGTTCAGCTGCACCGAACTGTCCGACGGCGGACGGCTGCTGAGCCGGTCGGTGTACACGGGCGCCGACTACAGCGGACGCTGGGGCAACTTCCACACGCACGCCCTGCACCTTCCCGCCGGGACCCGGCTGCCCGACGGGGCGCTGCCCATCACGGCCTGGGAGTCGCCGCGCTGGGCCGACGCCACCCCGCCGGACGGGCGGCCCGAGCCGGTCGACCGGTTCGAGCCGTCGGGTCTGCTGCGCCGGGACGGCCTGGTGGCGTTCGCGCGCTCCCGGGCGGACCGGCTCGCCGCGTTCTTCGCCGACCTCGCGGCCCTGGCCGGGGATGCGGACGGCAGGCAGATCGTGGTGGTGGAGCGGGACAGCGCCGACGTGGCCCAGTGGATCGCGCTCGCCTGCGCGGTGCTGCCCCGCGAGCGGGCGCACCTGCTGACCTTCACCACCTACACGCGGCGCCCGCAGCAGGCGCGGCAGCAGATCGTCGGGGTCCTGCCGTCCTCCGAGCCGGTCGGCCACGACCCCCGGTTCCGGGTGCACGACTGCACCGCCCGCCCCGGCCCGGACGCCGGTCCCGTCGCCGACGCCTGGGCCGACGTGTGCGCGCGGATCTGGACGGCGGGCCGGCCCGACCTGTTCCGGGGCACCTCCGGCGACCTCGGCCCGCTGGCGGTGGCGGCGCTCGTCACCGGCGTCCCGCTGCGCGCCGACGCCCGCGCGGCGGCGGCCCACTGGACCGCGGCCCACGCGCCCACGGTCCCCGAGGAGACCCTGACCGCGCTGATCGCCGCGCTGACGGAACAGAGCGCGACGGGCGCGGGTCAGCAGTACGGCACCGCCGGGACCCCTCCGGACGGCGAACCGGCCGCGCTGGCCGCTCTGTCGGAACGGCTGGACGGGCAGGTGCCCACCGCCGTCTCCGCGCCGCTCGCCGCCCATGTCCTCGCCGCGGCGGTCCGTGGCCGGGGCGCCCTGCCCGCGCTGGGCGCGGGCTCGCTCACCCCCGCGCTCCGCGCGGAACTGGCCCGGGACCTCGCCCCCGTGCTGCGCCAGGGCGTCGGCGACCCCACCGAGCCGGCCGCCGGACGGCCCCTGGCCCTGCTCCGCGTCGCCGACCTGCTCGACGTGGACTGCGTGGACGCGCTGCCCGCACTGGCCGGGCGGCTCGCGCGCGACCTGGTCGGCGGCCGGCCGGCCGACCCGGCCGCCGCGCGGGAGCCGGAACGCGAACCGTCCGGTCCGACCGGCCCGGGCCACACCCCGGGGCCCGGGTCCGGCTCCGGCCACGGACCCGACTCCGGCACCGACTCCGGCCACTGGCCCGACTCCGGCTCAGGCCCAGGCCACGGCTCCGGGACCGACCAGAGCTCCCCCTCCAGTCGAGGCTCCGGGCCGGGTTCCGGGTCCGGCGCCGCCCTCGGCCACTGGCCCGGTTTCGGCTCCGGGCCCGGCCACGGCTCCGGGGCCGACCCGAGCTCCCCCTCCAGCCGAGGCTCCGGTCACGGCCGCGGCCACGCCCACGGCTCCAGCTCCGGGCAGACACCACCCCCCGGGACCGGCCGGCAGCTCGACGGCGGGCGGATGGTCTGTCCGCCCGCCGTGCTCGACGCCGTGCACGGTCATCCCGCCCTGCGCACCGCCCTGTTCGGCGCGCTGGACGCGCTCGCCGCCGCGAGTCCGGCCTGGGTGGCCGGGCGGCTGGCCGGCTGTGGGCTGCCGGTGCCGCCCTCCCCCGGGTTCCCGCATCTGCGGATGTGCCTGCAGACGGCGGGGGCGGGGCGGACCGGCGACCGGCTGGCGCGCTTCCACGGCCTGCTGCGCACCGCCGGGGTCTCCCCGCACGCCGCGCCGGACGTGCTGTGCACCGCGTTCCAGCTGGTCTGGCCGGACGGTCCGCCCGGCGCGGAGGAGGCGGCGCTGCTGCTGAGCGAGCTGGGCTCGGACGCGCACCGGCAGGCGGGCACCCGGGACGCGCTGGTGGAGGCGGCGCTCGCGGCCCCCGCCGACGACCCGGCGGTGCCGGTCCTCGCCGCCGACCTGTTGCGCTGCTTCACCACGGAGCTGCGGCCCGCGCACCGGGCGCCGCTGCTCCTGCTGGAGTACGCCGGGCTGCTGGACGGCGACCACGACGTGGAGAACTGGGTGGACCACGTGTGCGGCCTGCGGGACGGCGCGCCCGAGCCGGTGCCCGAACCGGCGACCCGGCGCGTCCACGACGCCCTCGCGCGACGGCTGCTGGCGGTGGCGGCGCCCGGGACCGACCCGTACGCGCCGCCCCGTCCGCCGGCGCCCGAGAGCGAGCTGTACACGCTGGCCCGCGCGGGCGACCCCGGGCTGCTGGCGGCCTACGAGCGCGTGGCGCGCGGGGACCGGGTGGCCGAGCGGCTGCGCACCGTGCCGGGGTACGTCGCCGCCTGCTTCTGCGACTGGAGCGCCTATCCGCGGCCGTACGGCGGCTGGGAGACGACCCGGACGACCCTGCTGGCCAAGGTGCTGCGCCCGGTCGTACGGGCGCTGCCGGCCGAGGACCAGCGTGCGGTCGAGGAGGCGCTGCACCGCGTCGGCCGGGGCCGGCTGGACGCCTACCGCGCCTGGAACCGGCCCGGTGCGCTGGGCCGGCTCGCGGGCCGGCTGACCGGGCGGGGCCGGCGCGAGGACCGGCAGGCGCCCTGGACCGGCGACGTGGAGCCGCCCGCCGGGGGAGGCCGCGAGTGAAGGCGGACGCGGCCGAGGGCGGCGCGCAGCTCGCGCTGGTCCTCCTGCTCGGCTGGACCGCGGTGGTGGCCGCCGCGGTGTGCGGGCTGCGCACACTGGGGGAGTTCCTCGGGCGGGGCCTTGCGGCCGCCTGGCGGCGGACCGGGCCCTGGCAGCCCGGCCTCCCCGACTGGCGGCTGGCCAAGGTCGGCGGCGGTGAGCCCGCGCACCCGGCCTACTGGTGGCGACAGGCGTGGGCGGACGCCGGGTCCGCCGCGGCCGCGGTGCCGCGGACGGTGTGGTCCACGCTGCGCGACCGGTGGCTGCGGGGAGCCGTCAGGAACCTGTTCCACGGGTGCCGGCCCTCCGGCCGGCGTCCCACCGCACCGCTCTACCGGCTGCTGCTGATGGTGTTCGTCGCGCCCGGCACCGCCGTGGGCGCGCCGGCCGGGGCCGTGCTGGCGGCGCTGCTCCTCGGCGTGGTGCTGGCGCTGTTCGGGCTGCTGCTGGCCGTGGTGTGGCTGGGGTGGGCCGCCGCCGTACCGGTGCTGCGCGCCCTGGAGCGTGGCTGGCTGCTGCTGCGGGGTGTCCGGGTCAGGTGCCCGCACCCCGGCTGCTACGCGCCGGTCCCGCTGGCCCTGCACCGCTGCCCGAACTGCGGTGAGAACCATGCCGAGTTGCGGCCCGGGCGGTACGGCGTGCTGTGGCACGTGTGCCGGTGCGGGCACCGGCTGCCCGCCTCCCGGCCGCTGGGCCGCGGGCGGCTCACGGCGCTGTGCCCGCGCTGCGAGCGGTTCCTGCCCCGGGCGGCGGGGACCATGCCGGTGGTGCACACCCCGCTGGTCGGCGGCACCTCCTCGGGCAAGACGATGCTGATGGCGGCCATGGTCGAGGGGCTGCACTCGTGGGCGCGACAGGGCGAACTGCGGGTGGAGTACGCCACCGTGGACGACCAGCGCGTCCGCACCGGCCTCCACCAGGAGCTGAACCGCACCGGTTGGGCGCACGCCACGACCGGCGGCCAGCCGCGCGCCCTGATGCTGACCGTGGCCCGGGGCCGCAGGCGCCGGCTGCTGTACCTGTACGACCCGATGGGCGAGTCGGTGAGCGACGCCGGACGGGTGCGCGCCCAGGGGTACCTGGCGCACACGGACGGGGTGATCCTGGTGGCCGACGCCCTGGCCGATCCACGGGTGCGCGGCCGGCTGGGCCCGGCGGACACCGAGCGGGCGGATCGGGCCCGGCCCTCGGCGCAGGGCCCCTGGGAGACGTACCAGCGGCTCACCGGAGAGCTGGCGGCGCTCACCGGCCGGCGGTCCCGGCTGCCGGTGGCCACCGTGGTCACCAAACGGGACGTGCTCGACCGGCTCACCTCGCTGCCGGTGCCGGGTGCGCGGATCGAGGACTGGCTGGCCGACGTGGGCCTCGGCCCCCTGGTCCGGGCGCTCGGCCACGACTTCCGGGCGGCCCGCTACTGGGCCGTCAGCGCGCACGCGGCCACCGGCACCGGGCCGCTGGAGAGCGAACAGCGGCGGGCCGCCGAGCCGGTGCTGTGGCTGCTGGCGGCCTCGGGGCTGCGCACCGGCCCGCTGAGCGGCCCGGCCGGTGGCGGGCGCCGGCCGGGCCGGCCGCGGCGGCGGCCCGACGGGGCGAACCAGGGCCACGAGGGGAGGTACAGCCCGGCATGAACCAGGTGACCCCATCGGTCGCACGGGCCCGGCGGGTGCTGGCGGGCCTCTTCGTCACCGCGATGGTCCTGGCGGCGGCGGCCCTCGGCGGCACCGCGTGGCTGCTGCTGCGCTGACCCCCGGCTCTCCCCCGCGGGTGCGCGCACCCGCGCACCCCACCCGCACGACACCTGTCCACGGAAAGGAACCACGGCGTGAGCGACATTCCCGGCGGGCCCATGGCCAACCGGCCGGTCCACTTCATCTGGCTGCTCGACTGCTCGTACTCGATGCAGGGCGACAAGATCGCGAGGCTGAACTACGCGATCAGGGAGGCCGTTCCGGAGATGCGGGCGGTGGCCCACGACAACCCGGCCGCACAACTGCTGCTGCGCACCGTCACGTTCTCCACCACCGCGCAGTGGCACCACCGGACACCGGTCCCGGTGGACGACTTCACCTGGCAGGACGTGCAGGTCGACGGCATGACCAACCTCGGTGAGGCGCTGCACCTGGTGGCGCGTGAGCTGCAGTCCCCGCCGATGCCGCAGCGGGCGCTGAAGCCGGTGCTCGCCCTGGTCTCCGACGGGGGGCCCACCGACGACTGGCGGGAGGGCCTGAAGGCCGTCGACGCCACCCCGTGGGGCCGCAAGGCGGTGCGGGTCGCCATCGCGATCGGCTCGGACGCGGACCGCGGAGTGCTGCAGGAGTTCCTCGGCAACCCCGAACTCCAGCCGCTGGACGCCAACAGCCCCAAACAGCTGGCCGCCGCCATCCGGTGGGCCTCCACGGCGGCCGTGAAGGCGGCCTCCCAGCCGGTCGCGGGTGACGCCTCCGGTACGGCCGCGACGATGGTGAAGCAGCCGTACGCGCCGCCGGTGCTGGACGACGACGATGACGACGACGTGTGGTGACGCTCGGGGTGCGACGGTGGGAGACGCTGGCCGACAGCGTCCAGGGCGTCAACAAGCGGCGCAACCAGGACTGGTACGAGTGCCGGGGCGCGGGCACCGGTGAGAGCCCGCTGCTCCTCGCGGTGGCGGACGGGCACGGCTCGGCGGCGCACGCGCGCAGCGAGCTGGGCGCGCGGTTCGCCGTGGACCGGTTCATGGGGCTGGCCGAGCACTTCGGCCGGGCGGCCGCCGACTGCCAGGGGCCGGGTCGGCTGTCCCGGCTGATGACGTACGCCCGGGACGACTTCCCGCGCGCTCTGGTGCACGAGTGGCGGCAGGCCGCGCTCGGGCACTGGGACCGCAACCGCCCGGTCGTCGAGGAGGCGTCCCGGGAGCCGGGGACCGAGGAGAAGGTGGTGCTGTACGGCACGACGCTGATCGGTGCCGTGCTCATGCCCTGGCTGTTCGTGGCCTGGCAGATCGGTGACGGCGACCTCGCGGTGGTGGAGCACGACGGCACGCTGAGCCGGCCGCTGGCGCCCGCCGAGGAGGACCTGGGCGACGAGACGGAGTCGCTGTGCGGGCGGGACGCCTGGCGGTCGGTGCGGATGCACTGGGCGCCGGTGTTCGAGGAGGCGCGCACCCCGCGCCTGGTGGTGCTCTCCACGGACGGGCTGTCCAAGAGCTTCGCCTCGGCCGACGGCTACCGGTCGTTCGTCGAGGGCCTGGCGGGGCGGCTGGCCGGGGAGGGCGGCGCGGGCGTCCGCGAGGTGCTGCCCCGGTGGCTGGCCGAGGCGGCGCGCCATTCGGGCGACGACACGACGCTGGCGGCGGCCCTGCGTTTCGCGCGGGACGCCCCGGAACCGGCCGGGGCCGAGGCCGAGGCCGAGGCCGGCGGGAACGGGGAGTCCACCGCGGTGGCGGCCGGTGCCGCGGAGCCGGACGAACCCAAGACGGAGACGGAGACGGAGACGTAGATGAGCGGCATGCTCGACGGCGGGACGCGCCTGCCGGCGGAGAACGGTGACGGGGTCGAGGTCGTCGGCCTGCTCGGCGCCGGTGGGCAGGGCGAGGTGTACCGGGTGCGCACCCCGGACGGGGAGCGCGCGCTGAAGTGGTACTACCCGACCTGTGCGACCGGTGCGCAGCAGGCGATCGTCAGGGAGCTGGTGGCGCGTGACTTCGCGGACGACCGGTTCCTGTGGCCCGAGGCGTACGTGCCCGAGCACCGCGGGTCGTTCGGCTATCTGATGGGGGTGCGCCCGGACCGCTTCAAGGGGCTTCCGGCCCTGTTCCGGCGGCAGCTGCGCACGAGTCAGCGTGCGCTGCTGACGGCCTGCCTGTACACGGTGGAGGCGTACCAGGCGCTGCACTCGCGGGGCATCGCCTACCGGGACATCTCCTGGGGCAACATCTTCTTCGACCCGGCCACCGGTGACGTGCTGGTCTGCGACAACGACAACGCGGTGGTGGAGGGGGACGCGACCGGGATCTCGGGCACCATGGAGTTCATGGCGCCGGAGCTGGTGCGCGGCGATCCGGGCGCGTCGCCCGGCGTCCAGTCCGACCTGCACTCCCTGGCCGTGCTGCTGTTCATGCTGCTGATGAACCACCACCCGCTCAAGGGCAGGCGGGAACTGGGCATCCACTGCCTGGACGAGGCGGCGGAGCGCAAGCTGTACGGCCGCGACCCGCTGTTCGTCTTCGACCCCGTGGACGACTCCAACGCGCCGGACCCGATGGAACACGCGACCGTGCTGGCCACCTGGGACGCGGCGGCGGGCCGGCTGCAGGAGCTGTTCCGGCGCTCGTTCACCGTCGGGCTGCGCGATCCGGCGGCCCGGGTGCGGGAGTCGGAGTGGCGCGACGCGCTGCGGGCGGTGCTGGACTCGGTGGTGGAGTGCGCGTCCTGCGGGCGGCAGAACATGACCGAGCCTGGCGAGAACCCGCCGCCGCGTGCCTGTTGGGGCTGCGGGGCGGCGCTGGTGCTGCCGCCGCGGCTGACGGTGACCACTCCCCCGCCGCGCACCGAGCACCACATCCGGCTGCGCCGGGGCGCCCGGGTGCAGGAGCACCATCTGCCGCCCGAGCCGGCCCGGCACGACTGCTCGGACGCCGCGCTGGTGGCGGAGCTGGTCGAACACCCCAAGCAGCCGGGGCGGTTCGGTCTCGCCAACCGGTCGGCGCTGACCTGGACGGGCACCCGCTCGGACGGCACCGCGCAGAAGGTCGAGCCCGGGCAGACGGTGCCGCTCAGGTCGGGTCTGGAACTGGACCTGGGCGGCGGGGTGCGGGCGGTGGTGCGGGCCGGGTGAGCGCCCGCGGGGCCCCGCTCGCACGGGGCCCCCGCGGCTCACGGACCCGGATGGCTCACAGGCCCAGCACCTGCATGAACTGCTGGGTGAAGGCGAGGCTGGCGGTGCCGGCCGCGGCGCCGATGCTGATGGTCTCCAGGGCCGAGCGGATCCGGCCCCGGTTGGGCGGGCCGCCGTCCCCGACGGACTCCATCAGCGCGCCGTGGACGGCCTCGCCGTGGGGCACGAGCACCGGGTACTCGGCGCGCAGCGCCTCGATGAGCCCTTCGGCGAGCCGGACGAGCGGCTCGGTGGCCGGTTCGTGGACGTTGACCTCGATCCGGCCGTGGTCGCCCATGTGGGCGGGGCCGTTGATGTTCCCGTGGAAGTTGTACGTGCTCACTGTCCTGTCCTGACTCCTGGTCGGGGGGTGCCGCCGGTGCTGGGGCCGTGGGTCACGGTGCGGCCGGGCCGGCCGCCGGGGCGCCGTGGGGTCCCGGGCCGCCGTGGGGTCCGGGGCCCTGCTGACCGCCCACGGCGATCGTGCCGTCGTTGCCGAAGATGCTGGGGCCGCTGACGTTACCGATGTTGTAGGTCTGCGTGCTGATGACCTGAAGGGCCTTGTCGTAGGAGCTGGTGTCGACGTGGTGGTCCTCCAGGAACCGTTCCGTGGCGACCAGCACGCCCTGCTGGAGCCGGAAGAGGAAGTCCTGCGCGTCGGTCCGCTCGGCGTAGCCCGCCGCGTCCCAGGCGCCGAGGTCCTCGCGCAGGCTGCCCTTGGCGCCGTAGTCGTACAGGAGGTGCTGCTTGTCGATCGCCTTGCGTTCACGGGCCAGCACGCGGGCGTGGTCGCGCCGCCAGGCGCGGCGGTCGCGCACCCGGCCGAGGGAGCCGCGCAGGTACGGGCCGGTGTGGGCGGTGGCGTACCGGACGAGGCTCCACCAGCGTTCGCGGGGGGCCACCGGCAGCCGGTCGACACGGAGGAAGCGGCCGTCCAGCGGGGGTATCACGTACGCGGCAACCTCCCAGGTGAGGCTGGGCGGCTGCAGGATGGCCCGCAGGTACATGGAGACGATCATGCGGCCGCCCTCGCCGATGCGTTCCAGGCAGAGGTGGGTGCGCATGCCGGCGCCGGGGTTCTCCAGGCCGGCGCGCACCAGTTCGCTGGGTATCCGGGCGTGCGGTCTGCGGGTGCGGTCGGGCACCAGCTCGGGCAGGAAGCAGGCGTTGCTGCCGAGGACGTAGAGCCGGTTCTGCGCCCGCAGGCCGGGCAGGCCGGCGATGGATTCCAGGTGCCGGGCCACATAGGTGTGCAGGTCGACGGCGTCGAAGGGGAGCAGCGGGAGTTTGCCGCCGCCGGGGGCGTCGGCCGGCCTGCTGACGTCGATGGGCTGCCACACCACCTCCTTGAGCTTGGCGCCGCTGCCGACGAAGGGGTTGGTCCGGGCGGCCGCGTCCGCGTACGGCAGGACGTTGGCGCGTTTCAGCTCGCCGAGCCAGGCCTCGGCCTCGGGCTCGACGGGCGGCGCCGTCCGCTCGGGCTTCTCGGTGGCCTGGAACACCTCGCGTGCGGTGTCCCGGCCCACGGACTCCTTGCGGTGGACCAGGGTCCAGGCCACCGCGTACGTGCCGAGAGGGCCGAAAATCGCCACCCATACGAGGGACCAGTGTCCGTTGACCGCCCCCGTCACCCCGGTCAGGAAGGAGAGGATCGCGATCACCGCGAGCCGGGCCAGCCGGCTGTCGAGGGCCTCGCGGCGGCGGGCGGCGACCCGGGCGTGGCGGGCGAGGGCGACGAAGTTGATGCCGAGGCTGAGCCCGAGGGCGTCGAGGCGGTCCCCGGTGAGCGCCCGGTCGACGTAGCGGGCGAAGGCGTCGTCGAGGTGCGCGGAGGCGCACAGGCGGCGGGTCACCGAGTCCCTGCGGTACTGCGGCAGCTTCGGTAATGGTCGCCCCGTCACAGTCATCCGTCCCCCTCGGCCGTTCTCCGCGCGCCTCACCCTAGGGACAACGGGGAGCGTTTGTCCCGGGGTTCCCAGAGCCGGGACACGGCGGGAGGCGCGGGGCCGCGCCGGGAGACGCCGGGGCGTCGGCCGTCCGTGGTCCGGCGTTCCCCTGTGACGTCGGACCACGGACGGCTCTTGTCTCTGCGTCTGTTCCGGCGGATGTGTCACGGGTGTGCTGCCGGCACGGCTCCCGAGGGGCGGTTATCGGCCAACTCGCGCCGCCCGGGCACCGGTTCAGTCGAAGCGCAGGCCGCCGGTGCGGGTGCGCTTGAGTTCGAAGAAGTCGGGGTGGCGGGCCAGCGTGCGGAAGCTGTCGAAGAGTTCGGCCGCCTCGGCGCCGCGCGGGACGGCCCGCAGTACGGGTCCGAACCACACCGTGCCGTCGACGTGCAGCGTGGGCGTGCCGACGTAGCCGCCGGAGTCCGGTTCCGCGCCCGCCTCGTGACTGCGGCGCACCGCGTCGTCGTACGACGGGTCGTGGGCGGCGGCCGCGAGGTCGGCCGGGAGCCCGAGTTCGGTCAGCGACTCGGCGACCACCGCGTCGAAGTCCTTCTGCCCGCGTTCGTGGATGCGGGTGCCGAAGGCGGTGTACAGGTCGCGCAGCACCTGCGGGCCCTGCCGTTCGGCGGCGGCCGCGGCGACCCGCACCGGGCCGATCGACCGGTCGACCAGGTCCCGGTACCAGTCGGGCAGTTCGTTGCCCGTGTTGTGCAGGTACAGGCTCATGACGCGGAAGCGCAGGTCGAGCGGGCGGGCCTGTTCGACCTCCAGCAGCCAGCGGGAGGTGATCCAGGCGAAGGGGCAGGCGGGGTCGAAGAAGAAGTCGACCCGGGCCGGGTCGGGGGCGGTGGTCGTACGGCCGTGCTCGGATGCGGTCATGACGCTGACGCTAGTGCGCCGTTGGCTCAAGATCCCGGCCCAATCCAGGACGTTCTCAGTGGTCCAATCAGGGTGCGGTCCGTGCCCGGCGCGGGCGGCTCAGGGCGTGGTCAGCTCGACCAGCTTGGTGACGGTGTTCCAGTTGCGGCTGGTGGCGATCAGGCCCTTGCCGGTCCGCGGCCGGGACAGCGCCTCGGCGAGCTTGGAGCGGCCGACGCCGTCGGGGGCGTACAGGTACAGGCAGCGGTCGCCGAGCCGGAACTCCTCGGGCAGGTACGCCCCGGGGTCGATCTCCGCGAACCGCTCGGCGGTGACCGGGGCGGAGAAGTAGGTGACGTGCAGCTGCCTGGGCTCCAGTGCGTCGGCCGGGAAGGGACAGCCCGCGACCACCGCGCGCAGGTAGGCGTGGTCGCGCACGATCACGTCGACCGGGAAGCCGAACCGTTCCCCGACCGCCCCGGCCAACTCGGCCGCCAGCGACTCCTCGTCACCACCGTCGGCGGTGAACACGGCCTGACCGCTCTGCAGATGGGTCCGTACCCCGTCGTACCCGAGACCGGTCATGAGCGTGCGCAGGTCGGCCATCGGGACCTTCCTGCTGCCACCGACGTTGATTCCGCGCAGCAGTGCCGCATAGGTCGTCATCCGGACACCTTAGAGCGGCCGCCGTGCCCCGTGGGGGCGGGCACGACGGCCGGGGCCCGGACATGCGCCGGACTCCGCGAAACTCTGGCCGATGCGGAGGGTGCGGATCAACTCCTACACGCAGCTGTGATTTGTTCAACAACCTTTCGTAATCACAAAGTGGATCTCTGTCGGCGGATCGGACACCCCGAGGCACGGCCCCGAGAGCCGGCGATAGATGTAAGGGGCCGCCGTCCTCCCCAGCGGTGAGCCGCGTCCCCCGGAGCTCACCGGACAGCACGACGAGACCGCCGCGCGCGGCGCCTACCGTCGAGAGCAAGCGAGGAGGTGGCGGCAGGGGGCCGGCACCGCACACGAGGGGGACAACCCGTCATGGGGAACACGGACGTGCGGGTGCGGGGGCTGGCCGCCCGCGCCGGCGGATGGAGCGCCCGGCACCGCTGGGCCGCCGTCGGCATATGGGTGCTGTTCGTCGTCCTGGCCATGGGGCTCGGCTCGGCGGCCGGCCGGGTCGACGTCGACGAGAACGACCAGCTCAAGGGCGAGACGCACACGGCCGCGCGGATCATCGCCGACGCGGGCATCGAGCAGCCGGCCGGCGAGACCGTCCTGATCCAGGCCAAGGGCGGGAACGTACGGGCCACGAGCGGCGAGTTCCGGGCCGCCGTGACCGACGTCGTCGCGGCCGTCGGCGCCACCGGCAAGGTCACCGCCGTGACCTCGCCCTACGACACCCGCACCATCTCCCGGGACGGCCGCAGCGCGCTGGTGCAGTTCGACATGCGCGGCGACGCGGACACCGCCGCCGAGCGCGTCGCACCGGTGCTGGACGCCGTCGCCGGGGTGCAGGCGAAGCACGGCTCGCTGCGGATCGAGGAGATCGGCGGCGCCAGCATGAAGAAGCAGTACGACGACGCCTTCGGCGACGACTTCAAGCAGGCCGAGCTCTCCGCGGTGCCGGTGGCGCTCGGCATCCTGCTGATCGCCTTCGGCGCGCTGGTGGCGGCGCTGCTGCCGGTGGCGCTCGCGGTCACCGCGATCATGGCGACGATGGGCCTCATGGGGCTCGTCAGCCACCTCCAGCCGATGAGCGACACCGCCAACTCCGTGATGCTGCTGGTCGGTATGGCCGTCGGCGTCGACTACTGCCTGTTCTACCTGCGCCGGGAGCGTGAGGAGCGGGACGCGGGCCGGGACGCGGGCACCGCGCTCAGGATCGCCGCCGCCACCAGCGGCCGGGCGGTCATCGTCTCCGGTGTCACGGTGTGCGTGGCCATGGCGGGCATGCTGTTCACCGGTCTCGCCACCTTCGAGGCGATGGGCCTGGCCTCCCTGATGGTGGTCGCCGTCGCCATGGTCGGCTCGGTGACGGTGCTGCCCGCGCTGCTGTCGCTGCTGGGCGAGCGGGTCGAGAAGGGCCGGATCCCGTTCCTGCGCCGCCGCCCCAGGCGGGGCGCGCCGGCCGAGAGCCGCTTCTGGACCGCCGTGCTGCGGGGTGTGCTGGCCAAGCCGCTGGTCTCCGTCGTGGTGGCGGCCGGCGCGCTGCTCGCCGTGGCCGCGCCCGCGCTCGGCATGAAGACCCAGCAGCTCACCCTGGACCAGGAGTTCGGCGGTTCGCTGCCGATCGTGCAGACGTACAACCGGGTCAACGACGCGTTCCCGGGCGGCTCCGAGCCCGCCCAGGTGGTCGTCCGGGCGAAGGACATCGACGCGCCCGAGGTCCGGCGGGCGCTGGCCGACTTCAAGGAGCGGGCGATCTCCTCGGGCGCCTCGCGCGGTCCCGTCGACATCAGGCTGGAGAAGGGGCGCGACGTCGCCCTGGTGTCCGTACCGCTGGTCGGCGGCTCCGACATGGACCGGGCCGTCAAGAGCCTCGACAAGCTGCGCGACGAGGTCAGGCCCGCCACCCTCGGCCGGGTCGAGGGCCTCCAGGCGCCGATCACCGGGCAGGTGGCGGGCAACAGGGACTTCAACGACCAGCTCCTCGGCTCGGTGGTACCGGTCTTCGCGTTCGTGGTCGTCTTCGCCTTCCTGCTGATGCTGCTGTCGTTCCGCTCGCTGACCGTCGCGATCACGTCGATCGTGCTCAACCTGCTGTCGGTGGGCGCCGCCTACGGCATCCTCGTGGCCGTCTTCCAGCACGGCTGGGGGGCCTCGCTGGTGGGTGCCGAGGGCGTCGGCGCGGTCGTCACCTGGCTGCCGCTGTTCCTGTTCGTGATCCTGTTCGGCCTGTCCATGGACTACCACGTGTTCGTGGTCTCCCGGATCCGCGAGGCGCGGATGCGCGGCAGGAGCACCAAGGACGCGATCCAGCACGGTGTGGTCACCACGGCCGGGGTCGTCACCAGCGCCGCCGTCATCATGGTCGCCGTGTTCGCGATCTTCGGCACCCTGTCCATGCAGTCCATGAAGCAGATGGGCGTGGGCCTGGCCGCCGCGGTCCTCATCGACGCGACGGTCATCCGCGGGGTGCTGCTGCCCGCGGTGATGGCCCTGCTCGGGGAGCGCAACTGGTACCTGCCGAAGTGGCTGCACCGGCTGCCCGACCTGACCCACGACGAGTCGCCGGAGCCGGGCCCGGCCGCCCCGGCGCGCGCGACGGACGAGAGGCTGACCGTCTGACCCCGCCGTCGACGAGGGCCCGCCGGTTCCCCGGGAACCGGCGGGCCCCTGCCGTCCCCCCGCTCGCCGCGGGAGGGGGCCGTCACATGGGGCGGCCCGCGGCCAGTTCGGCCTCGATCAGGTCCGCCGCCCGGTGGGTGCCGCCCTCGTGCGCCATGCCGGCCTGTATCTCCTTCAGGCGCCGGGCCACCTCCGGGTCGTCGGCCAGGGCGAGCGCGGCCTCGCGCAGGCGGTCGGCGGTGGCCTCCCCGGTGTCCAGGCGGCGGGCGACCCCCAGGGACTCCAGGACGGCGGCGTTGCCGAACTGGTCGGCGGCCTGGGGCACGGCGATCATCGGCGTGGCGGTGGCCAGTCCCTCCTGGCTGCCGCCCGCGCCGGCGTGCGTGACGAACAGGTCGGCCTGCCGCAGCACCGCCAGTTGCGGCACCCAGTCGCGCACCTCCACGCCCTCGGGCACGTCGCCCAGTTCGGCCGGGTCGACGTGCCGGCCGATCTGGAGGACGAGGTGCCAGCCGGGCAGGTCGGCGAAGGCGCGCACGCACGCGCGGTAGAAGGCGGGCTGCCGGGTGAAGGCGGAGCCGAGGGAGACCAGGACCACCTTCCGGGCGCCGTCGGGGCGCTGCCAGCCGCCCTGGTCGGCGCGGTCGCCCTGGCAGGCGCCGACGAAGGTGTACACGCGCTCGTCCACCCGGTCGGCGTGCGGCTGGAGGGCCTTGGGGATGAGGACCAGGGAGCGGGCGGGGCGGCCGGCGAACGCGTCGGGGTGCTCGGTGATCCCGTTCCGCGCGAGCCAGGCCGCGAAACGGGCGTAGTAGGCACGGCCCCGCTCGGTCTTCCTCGGCTCAGCCCACATCGGCTCGGCGACCTCCTCCTCGTAGCCGTCCCAGGCGACCAGGCTCGGGGAGAGGGAGACGGCCCTGACGCCCCAGCGGTGGGCGAGGACGCGGGCCGGGTAGGAGGCGATGTCGTGCAGCACGAGGTCGGGTTCGTCACCCTCGTAGGCCCGGACGAGCTGCGGCAGCGCCTGGATCGCGTCGTCGAGGAAGGGCTCCACGTTGTCCAGCAGGGTGCTCCCCCACGCCTCCGGGTCGGCGTCGGGTCCGGGCAGGGTGGAGGTGTAGGGCACGGGCCGGGCGCCGGTGGCGGCCACCTTCTCGACGAAGGCGGGCGGGATGGCGTAGGTGACCCGGTGGCCCCGGGCGACGAGTTCGCGGATCACCTCCAGGCTGGGGTTCACATGGCCGTGGGCGGCGATGGAGAACATGGCGATGTGGGCGGGCCGGACGGGTGCGGTCATGCCCCGAGGCTAGGCGAGACGAGACGTCTCGTTCAAATGATTTACACCCGCGTCCACCGGTGGCCGTCACCGCGCGCATCCCGCCGCCCTCCCACCCGGTCCGAGCTGCGCGAATGAAAGACTGGCCGGGCACCGGCAGGACACGGCACGGGAAGACGGCGCGGAGGCGGACGATGGACGAGGCACGGGCGCGGGACGTACTGGCCGCGGCGAAGGTGCTGCCGGGCCCGGCGCGGGAGGCGCGGCTCCTCGCCCTCGGCGAGAACGCGGTGTTCGCCGCGGGCGACCTGGTGGTCAAGGTCGGCCGGGACGCCACACTGCTCGACCGGGCCCGCCGCGAACTGGACATCGCCGGCTGGCTGGCCGGGGCGGACGTGCCCGCGGTGCGGGCGGCGGAGCCGGAGCCGCTGCTGGTGGACGGTCACCCGGTGACGGTGTGGCACCGGCTGCCCGATCCGGTACGGCCGGCCGAACCCCGGGACCTGGCCCGGCTGCTGCGGATCGTGCACGCGCTGCCCGCGCCCCCGGTCCCCCTGCCGCCCCGCGATCTGCTGGGCGGGGTGGAGCGCTGGCTGCGGCTCGCGGGCCGGGCGATCGCCCCGGAGGACGCGGCCTACCTGCGCGAGCGCCGGGACGGGTTCGCCGCCGCGGCGGCCGCGCTGACGCCCCGCCTGACGCCGGGGCCGATCCACGGCGACGCGCTGCCCCGCAACGTGCACATCGGACCCGACGGCCCCGTCCTCGTCGACCTGGAGACCTTCTCCGCCGATCTGCGCGAGCACGACCTGGTGGTCATGGCCCTCTCCCGCGACCGTTACGGTCTGCCCGCCGAGGCGTACGACTCCTTCACCGACGCCTACGGCTGGGACGTGCGGGAGTGGGAGGGCTGCGCCGTGCTGCGCGGCGCCCGCGAGACGGCGAGCTGCGCGTGGGTGGCCCAGCACGCCCCGAGCAACCCCGCGGCGCTGGCCGAGTTCGGGCGCCGGGTGGCGTCCCTGCGGGACGGCGACGAGACGGTGCGCTGGTACCCGTTCTGACGGCGGGCGGCTACGCCGTCCGGCTGTCCGCCGGTTCGCGCACCGGCCACACGCCGTCCACCACCGCGTCCGCCTCCCCCTTGCGGCGCAGGAACGCCTGGAAGTCCGCCGCCCATTCGGCGTACCACTCGATCTGACGGTCGTGCAGCTCCGCCGGCCCGAGGGACGCGACCTTCGGGTGGCGGCCGGCTATGGCGGAGGCGAGCCGGGCCGCCGCGAGGGCGTCGGCCGAGGCGTTGTGGGCGGCGCCCAGGACGACGCCGTACTCGGCGCAGACCGCCTCCAGGTTCCGCTTGCCGCGGCGGTAGCGGTCGACCCGGCGGTCGATCGTGTAGGGGTCGATGACCGGTGCCGGGGCGCGGCCGCCGAGCCGGTCGGCGAGCGACGGCAGGCCGTGCCGGCGCAGTTCGGCGGAGAGCAGGGTGAGGTCGAAGGCCGCGTTGTAGGCGACGACCGGCACTCCCGTCTTCCAGTACCCGGTCAGCACCTCGGCCAGGGCGTCGGCGACCTGGTCGGCCGGGCGGCCCTCGGCGGCCGCGCGTTCGTTGGTGATGCCGTGCACGGCGACGGCGTCGGCCGGGATCTCCACGCCCGGATCGGCCAGCCACTCCCGGCGGCCCACGGGCTCGCCCGCCCTGACCTCGATGACCGCGCCGGTGACGATGCGCGCCTCGTACGGATCGGTCCCGGTCGTCTCCAGGTCGAAGCCGATCAGCAGCTCCCGGTGCCAGCCCATCGGCGGCCCCCCTTCTCGGTGGTGCTTTCCCCCAGTGGCCTCCACCCTCGCACGCGGCACTGACAATCCGGTGACCGCGTTCCGCTTACCGGGGTGGACAGTTCAGGACACCGGGCGCGAATCGGCCCAAGCCTGCTCGAACTCCTCACGGTAGGTCGGGAAGAGTCCGACCTCCCCGAGGTCGTCCGACTTGACCAGCCTGCTGCCGTTGCGCAGCACCAGCACGGGAGACTCCATGCCGCGCGCCCCGCGCAGATAGGACTGCACCACGGCGATCCCGTCGGCGCCGTCCCCGTCGACCAGGTAGGCGGTGCAGCGGGGCGTCTCGTCGTAGACCTGGATCTCGAAGGCGCCGGGGTCGCGGAGCCGGGACCGCACCCGGCGCATGTGCAGGATGTTCATCTCGACGGAGCGACTCAGTTCGCCCCGTTTCATCCCCAGTTCCCGCTCGCGGCGCTTCACCGCGCTGGAGGCCGGGTTGAGGAAGAGCAGGCGCACCCGGCAGCCGGACTCCGCCAGCCGGACCAGCCGGCGGCCGGAGAAGTTCTGCACCAGCAGGTTGAGGCCGATGCCGATGGCGTCGAGCCGGCGGGCGCCCCCGAAGAGGTCCTCGGCCGGGAACTGGCGCATGAGCCGGACCCGGTCGGCGTGGACGGCCACCACGTCCGCGTACCGGTCCCCCACCAGGTCCTCGACCGCGTCGACGGGCAGCCGGCGCGCGGAGGGCACGTCGCCGCCTGCGCCGAGCATCTCCAGCAGCCGGGCCGAGGCCCGCTCGGCCTGGTTCAGGACCGCCTCCGACAGCGCGCGGTTGCGGGAGACGACGTTGCGGGTCACCTCCAGCTCGTCCAGGGCGAGTTCGAGGTCGCGGCGCTCGTCGAAGTAGGGCTCGAAGCAGGGCCAGTGCTGGACGACCAGCTCGCGCAGCTGCGGCAGCGTGAGGAAGCTGAGCACGTTGTCGTCGGCCGGGTCGAGCAGATAGCCCTTGCGGCGGCTGACCTCGCGGACGGCGGCCGCCCGCTGCACCCACTCCTGTCCGGCGGGGCCGGCCGCGGCCACCACCCAGTCGTCGCCGTGGACGGGCTCGTAGATGGGGCGCAGCACGGCGGCGACCACCGCGCGCAGCCGCTGTTCGACGAGGTTCAGCCAGATGTAGGCGCGGCCCGCCCGCTGGGCGCGGGTGCGCACCTCGAGCCAGGCGTCGGCGTCCCAGTCCAGTTCCGGCCCGATGGACCCCGTGGCGTCCATCGGACGGGCCAGGGACACCGCGCCGGGCGGGACGTCTGTGGAGTTTCCCTCGTGACCCTCGTCACCAGGGGGCAGCTCCAGCCCTCCCGAGCCCACCCGTGCACCGCCTTCCGCCACCCCGGGACTTCCCCGTCTCAACGATCAAGGAAGGGTACTCCGGGAGCGGTCGGCGGTGCAGCCGGATGGACAGGTAGGTTTTTCTCAACTACGGGGTCGCCAGTGGCCGTTCTGCCATGCCAGCTCGTCGGGAGTGAGCGGATTCATAGCCGTGACGTCCCTGGGTGCGATGGCGAAGCCCTGCCAGTGGATCGGCATGGGCTGCTGGTCCTCGTCCCGGGCTATGTGGTGGAAGCCGACGTTCATCCAGACGACCGGGTGAGTGAGCGTCTGCCCGTTGACCCACTTGTCCACCGACTTGCCCGAACCGGCGGGGCAGGCGCCGGGGTTGTTGCTGGCGAACTGCTCGCACTTGTTGTACTCGGTGAAGTACACGTCGTGCTTGGTGAAGCTGCGGCCCGGGTACTTCGTGGTGGGACCGGGGACGATCTCGTACGAACGGGCGTGCCCGTCCTTGTTCTTGCCGGTCGCGCTGACCATCCGCCACCAGCGGTAGGTCTTGTAGTCGCCCGCGAGTTCCTTGGTGACCTTGGTGCGGGTGGTCTTGGCGGAGGGCGCCTGGCGGCCGGGTGCGGGGGCGGTGACGGCCGAGTCGTACTGCTCGACCCTGCCCTTCGAGGAGCCGTCGAGGCCGAAGTCCAGCCGCCAGAAGACGTTGTGGCTGTGGCTGGTGGCGTACGCCTTGGCACCCTTGCCGATGGGCCAGCCGCGGCCGTCGCCGGCGTCGTAGTCGTCGTAGGACAGGCTGCCGGTGGCACCGACGTTCATGTTGACGGTGCCGTCGTCCTGGAAGCGCCACTCGGTCATGTACTCGTACCAGCCGACCTGGTTGACCGTGTAGACGAGCAGGTCCTTGCCCTGGGCCTGGAAGACCTTGTTCGCGCTGTCGCCCTGCATGCGGTAGGCGTGGCCGCGCGAACGCGTGGTCGTGCACAGGCCCTTGACGTCGGGGTGCTGCGGGTCCCAGGCGTCGGGGACGTGGATGGTCTTGATGGTGCCGCCGGGACACTCGCCGGGCGCCAGGTTCACCAGGCCCTGGGCGAAGCCGAAGCCGGTCAGGTCGTCGTACTCGACGCTGCCGTCGTCGTAGGGGACGTCGATCTGGGCGAGCCGGGCGCTGTTGAGCACCTTGATCGGCTCGGGTTCGCCCTTGGGCTGGTAGGAGACGTTCTCCAGGACCAGACCGGCCTTGCTGTCGTAGCGCCAGCACATGCGCCAGGTGGTGCCACCGGCGAGCTTCTGCTCGATCTTGTAGGCAGCGCTGCAGTCGGCGGCGGCCGCGGCCGCGGGGGCCGCCTTGGGCTGGGCGGCGGCCGGTCCGGCGCCGGTCGTGACGCCGGCGGCGAGCGCGGCCACGCCGAGGCCGACGGCCGCGCGGGTCCGGGCGCGGTTGAGGGTGTTCGCGGGCATGACGGAGTGGGCTCCCTTGCAGGAAGGAGAGTGGGAAGGAGCTGGGTGAGGTCGGGCGGGCCGGCGCTCAGTGGGCGAGCCGGGCCACCTTGCGGGCGCTCAGGTCGACGACCAGCCACCGGGCGTCGATCCACGGGCCGTTCTTGACCTTCGGGAACAGCCGCACGCAGCGGTGTTCGCCGCACTTGTCGAGCACGGCGGGCTGCCCGCCCGGGGTGGCGCGGTAGACGGCGCCGTTGAGCAGGAGCTGGTCCGCCGAGGTCAGCTCCCGGCCGGTGGCGTCCTTGTAGTCCGCCTTGAGACCCGCGCCCAGCGGGTCGGCGATCAGCAGCTCGGCCGCCTCGGCGTTCTCCGCCCGGCTCAGCGGCGGCTGGACGCCGTGCTGGGTGCCGGTCCGCACGACCTTGCCGGACTCCACGTCGACCGTCTTGGTGACGAGGGTGTCGGTCCGGTAGTCGTAGAAGGTCACGTCCGCACGGCGCGGCGCGGCCGGGTCGTCCAGCTCGTCCGCCTCGGGGTCGGCGAGGTCGACGCTCAGCCGCTGCGGGCCGTGGTCGCCGTCGACGTTCTCACCGGAGGTGAGCAGCTGCTTGTTCAGCGCGATCTTCTCGACCCGCTGCATCTCGTCGTCGGTCAGCGGGTCGCGGCCCGTGCCCTTCTTGACGGCCGCGGGCGCCTGCTCGACCACGCCGGGCCGGACCGCGTCCGGGCCCTGTCCCGTCTGCTGCGCGGCCCTGGTGCCGTCGCCGTTCGTGCCTCCCGTCTCGTTCGCCCCTGCCGTGCCCGGCAGGGTGATCGCGACCATGACGGCGGTCCCGGCCACCGCCAGGGCCGTCCCGGCCACCACCTTGCCCAGATGGCGGTGCACTGTCTCGCGCACATCTTCCCCCTACTCCCCCAAAAGTCCCCGGGAGTACGTGTAGCCCCACTGGTTCGGCACACGGCGGGTACACCTATCGCCGTATGCACTGGTCGGTCGGTAAGAGGGGCGTAAGTCACAGGAGGTTCCCTCACTTCCGGGGAGACTCGAAGCCAACCTCGCCCCCACGGGGCGGTACACCTGAAAGAGTCGTGTCCATGCAGGTCTGGCCTGGAGAGGCGTATCCGCTCGGCGCCACCTATGACGGCGCCGGAACCAACTTCGCGGTCTTCACGGAGGCCGCGAACCGAGTAGAGCTGTGTCTGCTGCACGACGACGGCTCGGAGACGGCGGTGGAACTCCGCGAGAGCGACGCGTTCGTGCGGCACGCGTACCTGCCGGGCGTGATGCCCGGGCAGCGGTACGGGTTCCGGGTGCACGGCCCGTACGACCCCGGGCGCGGGCAGCGCTGCAACTCGGCGAAGCTGCTGCTCGACCCGTACGCGAAGGCGGTCAGCGGCTCCGTACGGTGGGGCGAGGAGGTGTACGGCTACCACTTCGGCGACCCGGAGCGGCGCAACGACCTGGACTCGGCGCCGCACACCATGACCTCGGTGGTGATCAACCCGTACTTCGACTGGGGCGACGACCGCCCCCCGCGCACGGACTACCACCACACGGTGATCTACGAGGCCCATGTGAAGGGCCTGACCATGCGGCACCCCGGACTGCCGGAGGAGCTGCGCGGCACGTACGCGGCGCTGGCGCACCCCGCGATCATCGAGCACCTGACCAAGCTGGGCGTCACGGCGCTGGAGCTGATGCCGGTACACCAGTTCGTGAACGACCACCGCCTGGTCGACATGGGCCTGAACAACTACTGGGGCTACAACACCATCGGCTTCTTCGCCCCGCACAACGCGTACGCCTCCTGGGGCGACCGCGGCCAGCAGGTGCTGGAGTTCAAGTCGGCCGTCCGGGCGCTGCACGAGGCCGGGATAGAGGTGATCCTGGACGTCGTCTACAACCACACCGCCGAGGGCAACCACCTGGGCCCGACACTGTCCTTCAAGGGCATCGACAACGCGTCGTACTACCGGCTGACGGACGACCCCCGCTACTACATGGACACCACCGGCACCGGGAACTCGCTGCTCATGCGGTCCCCGCACGTCCTCCAGCTGATCATGGACTCGCTGCGCTACTGGGTCACCGACATGCACGTCGACGGCTTCCGCTTCGACCTGGCCGCCACCCTGGCCCGGCAGTTCCACGAGGTGGACCGGCTGTCGTCGTTCTTCGACCTGGTGCAGCAGGACCCGGTGGTGTCCCAGGTGAAGCTGATCGCCGAGCCGTGGGACGTGGGCGAGGGCGGCTACCAGGTGGGCAACTTCCCGCCGCTGTGGACGGAGTGGAACGGCAAGTACCGCGACACGGTCCGGGACCTGTGGCGGGGCGAGCCGCGGGCGCTCGCGGAGTTCGCCTCGCGGCTGACCGGCTCCTCCGACCTGTACCAGGACGACGGCCGCCGCCCGCTGGCCTCCATCAACTTCGTGACCTGCCACGACGGTTTCACGCTGCACGACCTCGTCGCGTACAACGACAAGCACAACCAGGCCAACGGGGAGGAGAACCGCGACGGGGAGAGCCACAACCGGTCCTGGAACTGCGGTGCGGAGGGCGAGAGCGACGACCCGGACGTCCTCGCGCTGCGCGCCCGCCAGATGCGGAACTTCTTCGCCACGCTGATGCTGTCCCAGGGCGTGCCGATGATCAGCCACGGCGACGAGTTCGCCCGCACCCAGCGCGGCAACAACAACGCCTACTGCCAGGACAACGAGCTGGCCTGGCTGGACTGGCCGGAGGACGGCAGCGACCTGCTGGAGTTCGTCCGCGCGATGGTGTGGCTGCGCCGGGACCACCCGGTCTTCCGCCGCCGCCGCTTCTTCCACGGGCGGCCGGTGGAGGGCACCCACGACGAGCTGTCGGACATCGCCTGGTTCACCCCCGAGGGCGGTGAGATGGAGCAGCGGGACTGGGACTCCACCCAGGCGTCCGCGCTGACCGTGTTCCTGAACGGCAACGCGATCTCCGAGCCCGGCCCGCGCGGGGAGCGGATCGCCGACGACTCCTTCCTGTTGATGTTCAACGCCTCGCCCGAGCCGCTGGACTTCCTGGTGCCCGTCGACCACGGCCGGCAGTGGCAGGTGGTCGTCGACACGGCCCGCCCGGACGGGGTCCCGCCGGGCACGGGCCCGAAGGTGGCGGCCGGCGACCGCATCACCCTGCCGGACCGCAGTCTGACGGTGCTCCAGCGGCCCGCCTGAGCGGGTACCGCGCGGGCGCGTGCGGGGGACGCGGGCGCGTGCGGTGAGAGCGTGCGGTGGGTCCCGGGTTCCGTCCGGCGCGGGCTGCCGGGCGGGCCCGGGGCGCGCCGCTCCGGGCCCGCCCGACGGCGGCCCCCTGGTTCCCCTTGGTCCCATCGCCTCACGCGAGGCACGCGTGCGTGGGGCGGTGCACAGGTCGGTGACACGAAACACGGCGGGCTGGGTACGTAGCCTTCTATGACTTCTGCGCGCCCCGCACCGGAGGTGCCCACGGCCACCTACCGGCTGCAACTCCAGCCCGCGTTCCCGTTCGCCGCAGCCGCCGCGGCCGTACCGTACCTGGCCTCGCTCGGCGTCTCGCACCTGCACCTGTCCCCCGTCCTCGAGGCCGTTCCCGGCTCCACGCACGGCTACGACGTCGTCGACCACGCGCGCGTGCGCGAGGAACTCGGCGGCGAGGACGGCCTGCGGGCGCTGGCGCGGACGGCGCGGGAGCACGGCCTGGGCCTGGTGGTGGACATCGTGCCGAACCACATGGCCATGGCGCCCCGGCACAACCACGCCCTGTGGGAGGTGCTGCGGGAGGGCCCGGGATCTGCGTACGCGCGCTGGTTCGACATCGACTGGGACGCGCAGGACGGCCGC
This sequence comes from Streptomyces collinus Tu 365, assembly GCF_000444875.1. NCBI lineage: Bacteria > Bacillati > Actinomycetota > Actinomycetes > Kitasatosporales > Streptomycetaceae > Streptomyces > Streptomyces collinus. The sequence goes on along the minus strand of NC_021985.1, from coordinate 6,599,964 downwards.
GTGCTGCTGCCCGTGCTCGGCGGCCCGGTCGGCGCGGAACTGGACCACCTCAGGGTCGACGGCGACGTCCTGCGCTACCACGACCACGCCTTCCCGCTCCGCGCGGGCACCGAGGAGCTGCCGCTGCCCCGGCTGCTGGACGCCCAGTGGTACCGCCCGGTGTGGTGGCGGCTGGCCCGCACCGAGCTGAACTACCGGCGGTTCTTCAGCATCTCCGAGCTGATCGGCCTGCGGGTGGAGGACCCGGAGGTGTTCGACGCCACCCACGCCAAGATCCTGGAACTGCTGCGCGAGGGCGTGGTCGACGGCCTGCGCATCGACCACCCCGACGGGCTCGCGGACCCCGACGGCTACCTCGGACGGCTGAACGAGGCGACCGGCGGGCGCTGGACGGTCGTGGAGAAGATCCTCGCCGACGGTGAGCACCTGCCGCCCTCCTGGCCCGTCGCCGGCACCACGGGCTACGACGCCCTGCGGCAGATCGACGGCGTGTTCACGGACCGCACGGGCGCCTACGAACTCCTCGGCCACTACCGGGCGTTCGCCGCGCCGCAGACCGACCGGGGCGGCAACTGGGAGGCGACGGCGCGGCGGGCCGCGTACAAGGTGCTCACGCACGAGCTGGCCACCGAGACCGACCGGCTCACCCGGGTGGCCGCCCGGCTGTGCGCCGCCTCCCCCGACCTCGCGCTGCGCGACCGGGCGCCCTGGGCGCTGCGCACCGCCCTGGAGGAGCTGCTGGTCCGGCTTCCGGTGTACCGGCCGTACGCCTCCACGGACGCGTCCGCCGTCGTCACCGAGGCGGCCGCCGAGGAGGCACGGCTGGCCTTCGTGGTGCGGGAGGAGGCCGACGCCGTCGGCATCGTCCGCCGGCTGCTGGTCGAGCCGCCCGGCGACGCGTCGGCACCCGGCCACGCCGGCCGCGTGGAGTTCCGGACCCGGTTCGCGCAGACCGCGTCCGCGCTGCGCGCCAAGGCGGTCGAGGACACGGCGTTCTACCGCTTCGTGCCGCTGCTGTCGACGGCCGAGGTGGGCGGCGACCCCGGTGCGCCCGGCGTGCCGCCGGAGGAGTTCCACGCGTACTGCGCGCGCGTGCAGCGCGACTGGCCGCTCACCGGCACGGTCGTCACCACCCACGACACCAAGCGCAGCGCGGACGTGCGCGCGGCCCTGGCCGTGCTCACCGAGTGCCCGGCGCACTGGGCCCGGCTGCTCGCCGAGGTGACGACGGCCGAGGAGGGCGTGCCGGACGGACAGCTCGCCTGGGCGGCCTGGCAGACGGTGTTCGGGCTGGGGCCGGCGGAGGAGGAGCGCATCCAGGGGGCGCTGCTGAAGCACGTGCGCGAGGCGGGCATGTACACGAGCTGGACGGAGCAGGAGCCGCCGTACGAGGAGGCGGTGGCGGCGTTCGTCGCGGCCGGTCCGTGCGGGCCGGCCGGCGAGCGCGTGGCCGCCTTCCGCAAGGCGCTGGAGCCGCACGTCCGGGCGAACGTGCTGGGGACCGCGCTGGTGCAGCTGACGATGCCGGGGGTGCCGGACGTCTACCAGGGCACGGAGAGCGAGTACCGGGCGCTGGTGGACCCGGACAACCGGCGGCCGGTGTCGTTCCCGGCGGCGGCGCCCGGCGAGAAGGACGCTCTGACGTCGGCCGCGCTGCGGCTGCGCGCGCGACGGCCCGGCGCCTTCGGCGCGGCGGCGGCGTACGAACCGCTCACCGCGGACGGGCCGGCGGCCGAGCACTGTCTGGCGTTCTCCCGCTCGGGCCAGGTGGTCACCGCGGTGACCCGGCTGTCGCTGCGCCTGACGGAGGCGGGCGGCTGGCGGGACACCCGGCTGGAGCTGCCGCCGGGGCGCTGGGCGGACGTCCTGTCCCCGGGCCGCGAGTTCACGGGCCACGCACGCGTGGCCGCCCTCTTCGACCGCCTGCCGGTGGTGCTGCTGGAGCGGACCGGGGAGCAGACCGTGTCCCCGGCGGAATGACCTCGTAGCCGACAGGGCGGCCGCGCGGCGGTCGCCCTGTCGTGCGTCCGGGCGCCCCCGGGAGCCTCCCCGCCGGATGCTTGACAGTTCACCCACGCCGTGCGGCACTGGGAGGGCGAATCCGGGTGGACAAGACGGGGGTGAGTCTTCTGCCGGAGCTGCGCTACCCCAGCGTTCCCGAACTGGTCGCCACCGCGCGGGCGCTGGCGGCCCAGGAGCCCGGTCTGTGCTCGCTCAGACAGGTGGGGGTCTCGCGGGCCGGGCGGCCGCTGCACCTGCTGTCGGTGGGGCACGCCGGGCGGGCCGTGCTGGTGGTGGCGGGCGCCCACGCCAACGAACCCGCGGGCGGCTCCACCCTCCGGGTGCTGGCCGAACGGGTGCTCGCGGAGCGCGAGTTGCGCACCGGCACCTCCTGGCACTTCCTGCTGTGCGCGGACCCGGACGGCGCGAGCCTGCACGTGACCCCGGCGCCGCGCAGCCTGCTCGACTACCACCTCGGCTTCTACCGGCCGACCGGCGCCGAACAGCCCGAGTGGTCTCCGGCGGTGCTGCCGCCGGACCGGCTGCCGCCCGAGACGCGGGCGCTGACCGGGGTGATCGACGAGCTGCGCCCGTACCTCCAGGTGACGCTGCACGGCACCGATCTGGGCGGCAGCTGGGTGCAGTTGACCAAGGACGTGCCCGGGCTCGCCGAGCCGTTCGCCAAGTCGGCGGCCGAGCTGCACATCCCGGTCGAGACGGGTGCCTCGGACGCCGCCGGCTGGCCCGCGTCGGGGCCGGGAGTGCATGTGATGCCGGGCCCGGAGACGGGGGTGGCCTACCCGAGCCTGCCGGACGACGCACGGCACAGCACCTGGTACCACGCGCACCGCTACGGCGGTCTGACGGCGGTGGTCGAGGTGCCGATGTGGGCCAGCGACCTGGTGGACGACCCGGCGCCGCACCCGGCGCCCGCGGCGGCGATGCGGCGGCTGGCCGAGCGGCTGCTGCGGGACTCGCTGCTGGTGGAGGGCGTGCTCGCCGACGCGCTGCCCCGGCTTGCGGGCGCGGAGGGCCCGCTGCTGCGGGCCGCCCGGTGGGCGCTGGAGCTGATCCCCGGCCTGGCGCAGGACTGGATCCAGACGCAGCCGGCCGGGACGACGATGGCGTACGTCGGCAGCGTGGACGCCTTCGGGCGGCGGCTGCCGCTGCGGGCGGCGGCGATGCTGCTGCGGGTGCTGCGCCAGACCGACGACCGGGCCGCCCCCCGGCTCGAACAGCTCGTGGCCCTCTGGTGCGAGGCCTTCGCGCAGCGCTTCCGGGCGCGCTGGGTGCCGCTGGAGCACCAGGTGGAGCACCAGTCGCGGACGGTCCTGGTGGCGGCCCGGCAGGCGCGCGAGCGGGGGGTGTGACACCTCCGCGCGCCGCGCGCCCCGCGTGTGCGGGAGCCGCGTGTGCGGGAGCCGCGTTCAGCGGTCCAGGGCGAAGACGGCTCCGGTGCGGGCCCGCAGGACGCACGCGCTGGAGTACGTCTCCCGGAACGCGACCGGCCGGCCGTGCCACCGGCCGCGCGCGCGGGCGGTCACCGGGGCGTAGATCATCGGGCAGAACACGCCGTGGGCGTACGGGATGCGGGCGATGTCGCCGCCCGCCGCGGCGAGTTGGGCACAGGCCCGGGCCGCGTGCGGGTGGCCGAGCGGCGGGTCGCACAGCAGCAGGGCGCCCCGGGCGGGGCCGTCGGCGCCGTCGCCGCGGCTGACGGTCAGGTGGAGCCAGGTGCCGCGCGACGCGTCACGGGGCGCCGCCTGGGCCGGGCCCGTGACGAGGAGTCCGGTGAGGGTCAGCAGGGCCGCGGCGGCCGCTTTCACTCGGGTGAGGTGCTTCATGCCCGGTGCATCGGCACGGTGGCCGCTCTTCCCCACTTCACTCACCCGAACGGGTGATCACGCGGGTGTGCGGACCGGCGGTGCACGGCCCGCCGGTGCCGGGGCACCGGTCACTGGTCGCGGTGCGCCGCCAGCCGGAAGGAGATCCGCCCGAAGCCGACCTGGTCGCCCTCGCGCACGACGACGGCGCCGACCACCCGGCGACCGTTGACCGTGGTGCCGTTGGTGGAGCCGAGGTCGCGCAGCACCCACAGCCCGCCCTGGCGGCGCAGTTCGGCGTGCACGCGGGAGACGGTCTCGTGGTTCAGCCGCAGCCCGCTCGCCGGGTCGCGCCCTATGCGCAGCGGGTGGCCGCCCGCCGCGTGCGGCAGCAGCAGCTTGGGCAGCCGCTCGGCCTGCCAGGCCCGGCGCAGCCGCACGGTGAAGCCCGAGACGGCCTCGACGGTGCCGAGGACGGCACGGGAGAGGCGGTTCTCGCGGGGCAGGTCCGCGGTGAGCACGGCGAGTTCGTCGGCGCCCCGCGCGGCGAGGGCCAGTTCCATGCGGCGCACGAACGTGTCGTGCGACAGCCGGCCCATGGCGACACCGTCTCGCAGCACCTGAAGCGCCTTGTCGCGCTCCGCGTCGGACAGCCGCGCGGGGTACGTGGGGAACTCGAAGGACGACGTCACATCCGTGATTGTCGGCTCTGTGAACCCCCGGTGTCCAGAATCGGGGAAAACGGCGCCCGCGCGCGCGTGCCGCACGACATCCACCGGCAATGGACGGATTCGAAAGCGGACTGATCGCTTTTCGGGGCACGATGGACGGGCTACGTCACGGTGAGCAGACGAAGGGGAACCGTCCGTGCAGTTCGAGGTGTGGGCACCACAGGCAGACCGGGTGACGCTCCATTGCGACGGCGCCACCGTCGCGTTGGAGCGCGATGCGGAGCGGGACGGCTGGTGGACGGGCGAGGCCGAGGCACGGGACGGCTCGCGGTACGGGTTCGCGCTGGACGGCGGTCCGGTGCTGCCGGACCCGCGTTCGCGCCGTCAGCCGGACGGCCCGGACGGCTTGAGCGCGGTCGTCGACCACGGCCGGTACGCGTGGCGTGCCTCGTGGCCGGGCCGGGAACTGCCCGGGGCGGTGCTCTACGAGCTGCACGTGGGCACGTTCACCCGGGAGGGCACCCTGGACGCGGCCGCCGCACGCCTCGCGCATCTGGTGGAACTCGGGATCACCCACGTGGAGTTGATGCCGCTGTGCCCGTTCCCCGGCCGGCACGGGTGGGGGTACGAGGGGGTGTCGCTGTGGGCCGTGCACGAGCCGTACGGCGGCCCCGAGGCGCTCAAGCGGTTCGTGGACCGGGCGCACGAACTCGGGCTCGGTGTCGTACTGGACGTCGTGCACAACCACTTGGGCCCGTCCGGTAACTACCTGCCGTCGTTCGGACCGTACTTCACGGACACGCACCACACGCCGTGGGGCGCCGCGGTGAACCTGGACGCGCCGGGCTCGGACGAGGTGCGCGCGTTCCTGGTGGGCAGCGCGCTGGCCTGGCTGCGGGACTACCGGATCGACGGGCTGCGCCTGGACGCGGTGCACGCGCTGCACGACACGCGCGCGTGCCACTTCCTGGAGGAGCTGTCGGCGGCCGTCGACGGCCTCGCGGGCGAACTCGGCCGCCCGCTGTTCCTGATCGCCGAGTCCGACCTGAACGACCCGCGGATCATCACCCCGCGCGCGGAGAACGGCCTCGGGGTGCACGCGCAGTGGAACGACGACTTCCACCACTGTGTGCACAGCGCACTGACCGGTGAGTCCCAGGGCTACTACGCCGACTTCGCGCGCGCCCCGCTCGCCGCGCTGGCCAAGACGCTCACGGGCGGCTACTTCCACGACGGCACCCCGTCGAGCTTCCGCGGCCGTGCGCACGGCCGGCCGCTGGACCGGGCCCGGGTGGGCGGGCACCGGCTGCTGGGTTACAGCCAGACCCACGACCAAGTCGGCAACCGGGCGCAGGGCGACCGGCTCTCGGCCCTGCTCTCCCCCGGCCTGCTGGCGTGCGCGGCCACCCTCACGCTGACCGCGCCGTTCACGCCGATGCTGTTCATGGGCGAGGAGTGGGCCGCGGGCACGCCCTGGCAGTTCTTCACCGACCACACGGACCCGGAGCTGGCGGAGGCGGTACGGCGGGGCAGGCGGCGGGAGTTCGTGGAGCACGGCTGGGCCGAGGAGGACGTACCCGACCCGCAGGACCCGGCGACCAGGGAGCGGTCCTGCCTGGACTGGGCGGAGCCGGACCGCGAGCCGCACGCGCGCGTGCTGGACTGGTACCGGCGGCTGATCGCGCTGCGCCGGGAGCAGCCGGACCTCACCGACCCGGATCTGGCCGACACCAAGGTGGCCTTCGACGAGCGGGGGCGCTGGCTGGCCTTCCGGCGCGGGGACGTGCGGGTGGCGGTGAACCTGGGCAAGGAGGCGGCGGCGATCCCGCTGGGGACCCGCCCGGCGCAGGTGCTCGCCGCGTGGGAGCCGGTTCGGGCGCCGGGCCGGGACGGGTTGCTGCAGGTGCCCGGCGAGTCCTGCGTGGTGCTGGTCCAGCCCTGAGCCGGGGCGGCCGTCACGCCTCGGTGTCCTCGTCCTTGAACTCGGTGACGCGCTCCAGCATGATCGGCTCCCAGACGCGCCCCAGCCGGGTGCGCAGCGCCGGGAGCGGACCGGGAGCGCGGCCCTGCAGGTGGTCGGCGAGGCGGATGACGGTGTCGCAGCGGGCGAGCCAGAGACCGCGCAGGCAGGGGCGGGCGCCGTAGCCGGCGAGGGTGGCGGCGCGCACGGCGGCCGGCGAGCCGACGGCCGTGGCGAGTCCGGCGATGTCCTCGGCCGGGTCGCCGAGGGCCGCCTCGGTCCAGTCGAGGACGCCGCGGACCCGCCCGTCGGCGCTGACCACCACGTGCTCGCCGGTCAGGCCGTGGTGGGTGAGCACGGCGGTGCCGGTCTGCGCCGCGAGCTGAGCGGCGCCGGGCGGGGTGAGCTGGAGCAGCAGGGCGGCGTCGAACTCGTCGGCGGCGGCGAGTCGTTCGGCCGCGTGCACGGCCATGCGGCGCAGCGCCTCCAGGGAGCGTGGCGCGGTGCGCGGTACGCCGAGCGCCTCGGCCGGCCGGGCGGGCACCGCGCGCAGTCCGCCGAGCAGCCCGGCCAGGTCGGCCTCGCCGACGGCGGAGACGTCGTGCCGTCCGGCGGTGGCGCCGGCCACCTTGGTGTCCAGGGTGTAGGCGAGGCCGGGCGCCCAGTCGCCGCGGGCGACGCTGGTGGGGACGGCGACGGGCACGTGCGGGCGGACCAGGTCGCGTACGCGCAGTTCCCTGCGGCGGCGGGCCGAGGCGTCGCGGTCGGGGGCGAGGCGCAGCACGTGGCGGGCGCCGACCCACCAGGTGTAGGCGTGGCCCTCGGCGACGGGCCGGACGTCGGGTCCGTCCGTGCCGTCCTCGCCGCGCCCGCCGGCCGGGCCGTCGGTGTCCTCTCCGCTGTCCCCGCTCTCGTCGAGCAGTGAACGGACCAGTCTGCGGACGATGTCCGCGGTGGGTGTCGGAGCCTGGGTCATGGGTCGCGCCGTAGCCGTTCCGGGGGGTGTCGTCGAGGGTGTCTCCTGGCCGCTTCAGTCCACTATGACCATCTCACGCGTGGTGTCGTTGAGGCGGCGGCCGCCGTCGGCGGTCACCGTGACGATGTCCTCGATGCGGACGCCGAAGCGGCCGGGCAGGTAGATGCCGGGCTCGACGGAGAAGCACATGCCCGGCACGAGGGGCTGTTCCTCGCCCTCGATCATGTACGGCGGTTCGTGCGTGGTGACGCCGATGCCGTGCCCGGTGCGGTGGATGAAGTACTCGCCGTACCCGGCGTCGGTGATCACCGCGCGGGCGGCGCGGTCGACCTCCTGGCAGGCGACGCCGGGGCGGACGGCCCGGAAGCCCGCTTCCTGGGCGGCGCGCACGATGTCGTGGACGGTGCGCTCCTCCTCGGTCGGCTCGCCCACGTGGACGGTCCGGGTGGTGTCGGAGCCGTACCCGTCCTTGAGGCCGCCGAAGTCGAGGACGACCATGTCACCGCGCCGGATGACGCGGTCGCCGACCTCGTGGTGCGGGTTGGCGCCGTTGGGGCCGGAGCCGACGATGGTGAAGTCGACCTGGGAGTGCCCGAAGCGGCGCAGCAGGTCGGCCAGGTCGTGGCCGACGTCGGACTCGCGGCGGCCGGCGAAGGTGACCTTGCGGATCTCCTCGAACGTGGCGTCGGCGGCGGCTCCGGCGGCCGCCAGGAGTTCCAGTTCGGCCGCGTCCTTGACGGCGCGCAGCATGGGCAGGGCGTCGGTGAGGGAGGCGTAGGAGCTGTCGGGCAGGGTGCGCTGGAGGCCCAGCAGGTGCATGGCCCAGGTGTTGTCGCTGATGCCGAAGCGGCCGCGGTCGTCCAGGAGGGCGGCGGCGACGGCGTAGGGGTCCTTGCCGTCGGTCCAGTCGCGCAGGGTGAGCGCGGCCGCACCGGTGGCGTGCTCGGCGTCCGGGGCCTCCAGGGTGGGCACGACGAGCACCGGGTCGCGGCCGGGGGCGAGGACGAGCACGGTGAGCCGTTCGGTGACGGCCGTGGGCGTGTAGCCGGTCAGCCACACCATGTCCGGCCCCGGGGCCACCAGGAGTCCCGCGAGGCCGGCGTCGGCGGCGTCGCGCGCGGCGCGTTCCATGCGGGCCCTGTAGTCGTCGGCGGTGAAGGGCGCGGGCGTGCTACCGGTCATCCGGGCCTCCGAGCGCGGTCGAGGTGGCGGGGCGAATCGGTCCCGGGCAGCATCCTGCCCGGCCGGACAGGGCTGCGCGAGCCGGTCGCGGGATCTCGCGGGCACGGTCCGCACGGCCGCTGCCCGGCGCGGACTCGTCGTGGCCGCTGGGACGGCGGACGACCGACACGTTTCCCGGGGTGTCCGGGGCAGGGACGGCGGCCGGGCCGGCGGGCCGCATTGGCAGGCCTGGCCGGCGGGCCGGGACGGCGGGGCGTACCGGCGGGCCGCATTGGCGGGCCTGGCCGGCGGGTCACGCCGGCGGGCCGGGACGGCGGGCCGCATCGGCAGACCGGGCCGGCGGGCCGGGACAGCCGGTCAGGGCGGCCGGTCAGGGCGGCCGGACAGGGCGGCCGGACAGGGCGGCCGGTCAGGTGAGTACGCCGGGTACGACCGTCAGCTGCTGGTTGCCGCCGTCGCGGTGGCGCACGGTGAGCGTGACCGGTGTCCCGGGGCGGGCGTGGGCGACGGCCCGGGCGAGGTCGGCGGCCGTGGCGACGGGGGCGGCGCCGAACCGGAGCAGGACGTCGCCGCGGACCAGACCGGCCGTGTAGCCGGGTCCGGGCACGTGGACGCCGACCACCAGGGCGCCGGGGGTCCCGTCGTCCACGGCCTCCACGCCCAGGGTCGCGCCGGTACGGGCCTCCCCGGGGCCCCGGGCCGCGCTGTCCGCCGCGGGGCGGGCGGGCCCGGCCGGGGCGGCCGGGTGCGGGGCGTCGCGCCGGAGTTCCGCCAGCCTGCTCGCGCCGATCACCGTGGCGCCGACCGTGCCGAGGCCGACGCCGGTGAGGAGCAGGGCGGTGCCGGTGACGAGTGCCGGCAGCAGGGTCCTCGTCCGCCCGCCGCGCCGGGGCGCGGCGGGCGGGTGCCTGGGGACGTCGGGGGTGCCGCCGTCGGTTCGTTCCCGGCCCGGCATCGGCCTGGGCCGCAACGCAGTCTGTTCCATGGTTCGCTCGCCTCCGGCTGGTGCTCTACCCGGGGCGCGGGGCCGCGACGAGACACGAACGAGTGAGACTGCCGGGCGGCGGGCGGCGGGTAGTCATCCCGGAGGGGCCCCGGGGCCCGGCCGCCCGCGGGGCACCCGGGACACCGGGGGTGCGCGGGGCCGGTCAGCCCAGGGTCAGGGCAGGTACGGCGGGCGCCCGGTCGGGCAGGAAGCCGTGCGCGCGGCGGGCCAGGTGGGCGGCCTTGTAGCGGTCGGCCTCCCGGTGCCAGTTCAGGATGCCCGCCAGCCAGTTGCGCAGGTCCTGGACATAGCCCTCCATGGCCGCGCGCGCCTCGGCGGAGAGCTGGAAGTCCTCGTACAGCACCGGCAGTTCGTGGGCGGTGACGTGCTCGAACTGCTGCATGCGCCGCGTCATGAGGTCGTGGACGACACCGAGGGCGGCCGGGTAGTCCACGCCGAAGAAGTTCTGCACGACGAGGACGGCGTTGTGGATCTCGCCCTCGTACTCGATCTCCTTCTGGTACGAGAAGACGTCGTTGACCAGGCAGGCGTAGTCGACGGCCGCGTTCTCCAGGGAGCGCACCGGGCCGCTGCGGTAGACCTCGGGCGGGATCGCGGGCCCGTGGCCCATGCGGCACAGGCCGAGGGTGAGGTCGGAGCCGAAGGTGGCGCGCCGCATCTCCAGGTAGTCGACCGGGTCGGGGACGCGGTTCTGGAGCTGGTTGGACAGCTCCCACACCCAGCTCTCGGTCATGTCGTCCACGGCCTTCTTCAGGGTGCCCCGCTGCTCGGCCGTCATCCCCGCGGTCGTGCGCGCCCACAGGTCGAGCAGTCCGCGTTCCATGGCGTTGACGGGGACGACGGCCGGGTCGCCCTCGACGGGCATGCAGGCGGAGAGCCGGGCGGTGGTGAGCCGGGCGGCGGCCAGGTCCCGGCGGTGGCCGTGGACGAGGGGGTAGTAGTCGTCGCCGTAGGTGCCCCAGGCGAGCCACTGGGCGCTGAGGTCGAGGGCCTCGGCGGTGGCGTCCGGGTCGAGGCCGGCTGCGCACAGGGCGAGGTCGCAGGCGGCCAGCTTGTCCTCGTCCCAGACGCCCTCCTGGAGCAGGCCCGTGCGCTGCGACCAGGTGACCAGGTTCCGCCGGGCGGTGTCGAGGTGCGGGCTCAGGGAGAGGGCGAACGGCATGTGGAAGTCGGGCAGCAGGGAGGGACCGACCTTCTGGAACGGCCGGTGGGAGTAGGCGCGCAGGCGCTCGGCCGCGGCCGCGGCGAGCAGGGCGCCGACGTCGGCGGCGGAGGTGCCGGGCCCGCTCGGCGCCTGCCAGGGCGCGGTGGGGCGCGCGCCCTGGTTCATGTAGCGGCTGGAGCGCAGGTGCCACTCGTGGCCACCGGACTGCCAGTCCTGGAGTCCCTTGGTGTAGGCGGCCACGGCGGCCACCTCGTCCGGCCGCAGCCCCCGGTCCAGGGCGACGGCGGGCACTTCGGTGAGCGCGGTGTGCTCGAACTGGTGCAGGCGCGAGGTGAGGATGTCGTTGACCGTGTCGGCGGCCTCCTGGGTGGTGCAGCCGAAGAAGGTCTCCAGGACGAGCACGCCGTTGCTGTTCTCCCCCTCGTCCTCGACCTCGCGCTGGTAGGAGAAGAGGTCGTTGCGCAGGTGGACGGCGTCGGAGAACGTCTCCATGAGCACCCTGAGCGGCCGGGTCCCCGCCACGCGGGCGGGCACCTCGGCGGTCGCGTACTCCACGAGCCCCGCGGACCAGGGGGCGCCGCCCACCTTGCGGCGCATCTCGATGTACTCGACCGGGTTGGCGATGCGCCCCTCGTTGATGTTGGACAGCTCCCACATGGACTCGTTGAGCAGGTGCTCGGTGGCCACGGAGAAGCGGCGGCGCCAGTCGACGGACATCGACGGCACGGTGCGCGCCCACAGGTCGGCGAGGCCGGCCTCGACCGGGTTCTCCGGCTCGGGCACCGGGGTCGCGGGATCCAGCGGCATGAACAGCGGCAGCCGGTCCAGATGGGCCTTGCCGGCGGCCCGGTCCGGGGTGCGCTTGAACATGTCGAGGAAGTGGTCGTCGAAGAAGAACACCCAGACGTACCAGTCGGTGATCAGCGAGAGGGCCGGTCCGTCGCAGTCGGGGTGGGTGTAGGCGCACAGGAGCCCGTAGTCGTGCGCCTCCAGGTCGTCCTGGTCCCAGATCCCGGAGCCCTCCAGCATGCCCATCTCGCGCGCCCAGGCGGTCGAGTGGGCACGCGCCTCGTCGACGTGGGGGTTGAGCCGCGCGGGATACGGCATGTAGAAGTGCGGGAGTTCGAACGGCTGCGTCATGGCGGGGCCCTACCCTGGGGTCGTACGGGCCATCCACCGGGCGCCGCGTGATCACACCATCGCGTGAACCCGTCCCGAAACGGGGAACTCCCGCCGCCCGCTGTGGCGTTGACCGGGCGCCGGTATCGCACCGGGCCGTCCCCGGTGCGGTCCGTCCGCCCCGTCCGCGCTCTTGCCGAGCTCCCGCGCGCGGGCCACCGTAGGCGCATGACCTCCTTCGCGCTGCCCCATGAGGTGCACGGCGACGGCGCCCACCGGGTGTTCGCCGTGCACGGCTGGTTCGCCGACCGGTCCGCCTACGCGCCCGTCCTGCCCGACCTCGACCGCTCCTCCTTCACCTACGCGCTGGTCGACCTGCGCGGCTACGGCGAGGCACGGGACGCCGTGGGCTCGTACACCACGACCGAGGCGGCCGCGGACCTGGTGGAGCTGGCCGACCGGCTGGGCTGGGAGCGGTTCTCGGTGGTCGGGCACTCCATGGGCGGCGCTGTGGCGCAGCGGCTGCTGTCGGTGGCCCCGCACCGGCTGCGCCGGATCGTGGGCGTCTCCCCCGTGCCGGCCTCGGGGCTGCCGCTGCCCGGCGAGCAGGGCGTGCTCTTCGCGGACGCGGCGCACCGGCCGGAGAACCGGCGCGCGATCATCGACTTCACCACCGGTGGCCGCCGGCCGGCGGCCTGGCTGGACCGGATGGTGGACCGCTCGCTGGCGCGCAGCGACGCGAAGGCGTTCCGGGCCTGGCTGGACTCCTGGGCGGGCGAGGACTTCCGGGCGGACGTCGTGGGCTCGGAGGTGCCCGCGCTCGCGGTGGCCGGTGAGCTCGATCCGGCGCTGTCGCCCGCCCTGATGCGCGAGACCTGGATGTCCTGGTACCCGCGCGCCCGCCTGGTCTCCCTGCCGTGCGCCGGGCACTACGCCATGGACGAGACGCCGCTGGAGCTGGTCCGTGCGGTGGAGGACTTCCTGCGGCCGGACACCGCGGACGGGCCGGCGTGAGCCTGCGCGAGGCCCCGCCGGTGCCGGACGTCTTCGACCCGCGCCGGTACGCGGCCGGGGTGCCGTACGCGGACTACCGCCTGCTGCGCGACCACCATCCGGTGGCCTGGCAGGACGAGCCGGAGGTGCTGGGCTGGCCGGCCGGGCCCGGGTTCTGGGCGGTGACCCGGCACGCCGACGTGGTCCGTGTGCTCAAGGACTCCGCGACGTTCTCCTCGTACGTCGGCGCGACCCAGATCCGTGATCCGGACCCGGACGACCTGCCGTTCATCCGGCGGATGATGCTCAATCAGGACCCGCCGGTCCACGGCCGGCTGCGGCGGCTGGTGAGCCGGGCGTTCACGCCGGGGCGGGTGGACCGGTTCGCGGCGGCCGTGCGCGAGCGGGCCCGGGGGCTGCTCGCGCGGGCACTGGAGGAGGCGCGGTCGGGCGACGGCACGGTCGACGTGGTGGCCGCCGTCACCGACGAGTACGCCCTGCTCAACCTGGCCGACCTGCTGGGGGTGCCGGAGAGCGACCGGGGGCTGCTGCTGCACTGGACGCAGCGGGTCATCGGCTACCAGGACCCGGGCGAGGCCGGTGCGCCGGTGCTGGACGGGGCGGGCAGGCCGGTCGACCCCCGGTCACCGGCGATGCTGCGGGACATGTTCGCGTACGCGCGGCAGCTGGCCGTACACAAAAGACGGTGTCCGGCCGACGACATCCTGACGACTCTCGCCCACGATCCCGAACTCGAGGGCGCCGAGCTGGAGATGTTCTTCTTCCTGCTCACCGTGGCGGGCAACGACACCGTGCGCAGCGCCGCACCCGGCGGTCTGCTGGCCCTCGCCGAGCACCCCGGGGCGTACGCCCTGCTGCGCGCCGGGAAGGCCGCTCCGGCGCCGGCGCTGGAGGAGCTGCTGCGCTGGCACCCGCCCGTGCTGAGCTTCCGCCGGACGGCGGCGGTGGACACCGAGCTGGCGGGACGCGCGATCCGGGCGGGTGACAAGGTCGTGGTGTTCCACGCCTCGGCCAACCGTGACGAGCGGGTGTTCGCCGGGCCGGGCCGGCTCGACCTCGCCCGCACTCCCAATCCCCACGTGTCCTTCGGGGACGGTCCGCACGTGTGCCTGGGCGCCCACTTCGCCCGGCTCCAGCTGCGGCTGCTGTACGAGGAGGTGCTGCGGGCGGTGCCCGGCCTGCGGCTCGCCGGGCCCGCCGGGCGGCTGGTCTCCAACTTCATCAACGGGCTCAAGTCACTGCCGCTGTCCGTGGTGTGAGGCGCCGGCCTGGATCAGGGCGTGCGTGCCTCCGGTGCGCCAGTGCCGGCCCTCCGCCGCGTCCAGGGCTTTCTCGGTGGCGGCGGTGAGTCCCGTGACCACGTCGGACTTCAGGGTGCGCAGGGCGGCGACCGGGCCGGGGAAGTACGCGGTGACCTCGTCGAACGGGGTGGTGGGCGGCCACAGCCGGTCGCCGACCAGGCGGCGGTAGTTGAGGTCGCCCTTGAAGACGGTCAGGGTGGCCGCGGCGAACTCGGCGCGCAGGTCGTCCGGGGCGTCGGCGTACGGCAGCGGGGCACGGGAGAAGGGGTGGGCGGCGGTGGTGAGGCGGCCGTCGGCCATGGCGGTCCACAGGGCGCGCCCGTACCCGGCGGCCGCGCCCGGCGCCGCGACGAGGCGCCGCAGGGCGTCGACGACGTCGGCGGTGGTGGCGTCGGAGACGTAGTGGGGGTACGGCTTGACGTGCAGCACCGCCCGCCCGATCCGGCCCTCGGTCAGGAGGTGGGCGATCAGGAGCAGGTCGGGGACGAGTTCGCGGCCCGCGTTGTCCGCGACCAGGACGAGCGTGCCGGTACCGGAGGGCGGCAGCAGCGACCACAGGGTCTCGCTGTCGTCGGCGACCAGGGCGGGGACCGGTGCCGCTGCCTCGGCGCCCTCGGCGGACAGGCGGAAGCCGAGGTCGGCGCGGTTGCCCCAGAGGGAGCCGTGCAGCAGGGCGTCGGCCCGCTCCCGCTCCGGCCGGTCCTGGAGCGCGTCGAGCGCGGCCAGTTCCTCGTCGGTCTCGGGGGCGTCGAGCTCGGCGCGCTTGAACGGGCGGAAGGGGTCGACACCCTGCCAGGCGCCCGGTCCGAAGTAGCCGACGGCTTCGAGCAGCCGGCGGTAGAAGTAGCTCTCCGACCACAGCCACGGCACGTCGAACCAGGAGCGCCCGGCGTACTCGTCCAGGCCCCAGGCGCGCCAGAGTTCCAGGTCGGCCGCGTCCCCGGGCAGCGGTTCGATCACGCCTTCGGTGCAGGAGCTCAGCAGCTCGTCCAGCGCGCGGTGCTGCCCGGGACCGTACGGGAAGGCCTCCCGGACCTGCTCGATGATCGCGGGGTGCCGCTCGGCCAGCACACGGTGCGGGAACGAGCCGGGTTCGTCGCCGAGGATCACGGGCGCGGTGCGGATGTCGGGCATGGCCGTCACCGTACCGCGCTGTTCAGCAGGTTCTGATCTCCCGTTCCAGCTGCGTGGCGAGTGTCAGGTAGCGGGGGCGGCGGTGGACCGGCACCAGTCCGCGGATCACCAGGTGCCACATCTCGGCGACCCTGCGGGGCAGCCGTCCGACCGGTTCGAGGGAGCGGCCGGTGACACGGGTGCCGATGAAGAAGCAGACCAAGGAGTGGGCGACGATCCCGGCGTCGGTCTCGGGGTGTACGTCGGCCTCCTTGACCGCGCCGTTGATCTTGCGGGTCGCGAAGTCCAGCCACTCGTTGAACGGGTGCCGCAGCGGCGCCCGTACGACGACGTCGGCGGTGGCGAGCCGCAGTCCGGCGCGCGGCACCGGGTCGTCCACGGCCAGCCGGGCGACGGCGAACGTGGCCCGCATCAGGGCCTCCAGGGACGAGTAGCCCCGCCCCTCGACGTCGGCCACCACCTGCTGGGCGGCTCTGGACTGGAGCTCCAGGATGGCGTGCGCCAGGTCCTCCTTGGCGGCGAAGTGGAAGTACAACGCCCCCTTGGTGACCTGTGCGTGGCCGACGATGTCGCTCAGGCTGGTGGACTCGTAGCCCTGCCGGTCGAACAGGTCGGCCGCGGCCGTGATGATCGTCGCCCGGGTCTGCTCAGCTCGTAACTGCCTCGCCATCGTCTGACCCCCTCCTCGCGGCACTTCCGAACGGGACACGCGGTTTGTTTTGGCCCACCCATACGATAACTCACCCACGGCGGATGGGAGTCGAGTGGTCGGAACCGGAAGTCGGCAGGTCACGTGAGGCGCGGGCCGGGGCGGTGCAGGACCTGCGGATTCGCAAACCACTTGCGGAAATAACCCCAGTTGAAGCGCCTCATGACCGTTTCCGATCGCCAAGTGCCGGTGGCCGTCGACGCTTTGATCGATCTCGCTCGGGGCGCCCTGAGTGTCCATGTGGCTTTCCCTGAGAGCGCCGCCAGAAACCGCCCGACCGGTTGGGTGCTCGGCGCCAGCCCGTTCCGGGGCGGCGAGCGGGTGAACACGGGGGGCGCGTGACCCGTACTGGATGCGGCAGACCCCGTTCCCGCGCCTCCCGAGGAGACGTCCCTGATGACCCGGACGACCCGGACGACCCGGACGACCGCCCGCCTGGGCGTCACGGCGGCCGCCGCGGCGGTCCCGCTGCTGCTCCTGCCCTGGACGGCCGGGCCCGCCCAGGCGCACGGCGCCCCCACCGATCCGGTGAGCCGGGTGTACGCCTGCTCGCCCGAGGGTGGCGACGCGAACCGGTCGGCCGCCTGCCGGGCGGCGGTCGCGGCGAACGGCGCCCCCTTCACCGCCTGGGACGACCTGCGCGTGGCGGGGGTGGCGGGCCGGGACCGGCAGGTGATCCCGGACGGCAGGCTGTGCAGCGGGAACCTGCCCGCCTACCGGGGGCTGGACCTGGCCCGGCGGGACTGGCCGGCGACCCGGCTGACCCCGGGCGGACGGCTGACGATGACGTACGCCTCGACGATCGCGCACGCCGGCACGTTCCGGCTGTACCTGACCCGGCCCGGGTACGACCCGGCGAAGCCGCTGAAGTGGTCCGACCTGCCCACGCGGCCCTTGGCCGAGGTCAAGGACCCGCCCCTGACGAACGGCGCCTACCACCTCCGGGCGACCCTGCCGAAGGACCGGACGGGCCGTCAGATGCTGTACACGATCTGGCAGAACAGCAGTACGCCGGACACGTACTACTCCTGCTCCGACGTGGACTTCGCGCGGGCGGGCGGGGCCGCGGGGCCCACGAGGACGGCGGCCGCCCCGCACACGCCGGCGAGCCCCCGACCGACCCGGGCGGCCGGCACGCGTCCGGCCGCGCACCCGTCGACGGGGACTCCGGTCGCCACCGGGACGAAGGAGCGCGCGTCGGGGGCGGCCGCGGGGACCGCGAGCGCCGACGGCACGCCGGTGGCCGAGGCCACCCGCGCGGACACGGGTCCCTCGGCCCCCGTGCTGGCGGGCGGCGCCGCCGCGGTGCTGGTGCTCACCGGGGGCGCCGCCCTGTTCCTGCGCCTGCGTCGGCGCTGAACTACCTTTGGACCGGCGTCAGTTCACGTAGACCCGGGCACCCGCGTCGGTCACGGGCGCGTACTTGGCGGTGAAGTAGCCGTTGGCGAAACACAGCGACGAGCCGGAGAACTTGGTGAACTGCTGGTTGGTGAAGGAGATGCTGCTGTCGCCGTTGTCGGCCTTGCCGGTCAGGGCCGGCGCCCGGTAGACGCAGGTCACGGTGCCGAGCAGGGTGCGCAGCTTGACCGTGGTCTGGACGGTGGAGCCGCCGGCCGGCGACACGGTGAGGGTGCCGTCGGACGCGACCGTCGCGGTGTAGGGCAGGTTGTCGACCGTGATCGCGCTGACGCCGAGCACTCCCGTGACGTTGCTGGTGCAGCTGCTCGCGTTGAAGGAGTGCCCGGTGACCGTCTCGGTGGCCGTGCCGGGGGCGGCCGGGTTGCCCGCGACCGTGGCGGTGAACTGCGACGACGTGCAGGTGACCCCGCTGGTGCCGGTCGGGCTCGAGTACAGCGTGGCGGAGGTGCCGGTGGCCAGCGGCGCGGTCAGGGTGTCGCCGACGGCGGCCGCGGTGCCGCCGACGGCACCGGTGGTCAGCACGGCGGCTCCGTCCGCGGAGGCGGGGACGGCCGCGGCCAGGGTGAGCGCGGTGACGGTTCCGGCGAGGGCGAGCAGGGATCGCGTACGCATGCGGATGCCTCTCCTTCGAGGTGGGGGGCGTTGTGGGGTGACGTGGGGGGTGGGCTTGAGGGGGGTGGGACGCGGGGTGGGGGGACGAGGGGGAGTGGGACGTGGGGGTGGAGCACGCCGCCCAAGGGCCCAGGACGCGGGAGCGCGTGGCGTGGTGGAGGTACGCGGTGCGGGGGTGTCGAGGTGCGCGGGGTGTGTGCCGCCGTCGCCGGTCCGTCACGCCTTCTCCGTACGTGGCGGACCGGCGACGGCGGCCGGCCGGGCGCCGGCCGAAGGCCTCGGGGGTAGGCCTCCGGCCGGGCCGGTCAGGGCGCGGCGGGGCACGGGCCGTGAGGAAGAACGACCGTGCCGGTGCCGCGTGAGGGGCGGTGCGGGTTGCCTGAGTAAGGCCGGGAGAGCGGTTCGAGCCGCTTGACGGATCCGGCGCCACGGATCCGGTGAGACCAGGGAGAGTTGTAGACCTGATGGTCCGTCAACGTCAAGGCCGCGAGGTCGAGTTGACGTTCACCGGGACGGTCCGGATACCGCCTCCCGACCAGGCGTGAGGGCGCCCCCGCACATCCGACACCCTTTTTCCACAACTCCCTTGACCCTTCAATGTAACCGGCAGTAACTTCCTCGAAGGCTACTGCCGCGTAACGAGAAAGCCCTTGCATCCGCCGGGAGTGCGAGGAGGCGTGCGCGGCAGCCGCTGTCCGCGCCAGGACACCGCGCCACTGAAGCCCAACCCGCATTGATCTATGCCCATGGGAGCAGACATGGCCTCGTCCCCGGACCTCTCGTCCGCCGACAACACACCCGAGCACTCCGAAAGCGATTGCCCAGCGACAGCGTCCCCCGCCACGGGGGCTGCCGCCACCGGCGGGAGACGGGGCCGGGTGCGTCTGCGCCGGGCCGCGGTCATGGCGGTGCCCGCCACCCTGGTCGCCGCCGGCCTCGCGGTCCTGACCGCGGAGGGGGCGCTCGGTGTGCAGTTCGCCATCTCGGGCATGCCGTTCACGGTCACCGCGACCGAACTCAACGGCACCGGGTTCGAGCAGTTCGGCGGGCTCGACAACATGGCGGACGGCAGCCCCAACGCCGGGGACACCGGCGGCCAGGTGCTCGTCGTCACGTCGGCGATCAAGAACGCCACGCTGACCAAGCTGTGCCAGAGCGTCGACCTCGGCGGCACCAACCTGCTGATCACCGCGGGCGGCGGCCGGCAGAAGGTGAAGGCGACCGACCTCACCACCGACTCGACCGAGCTGTCGGGTGACGCGGCGTTCGACAACATCGAGATCGGCAACGACGCCAGCACGCTGGACAAGGCGAACGCGAAGGGCCCGATCGGCGTCTTCAGCCAGCAGGCCGACACCGTCCACATCGGCAACCTGCGGCAGACCAACTACGCGACCACCGCAGGCGTC
This sequence comes from Streptomyces collinus Tu 365, assembly GCF_000444875.1. Taxonomy (NCBI): domain Bacteria; kingdom Bacillati; phylum Actinomycetota; class Actinomycetes; order Kitasatosporales; family Streptomycetaceae; genus Streptomyces; species Streptomyces collinus. The sequence continues at coordinate 6,580,463 of NC_021985.1, read as the reverse complement.
TTCAAGCTGCCCGGGCTCAAGCTCCGCTTCAGCGACTCGGGTTGCTGATCCCGTGCCCGACCGTCCACGTCAGGCACTGAGGCCCGCCTTCCGGGGATGGCGGGCCCGCCGCCCGTTCTGGGGAGGGCTGCTGCTCGCCCTCGGCGGCGGTGAGATCCTGCTCACCGAGAAGGCCTCACTGAAGGTCGTGATGCACATCGGCATGCAGGGCCTGGCCGGCTATCTGCTGCCGACGCTGATGGTGCTGCTGGGCCTGCTCATCCTCTTCAATCCCGGCCAGCGCCTCTTCTACTCGATCACCGGCATCCTGGTGACGCTGGGCACCTGGCTCACCTCGAACCTGGGCGGCTTCTTCATCGGCCTCCTGCTCGGCGCCGTCGGCAGCTGCCTCGCCTTCGGCTGGCTCCCCGACCAGGAGCCCCGGGTGGACCGCCGCGAGCGCCGCGCCCAGGCGCGGGCCGCGGCGCAAGGTGCTGCCGCGGGCCCGGCCGGGGGCGTGGGCCAGGGCGTGGACGCGGGTACTGGTGCCGCGGCCGGAACCGGAGCGGGCGCGGGCGCGGGAGCCGGGGAACCGTCCTGAGGCGGCGCGTACGAAGCGGCGCGTACGAAGCGGCGGCCCTGAGGCGGCGCGTCGCACCGGCGCTCCGGGCCGGTCCCGACCATCGCCCGGCCACCACCCGAACGTCCCCCGAACAGGTGACTTGGGAACTTCTTTGCCGTCGCGGCGAGTTCATCGTGCGGACGGACGGCGGTGTACCGCCGTGCGAATGAGGCGATGGACGAAGGAGCTACGGCGTCATGGTGTTCAAAAGGCTGCTGGGGGCGATCGGGGTCGGCGGCCCCTCCGTGGACACGGTGCTGGACGGCGGTGCGGTCCGGCCGGGCGCCCCGCTGTCGGGCCGGGTCCTGCTGCGGGGCGGCGGGAGCGCCGTGGAGATCGAGCACGTCGGCCTGGAGCTGATCGCCCGTGTGGAGGCGGAGCACGAGGAGGGCGAGAGCGAGGGCACCGCCGTCTTCGAGCGGTTCACCGTCGGCGGCGGCTTCCGGCTCGGTGAGCAGGAGGAGCGCGAGCTGCGCTTCGGCGTGCCGCTGCCGTGGGAGACCCCGGTCACCGAGCTGTACGGCCGGCCCCTCGGCATCGTGCTGGGCGTGCGCACCGAGGTCGCGGTGGCCGGCGCCCGGGACAAGGGCGACCTGGACCCGCTGGCGGTCCGTCCGCTGCCCGTGCAGGAAGCGGTCCTGGAGGCGCTGGGCGCGCTGGGCTTCGGCTTCCGCTCCGCCGACCTGGAACTCGGCCGCATCGGGGGCACGGGCCAGCGGCTGCCGTTCTACCAGGAGATCGAGCTGACGCCGGCCCCGCGGTACGCCCACGCGGTGAACGAGATCGAGCTGACCTTCCTCGCCTCCCCCGCCGGCGTCGAGGTGGTCCTGGAGGCGGACAAGCGCGGTGGGCCGTTCTCCTCGGGCCATGACGCGCTGACCCGTTTCACCGTGCGCCACGAGGACGCCGCCGTCCTGGACTGGAACAGCGAAGTGGACGGCTGGATCCGGCGGCTGACCGAGCACCGCGAGGCCTACGACACCCACGCGGCGTACGGCCACGCCCCTGCCCACCACGGGTCCGTCGTCGATCACGGCCACCACCGCTCCGGCCCCGGCCTGGGCACCGCCGTGGCGGCGGGGGCGGCGGGCCTCGCCGTCGGCGTGGCGGGCGGTCTGGTGGCCGCCGAGGTCGTCGACGAGATCGGGGACTTCTTCGAAGGCGACGACGAGGACGGAGGGGAGGAAGGGGACGGGGGCGGCGAGGACTGAGCCCACCGCCGGGACGGTCGAGCGCGGCCGCCCGGACCGGGCATCCGCCCCGCCGTCGGCCGGCGGCGGCCGCCGGAGGCTACGCGTCAGGAGCGGTGGCGGCAGGAGAGTCCTTTCCGGTCTCCTCCTTCATCGCCTTCGCCTCGCTCTTGAGGACGCGCAGGGACTTGCCGAGGGAACGGGCGGTGTCCGGCAGCTTCCTGGAGCCGAAGAGCACCACGAGCACGACGGCGAGGATCAGCAGGTGCCAGGGCTCGAGTCCGTTGCGGAGCATGACCGCACCCTCCCAGTTCTCAGGTTCTTCCCGACGGGCCAGGCCGTGTCCGGCCTAGGGCTCCGATGCTCCCGGGTGGCTCCATACGCCCGCTGTATCGCGTGGCCGGGCGCCCGCTGGGGCGGTGCGCGGGGCCGGGACGGCATCGGCCGTCTCCCGCTCGGCGAGCCGGCCGACGAGGAGGCGTACGACGTCCACGACGTGGGCCTGCTCGCGGGGGTCCACGAAGTACACCTGGCGGCGGCCCTCGCGGCGGGAGCGGACGAGCCCGGCGAGCTTGAGCTTGGTCAGGTGCTGGCTGATCGCGGGCAGCGCGCCGCCGACCCGTTCGGCCAGTCCGGTGACGTCGCTCTCGCCGTGGGCCAGCGCCCACACCATGTGCAGCCGCGCGGGCGAGGCGAGCAGTCCGAAGGCCGCGGCCGCCTCGGTGAGCACCTCGGCCGAGGGGTCCTGCCGGCCCGTGCGGGGCGTCCCCATGGTCGCCGTCCTCCTGCCGCTCCTCGCTGTACACGCGTCGGGTGTGAGCCGTACGTGAGCCGTACGTGAGCTGCGCGTGCGCCCTGTGTGAATGTGTCCGGGGTCCAGTCTAGGTCGCCGGCGCGTGCCGGGGCCCCGGTGCGAGGGTGCCGTGACGCCCACGACGACGCGGGTGCCCCCGGAGATCCGGGGGCACCCGCGTGGTTCGGTCCGGCGGAAGCGGCGGCCGTGACCGCGTCGCTGACGGTCAGTCGAGACCGGCGGACTTCAGCCAGGTCCTGGCGACGTCCAGCGGGTCCTTGTGCTGCGACTGCACCTGGCCGGCCAGGTCCTGCAGGGTCGCCGTGTCCAGCTTGTGGGAGACCGCGTCGAGCGCCGCGACGCCCTTCTTGTCGAGGGCGTCCTTGCGGATGAGCGGCTGCACGTTCTCGAAGCCGAAGAGGTTCTTCGGGTCCTGGAGGACGACGAACTTCTCCTTGGCGATGGTCGGGTCCGTGGTGAAGATGTCCCCCACCTGCACGGCGTTCTTGGTCAGCGCCGTCTGGGTGAGCGGGCCGCCCGCGTCCAGCGCCTTGAAGGACTTGAACTCGAGCCCGTACACGTCCTTCAGGCCGACCAGGCCCTGCCGTCGGGTCTGGAACTCCGGCGAGGCACCGATGGTCAGGTCCTTCGCGACGGGCTTCAGGTCGGCGATGGAGGACTTCTCGGTGAGGTGGTACTTCTTCGCGGTGCTCGCGTTGACGGTCACCGAGTCCTTGTCCTGCGCAGGCGAGTACGCGGGCACCGTCAGTTTCGGGTCCAGCTTCTTCAGGATCGCCGACGTGGTCTCCTCGGCCGTCGTCGGCGCCGCCTTCGGGTCGAGGTAGGCCAGCAGCGCGCCGTTGTACTCGGGCAGCACCGAGATGGAGCCGTTCTTGAGCAGGCCGTAAGTGGTCTCGCGGCTGCCGATGTTCGGCTTGTAGGTGACCTTGACGCCCTTGGCCTTGAGGGCCTCGCCGTAGATGTCCGCGAGCAGGATGCTCTCGGCGAAGTTGTTGGAGCCGACGACCACGCCGTCGCCGCTCGTCTTCTTGTCCGAAAGGGGATCGCTGCCCTTGTCGTCGGAGGAGCCGCAGCCCGCCAGCAGAGCCGTAGCCGCCGCGAGGGCGACCACCGCCGCGCCTCGGTTCCTCCGGATGGTCCTGCTGATGCGGTTGGTGTGAGTCACCTACTGATCCAATCCAGCCGCTTCTTCGTCAGTCAAGTGCCTTCAGATCACTGATTGGCTTCAATCTGCGATCAGTTGGGAGCTTGTTGTAACGGATTCTTGATAAAGACCGAGCATATTGAGGCTTCAAGGAGCAGGTAGTCTCACCGAAGTTGATATCGGTCACAGCGGTGCACGGGGCCCGCTTCCGCCGTAAGGCGTCCCACGAAGGAGGCCCGGTGTCCACGAACGAGGTGGACGCGCCCGCCCGGCGTAGCCCGGTGCGCAGCGGTATGGGGGGCTTCGCCGACCGCTGGCCCTTCCGTCGCAAGCTCAACCTGCTCGTCGGCATCCCGCTCGCCGTCGTCGCCGTCCTGCTCTGGTACCTCGTCACCGACCTGATGCGGCAGTCGGACAGCGCCGAGTCGGCGGCCCGGACGGTACGGGACAGCGCCCAGGTCGCCCGGCTGGTGGACCGTCTGGAGGCCGAGCACCAGCAGGCGATCCTGCTCTCGGCGCGCTACGAGTCCGGCTACGCCACGCCCTCGCTGTCCGCCTACCGCGGTGCGCAGACCTCGGTGGACGCCCAGGCGAAGCGGGTGCGCGCCACCTTCGGCGACCGGCTCACCAGCACCGGCTCACAGGCCTTGAAGGACGTCGACGGCCTGTCCAGCCTGCGCCAGAGCGTCGAACGCGGCTATCTGCCCGCCGACAACATCGACCCCGCCTACACGGACGCGGCCGGCGGCCTCATCGACGGTCTCGGGCTGGACCGCGACAGCGACCTCGCCTCGACCTTCACCGGCAACCTGCTCGACTCCCTGCTGCGCGCGGACGCCGCCCACGGCGCCTTCGAGACCAGCGTGTTCTCCGCGACGACCGGGGACACCAACGCGCTGCTCGAGTTCACGCACGCGGTCGGCTCCAACGACCTGTACCGCCACCAGAGCGAGCGCTTCGGCCGGTTCGCCACCGAGCGGCAGGCGCGGCAACTGGCCGGCATGGACCGCTCGGCGGCCCAGCAGAAGATCGCGCAGGCCTACGCGGACCTGCAGATCGACCCCACCCGGCTGGAGGCCGGGTCGCGCGAGGAGATCCGGCAGGGGGTGCGGCGCGCGCTGACCGACTACCCGGACTACTCCCGCCAGGCCGCCGCCCGGCTGGAGATCACCACCTCGCTGATCGGCCAGATCGCCGACCGCGCCGACGCCGACGCGGACTCCGCCGAGTGGCGGGCCGGGCTGCTGCTGTACGGCGCGCTGCTCGGACTCGCGCTGTGGATCGCCTTCTCGGTGCTGGTGCGCCGCTCGGTGGTGCGGCCCGTGCAGGCGCTCACCGAGGCCGCGCGCGAGGTCGAGGAGGTGGCGGGCCGCGAGCTGGCCCGGGTCGCCGACGACGACGCCGAGGACGACGGGCCGCCCCGGCTGCGGGACATGCCGGTCACCGCGCGCGACGAGATCGGCGACTTGGCGGAGGCGTTCAACCGGGTGCAGACGACCGCGGCGGCGCTGCTGGCCCGTCAGGTGGTCAGCCGCCGCAACACCGCGGAGATGTTCGGCAACGTCGGCCGCCGGGTGAGCAACCTGACCACGCGCCAGCTCGCGCTGCTGGACTCCGTGGAGCGGGGTGAGACCGATCCGGTGCTGCTGGAGCGGCTGTACTCCATCGACCACATCGCCGTACGCCTGCGCCGCAACGCGGACAGTCTGATGCTGCTGGCCGGCATCCGGGAGACGGCGCTGGACGGCGAGCCACTGCCGCTGTCCACCGTGGTGCGGGCCGCGCTCGGGCAGATCGAGGGCTACCCGCGGGTCCGGCTGTACGCGGCGTCGGACGCGATGGTCGAGCCGGACGTCATCGGCGACCTCACGCTGATGACGGCCGAACTGCTGGAGAACGCGGTCTCGTTCTCGCCCGAGGGCAGCCCGGTGGAGGTGACCGTCAGGTCCGGCCCCGAGGGCGCCCACATCGTCGTCACCGACCACGGCCTCGGTATGAGCTCCGCGCGACTCGCCGAGGAGAACGCCCGGCTGATCCGCCGCGAGCGGCTGGACCTGGTGCCGACGAAGGTGCTGGGCCTGTTCGTGGTGGGTGCGCTGGCCCGCCGCTGGGAGATCGGGGTCGAGCTGACCCGGACCCCGGGCGGTGGTGTGACGGCGGAGGTGACGCTGCCGGCGTCGCTGCTGCTCACGCTCACTCCGGTGACGGCCGCGCCGCCGTCCCCGGTCGCCGTGGCGCCCGCGCCGGCCGACGCCGCCTCCGGGCCGATTCCGTCCGGCGCGGAAGACGAACGGCACGAACCGGCCGGTGAACTGCCCCGCCGCCGCCCGCGCCGGGACGCGGGGACCGCCGGGGCGGGGACCGCGGACGCGGACGTCACCGGCGTCGAGACCGCTGACGCCGGCACAGCTGACGCCGTGGCGTCCGGCACGACCGCCGGCTCCGGGACGACGGGCTACGGGGCCACCGGTTCCGGGACCACCGGTTCCGGGACCGCCGGTTCCGGGTCCGCCGAGGGGGAGACCCCCGCCCCCGGAGCCGTCGGCACCGAAGCCGTCGGCACCGAAGCCCCCGCCGCCGCCCCCGAGGCCACCACCCCCGGGGCCGCCCGCCCGGCAGCCGCCGGCACCGCGCGGTCCGGGGCCGAGCTGCCCGCGCCCGGCGGCGGCGCCCGTACCCTGCGCCGCAGGGTGCGCGGGGCCACGCTGCGTACCACCGCCGGGGCGGCGCAGGTCGTTCCGCAGGCCGCCCCCACCCGGGACGCGGAGGCGGAGCGCAGCGAACTGGAGGAGTTCGAGGCGGCGGTGGCCCGCGCCCACCGGGACAGCGACACCGGCACCCACGCGCGGCCGCCCGCCGCGCACCCCACGCCCCCCGCGCACGACCAGATCCACCTTCCGGAAGGAGCCGAGCAGTGAGCACGTCGACAGGTGACACCCCGACGGACGGCCCCGCGCCCACCGACCTGCAGGCCGCCGCGGCCGACTTCACCTGGCTGCTGAATCGTTTCGCGACGGAGACCGCCGGCGTCGTCGACGCCATCGCCGTCTCCTCCGACGGCCTGCTGATCGCGGTGTCGGAGCTGCGCGAGCGCGCCCACTCCGAGCGGCTCGCCGCGATCGTCTCGGGCATCACCAGCCTGGCCGCCGGGGCCTCCGGCAACTACGGCCTGGGCGGCCTCAACAAGGTCATCATCGATCTGGAGGGCGGCCATGTCATCGTCTCCGCGATCGGCAGCGGCGCCGTCCTCGGGGTGGTCGCCGACAAGGACGCCAAGCTCGGCAACATCGCGTACGAGATGACGGTGTTCGCCAACCGCGCCGGGGCCGCGCTCAGTCCGCAGCTGGTACTGGAGCTGAAGAACAGCGTCGGCGCCGCTTCGGCCCGCTGAGGAGGGACGCGTCGCCATGGCGGACGGCAGCCGGCCCCCGGGCCACGAACCGGTCGGGCCGGCGTCCGCCGTACGGCCGTTCCTGGTCACCGCCGGCCGGGTGGCGAACCCCGCCTCCGGCCGGGCGCTGCCGCTGGAGACCCAGGTGGTGGCCACCGCCGCCGGTCTCGCGGCGCTCGGCCGGCTCTCCTTCGAGCGGCACGACATCGTCGCGGCCTGCCGGCTGCCGCAGTCGGTCGCCGAGGTCGCGGCCCGGCTGCGGCTGCACCTGAACGTGGTCCGGGTCCTGGCCGAGGACCTGCAGGAGGCGGGGCAGCTCGCCGTGCACCTGCCCGACGTGGCGGCCGCCCACGACGCCTCCGTCCTGCGCAGGGTTATCGACGGCCTGCGGGCCGTCCCCGACTCCCGAGGGGTACCGAGTGACCATGACTGAACCGCTCACCCCGGTCACGGCCGCACCCACCGCCGCCGCACCCACCGCCGTACGGCCGCCGCTGCCGGTGAAGATGGTGATCGCGGGCGGGTTCGGCGTGGGCAAGACCACCACCGTCGGCTCCATCTCGGAGATCGAGCCGCTGACCACCGAGGCGGCCATCACCGAGGTCGCGGCGGGCGTGGACGACCTCACGCACACCCCCGCCAAGACCACCACCACGGTGGCGATGGACTTCGGGTGCGTCACCATCGACCCGACGCTCAAGCTCTACCTGTTCGGCACGCCCGGGCAGGAGCGGTTCGGGTTCATGTGGGACGACATCGTGGAGGGCGCGGTCGGCGGCCTCGTCGTCGTCGATACCCGTCGCCTGGACGACTGCTACGCGGCCGTCGACTACTTCGAGCACAAGGGCATCCCGTTCGCGGTGGCGGTCAACGCCTTCGACGGGAAGGTGGAGCACTCCCTGGAGGACGTCCGCTGGGCCCTGGACGTCTCCGAGGGCGTCCCCGTGCTGGTCTTCGACGCACGGGAGCGCGGCTCGGTGCGGGACGCGCTGCTCGTCGTGCTCGAACAGGCGCTGGCCCGCACCGAAGGCTGAGCCACCGGCCGTCACGGCCCCGGCCCTTCCCGCCTCGGCCGTGGCCGCCTCAGCCGTCCGCCGCCTCAGCCGTTGCGGCGGACCCCCGGCGAGACCGCGATCCGGGACACCGCCCAGAACACGGCGAGGCTCGCCAGGGCCATGGCGGCCACCAGGGTGGCGCCGCCGACGACCTTCTCGTAGTTCCGCTGGTAGAGGCCGTCGATGATGAACCGGCCGAGGCCGCCGAGGCTCACGTAGGCGGCGATGGTGGCGGTGGAGACGATCTGGACGGTGGCGGTGAGCAGGCCCCCCAGGATGAGCGGGAGCGCGACCGGCAGCTCCACCTGGAACAGGACCCGGGTCTCCGACATCCCCATGCCGCGCGCCGCGTCCACCGGAGACGGGTCGACCGAGCGGACCGCCTCGTAGGTGGTGACCAGGATCGGCGGTACGGCGAGCACCACCAGCGGGATCATCACCGCCGTCATGCCGAACCCGATCCAGATGAACATCAGCACCAGCAGACCGAAGCTGGGCAGGGCCCGGCCCGCGGTGGCGATCAGCGCGAGCACGTTGCCGCCGCGCCCGGTGTGGCCGGTGACCAGGCCGACGGGCAGCCCGACGGCGGCGGCGACGGCCAGTGCCTCGAGGGTGTAGCCGATGTGCTCGGCGACCCGGGTGGGGATGCCGTCGTAGCCGTGCCAGTGGGCGCCGTCGCTGAAGAACGCCTGGACGAAGTGGAGCACGTTCACCGGGTGGCTCCCTTCCTGGGCATCCAGGGGGTGAGCAGGAAGCGGACGAGGATGAGCACGGCGTCGGCGAGGATGGCCAGGACGGCGGTGGTCAGCACGGAGTTCACGGCCAGTTCGGGCCGGTGGTAGATGTTGGCGTCGTTGAGCAGGTTGCCGAGGGCGCCCTGATTGCCGATGAGCATGCCGACGCTGACCAGCGAGATGCTGGAGACGGTGGCCACCCGCAGGCCCGCGATGATCGCGGGCACGGCGATGGGCAACTGGACCTGCAGGTAACGGCGCAGCGGCCCCAGGCCCATGGCGGTGGCCGCGGCGAGCGTCTCCTGCGGGACCGAGCGGACGCCGTCCACGATCGCCGGGACCAGCACCACCAGGCTGTACACGGCGAGCGGGATCATCACCGTGGTCTCGGTCTGGCCGGTGTAGTCGATGAGCACGACGAAGAAGGCCAGCGACGGGACGGCGTACAGCACGGTCGTCACGCCGAGCACGGGCGGGTAGAGCCAGCGGAACCGCACGCAGAGCTGGGCCAGCGGCAGCGAGACCAGCAGCCCGGCCAGCACCGGCAGCAGCGCCTCGCGCAGGTGCAGTCCGATCAGTCCGGCGTAGCTGTGCTGGAGGTCGCTCGGGATGTCGAAGAAGCCGCTCATCGCGCGGCCTCGACGCCGGCGCGGTCCGCCACCCGGCCGTGGGCGTCCCGGATCGCCTCGCCGATGACCTGCTGGGACACGACGCCGACGGCACGGCCCTCGCCGTCGACGGCCACGGCCCAGCCGGTCGGCGACAGCACGGCCCCGTCGAGCGCGGTGCGCAGGGAGTCCTTGCCGGGCACGAACGGCCGCCCGTACGGCAGCAGCAGGGCGGGGTCGATCCGCCCGGCGGTGAGGTCGTCCGGCGCGCCCCAGCCGAGCGGCTTGCCGTCGTGGTCGGTGACGAGGAGGTAGGGGGCCGGGCCGGGTGCGGCGAGCCGCTTCGCGTCCGCGTCGACGGCGACGAGGGGGGCGGTCTGCAGCTCCAGGTCGCCGGACGGGAAGAAGGACAGCCGCCGGATGCCACGGTCGGCGCCGAGGAAGTCCTCCACGAAGGGGTCGGCGGGCGCGCTGAGCAGTTCGGCGGGTGGCGCGAACTGGGCGAGCCTGCCGCCGGTGCGCAGCACGGCGACCATCGTGCCGAGCTTGATGGCCTCGTCGATGTCGTGGGTGACGAAGACGATCGTCTTGCCCAGTTCGTCCTGCAGCCGCAGCAGTTCGTCCTGCAGACCCTTGCGGACGACCGGGTCGACGGCGGAGAACGGCTCGTCCATCAGCAGCACCGGCGGGTCGGCGGCGAGCGCCCGGGCCACGCCGACGCGCTGCTGCTGGCCGCCGGAGAGCTGGTAGGGGTACCGCTTGGCGAGGGCGCTGTCGAGGCCGACCCGCTCCATCAGCTCGGCGGCCCGCGCCCGGGCCTTCTGCTTGCCCCAGCCGAGCAGCCGGGGCACGGTGGCGATGTTGTCGACGATGGTGCGGTGCTGGAAGAGACCGGCGTTCTGGATCACGTACCCCATGGACCGGCGCAGGGTGTCGACCGGCTGCTGCCGGATGTCGCGGCCGTCGAGGAGGATGCTGCCCTCGCTGGGTTCCACCATCCGGTTGATCATCCGCAGGGTGGTCGTCTTGCCGCAGCCGGAGGGGCCGACGAGGACGGTGATGGCGCGGTCGGGTATCTCCAGGGACAGGTGGTCGACGGCCACCGTGCCGTCCGGGTACCGCTTGGTGACTGACTCTATCCGTATCAAAACGCCGCGTGCCCTTCGGTTTCTGGCGAAGACTTGGCCGTTGCCCGGAGAGTCTAGACGGCATGTGTTTCAGCACGTCGGCGGGGAAGTCAAGGGCGGCCGGACGTATCCGACAACCAAGGCTGATGGCCGTCAGTTGGGAAACGGGAAGAGCAAGTCGCCTTGCTGTGCGATCAGTTGCCCCGGCGTGACCGACCGCGCCGTGCGAGCCGCCCGGGACGGTGAGCCGGTCAGCCGCCTCCCCTTCTCCGCCCGCCCGCGTGCCGACGGAAGGGTGGCTCACCCGGCCGTCGGCTCCGCGGCCGCCTCCTCCGGCAGGTGCCCGTGGCGTGGCTGGGGCCGGGCGGCGAGGACGGCCACGTCGTCCTCCGCGTGGCGGGCGTCGAGGCGGGCGAGGATGGTGTCCAGGATGTGGTCGACGCCGTCGCCGGGGGTGAAGCGCAGGGCGGCCAGGCGGGCGAGGGAGCTGTCGATGTCCTCGCCGCGGCGCTCCACGAGGCCGTCGGTGAACAGCACCAGGGTCTGGCCGGGTGCCAGCTCGTGGGTGGCGGACTCGTAGCCGCCGAAGCCGGTGCCGAGCGGGGGCCCGACCGGGACCCCGAGCAGGGCGGCCCGTCCGTCCCCGTCGATGAGCAGGGGCGGCAGGTGGCCCGCGCTGGACAGCGTGAGCCGGCCCCGGCCGGGGTCGGCCCGCGCGAGCAGACAGGTGGCCGGTCTGCGGCCGCCCTCGCCGGCGGCGATGTCGTCGAGCTGCCGCAGGACGCGGTGCGGAGGCAGGTCGGCGGAGGCGATGTAGCGCAGCGCGGAGCGGTAGGCGCTCATGTCGACGGCGGCCTCGAGGCCGTGGCCCATCACGTCGCCGACGACCAGCAGGGTGCGGCCGAAGTGCAGCCGTACGGTCTCGCACCAGTCGCCGCCGACCAGCACCCGGCTGCTGCCGGAGGGCAGGTAGCGGATGGCGACGTGCAGGTTGGGGTGCGGGCGGCCGGGCTCCGCCAGCAGCGCGCGCTGCAGGTCGCCGGCGGTGCGGTCGACCAGCTCGTGGGAGCGGGCGTGGCGGATGTGGGAGGCGGCGCGTTCGGCGAGGAGCGCGAGCCGTTCGGCCTCGGTCCGGGTGAAGGGGCTGCCCCGCCGGGCGGCGACCAGGACGCCGTACCGGTCGGCTCCGCTGGTCAGCGCCACGCACAGGACGGTGAGGCCGGGGCTGCCGGGCGGCCGGCCGGTCCAGGGCCGGGGCGGGCCGCCGGCCGTGGGGGGCTGCGCCTCACGGACGGCGGCCGCGGCCCACCGGGCGTCGGGCAGCGCGTCCGTGGTCCCGGCGGCCGCCTCGTACCCGGTGGCGCCGTGCTCGCCGCGGCGCAGCACCGCGGCCGCGCCGCCCGCCAGCCGTACGGCGGCCCGGGTCAGCTCGGCGCAGGTCGTGCCCTCGTCGAGGGTGGTGCCGATGCCGTCGGCGAGGGCGCGCAGCGCCTCCAGGCGTGCCGCCTCGTCCTGCGGCTCGCCCGCTCCGGCCGGTCCGTGCCGGCCCACGGGCGGCAGGGACCCGGCCCGGGCCTGGATCCAGCGTGCGACACCCCTCACGTCCACAGAATCTCAAACAGGAGCGAGCCGGGCACCAGCCACGGGTCTCCCGGCCGCCCCTGAGGTCCCAGGAGCCCCGGGCCCCGCAGGACCCTGGGCCCCGCGGGTGTCAGGCCCCTTCGGGTTCGAGCCGCAGCGAGACGCTGTTGATGCAGTACCGCTGGTCGGTGGGGGTGGGATAGCCCTCCCCCGCGAAGACATGGCCGAGGTGGGAGCCGCAGCGGGAGCAGCGGACCTCGGTGCGGACCATGCCGTGGGAGCGGTCCTCGATCAGCTCGACCGCGTCGGTGTCCTTCGGGTCGTAGAAGGACGGCCAGCCGCAGTGCGACTCGAACTTGGTGGTGGAGGTGAACAGTTCGGCACCGCAGGCGCGACAGGAGTAGACGCCCTTGGTCCTGGTGTCGGTGTACTCACCGGTGAAGGCGGGCTCGGTGCCGGCCTGGCGCAGTACCGCGTACTCCGCCGGGGTCAGCTCCGCGCGCCACTCCTCGTCCGTCTTCTCGACGTCGTACGACATGAGCCTCAGCCCCTTCACTGCTGCGACAGGCGGTCCAGGATCCGCGGGCCCAGGTCGGTCACGTCGCCCGCGCCCATGGTGAGAACGAGATCACCGGGCTTCGCCATTCCCGCGATCGCCGCCGGGATCTCCGCCTTGTCGTGCACGGCCGTGACGTCGGCCCCCGCCGCCCGCGCGGCCTCGATGATCAGCTCGCTGGTCACCCCGGGGATCGGGTCCTCGCGGGCCGGGTAGATGTCGAGCACCACGGAGGCGTCGGCGAGGGCGAGCGACTGGCCCATCTCCTTGCCGAGCTCCTGGGTGCGGGAGAACAGGTGCGGCTGGAAGACGACCAGGATCCGGGCCTCGCCCGCGGCGGACCGCATGGCCTCCAGGTCGGCGGTCATCTCGGTGGGGTGGTGGGCGTAGGAGTCGATGACCTGGACCCCGGCCGACTCGCCCTTGAGCTGCAGGCGCCGCTTGACACCGGTGTAGGCGGCCAGCGCGGGCGCCAGCTCGGCGGCCGGGATGCCGAGGGCGGCACCGGCGGCGAGCGCCGCGACGGCGTTGAGGGCGTAGTGCCGGCCGGGCACGGAGACCCCGAAGGTCAGCTCCTGGCCGTCCAGCAGCACGGTGACCCGGCTGCTGAGCCCCTGCGGCACGATGGCCAGGACCCGCACGTCGGCGTCGGCGGCCTCGCCGTAGGTCACGGTCCGCACCGAGTCCGGCAGCCGCCGGGTCAGTTCCCGCGCGCCCTCGTGGTCGGCGGAGATCACCAGGGTGCCGCCGGGCACGATCTTCCCGGCGAAGGTCTCGAAGGACTCGTAGATCTCGTCGATCGAGGCGTAGTTGGCGTGGTGGTCCAGCTCGACGTTGAGGACGATGGCGACCTGGGGCGCGTACTTGTGGAAGCTGCGGTCGGACTCGTCGGCCTCGGCGACGAAGATGTCGCCGTCGCCGTGCAGCGCGTTCGAGCCGGGGGCGTCGAGGTCGCCGCCGATGGCGTACGAGGGGCGCAGGCCCAGCTCGGTGAGGGAGACGGCCAGCATCGAGGTCGTGGTGGTCTTGCCGTGCGTGCCGGCCACGGCGATCGGCCGCAGGCCCTCCATCAGGGCGGCCAGCGCGTCGGAGCGGTGGACCACGGGGACGCCCAGCTCGGCGGCGCGGACCAGTTCCGGGTTGTCCGGGCGGATGGCGGACGACACGACGACGCAGCTCGCGTCGTCGGCGAGGTGCCCGGCGGCGTGCCCGATGTGGACGGTGGCGCCCAGCGCCCGCAGCGCCTCGGCGGTCGCGGACTCCTTGGCGTCGCTGCCCGCGACCTTCGCCCCGCGCTGGGCGAGGATCTTGGCGATCCCCGACATCCCGGCGCCGCCGATGCCGATGAAGTGCGGTCGGTCCATGGCGGTGGGAAGTCCGGGTGCCATGCAGTTCTCCGTAGGGTCCGGTACGAGCGGGGGCAGCCCTACCCTATGCGGTGCGGCACCGGGCGCCTCGCAACGGGCGCACGGAGCCACGCCCCGGGTCGGCCCGCTACGCCTTGCTGTGCGAGAACAGCTTCAGCACGGGCACGCCGACCTTGTGCCGGGCCCGGGAGGCCCAGTCGCGGTGGAAGAACTCCTCCACGTAGTGCGGATCGGTCAGCACGATGACCTCGTCGGCCCCGACCTCGGCGACCAGGCTCTTCAGGGCGTCCAGCGGATGGTCCTCGACCAGCCGGCCCTCGGCGGCGCTGCCGGCGGCCCGCAGTGCCGTCAGGGACACGTCGAGCGCCTGCCGCCCCACGCTCCTGGCCTCCTCGCCCTCGGGCGTCGCGCCCTCGCGGCGGGCCTCGTCCAGTTCCCCGAGCGCGATGTCGTCGATGGCCCGCAGCAGCCGGTCGGCCTGGTCGCCGCGCGGCTGGAGCAGGACGTGGAAGGCGACGGGCTCCTCACCGTGCAGGGTGGTGACGAACTCCACGTCGGCGGACGTCAGGGCCTTCTCGATCATCAGAACGCTTGTGAACACCAGACGCCTCTCTCCTCCGTGGGTCCGGGTCAGACCCTGCGGAAACCATCCTGCCCCGTGATCGCACGGGTAGTGCCGGACCTAGTGTGCCCGCCCGGACGACAAACGGAACGGCTGATTCCGTTCATGTCAGGACCGACGGTAGCGACTGAACAGAAAACCGTCCTCTTCCAGCAGGGACACCAGTTCGAAGCGGCGCGGGACCGCGACGGCCGGCCCCCCGGCGATGCGCTGCGCGTCCCCCGCGGTCAGCATCGGCGCGACGGTCAGGCAGAGCTCGTCGAGCACGTCGGCGGCCACCAGCTGGCCGAGCAGCCGGGGGCCGCCCTCGGTGAGCAGCCGGGTGTGGCCGAGTTCCGCCAGGGCCCGCACCGCGCGCGCGGGGTCGACCCCCATGCCCTCCCCGGCGACGACCACCCGCGCCCCGGCCTTCTCGGCCGCGGCGACCCGGTCCGGGGCCGCGGCGGCGCCGGTCAGCAGCAGGGTGGGCACCAGGGGCGAGGTGAACAGCGGCAGCGAGAAGTCCAGCTCCAGGCCGGCGGTGACGATCGCGATCGCGGGGGCCCGGCCCTGCCCCGCGGCCGTCCGGGCCGCGGCGAACTCGGCCCGCGCGCGTGCGGGGCGGTAGCCCTCCTGCCGTACCGTTTCCGCACCCACCACGATCACATCGGCGAGCGCCCGCAGCGTGCCGAAGATCCGCATGTCGGCCGCGTTGGAGATGGGCTGGGAGTGCCCCTCGTGCTGGGCCGCGCCGTCGAGGGTGGAGACCATGTTGGCCCGCAGCCACGGCCGCGGGCCGCCGACGGCGGCGCCGGGCTCGGGGTAGGCGTAGGCGGCGGCCAGCTCGGCGAGGCTCCAGTCGCGGCCCGCCCCCGCGCCGGCGGGACCGCCGGGCGGCACCGCCGCCCGCGCACCGGCCGCCGCGCCCACCTCCCCGCCCTCCCGGCCCTCCGGACCCGTGCCGGGGGCCTGGGCTGCTGTTTCATAGGTCACAGGGAACAGGCGTCGCATGTCGTGCAGTCTGACACGGCGCTTAGCATGGGTAACCGTGTCGTCCTCCACCACCACCCCCGGTTCCGGCCCCCTGACCGACGCGGGCCCCCTGTCGCTGTGCGCCCGCGAGCCGCACGTGCCCGCGGACCGGCTGGTCGCCGAGATGGTGCCGCCGCCGCGCTTCGACGCGGTCCGCTTCGCCACGTACATCCCGGACCCGAACCAGCCCAGCCAGACCGAGGCCGTGACGGTCCTCGAGAACTTCGCGGCCGGACTCGGCGGGGCGCACGCCGTCGGCGGCGGCCGGCGCGGCCTCTTCGGGTTCGGCCGGTCCAGGGCACCGAAGACCCCGGCCGGTCCACGGGGCGTCTACCTGGACGGCGGCTACGGCGTCGGCAAGACCCACCTGCTCGCCTCCCTGTGGCACGCCACCCCGGCCGAGCCCGCGCTCAAGGCGTTCGGCACCTTCGTGGAGCTGACCAACCTGGTCGGCGCGCTGGGCTTCCAGAAGACCGTGCAGACCCTCGGCGGCCACCGCCTGCTCTGCATCGACGAGTTCGAGCTGGACGACCCGGGCGACACCGTGCTCGTCTCCACGCTGCTCGGCAAGCTGGTCGAGTCGGGCGTGGCGCTCGCCGCGACCTCCAACACGCTGCCGGGCAAGCTCGGCGAGGGCCGGTTCGCGGCCGCGGACTTCCTGCGCGAGATCCAGGGCCTGTCCGCGCACTTCCGCGCGCTGCGCATCGACGGCGAGGACTACCGCCACCGCGGCCTGCCCGAGGCCCCGGCGCCGTTCACCGACGAGGAGGTGACCAAGGCGGCGTACGCCACCCCGGGCGCCTCGCTGGACGACTTCCCGCACCTCCTGGAGCACCTCGCCAAGGTGCACCCGAGCCGCTACGGCGCCCTGACGGACGGGCTGACGGCGGTGTGCCTCACCGACGTGCGGCCGGTGCCCGACCAGTCGACGGCGCTGCGGCTCGTGGTGCTGGCGGACCGGCTCTACGACCGCGAGGTGCCGGTGCTCGCCTCGGGGCAGCCGTTCGACCGGCTGTTCAGCGAGGAGATGCTGAAGGGCGGCTACCGCAAGAAGTACTTCCGCGCGATATCCCGGCTCACCGCCCTCGCCCGCGACGCGAAGGGCCTCGTCGACCAGTAGTACAAGCACGGGTTCACGCCACCCGACCGGCTTTTTCCACGCTCTCTTCCGCGCGTTGCGCCCAGTTGACCCTGCAAAGGACTTTGCAGGGTTAACGTGTTTCTTGACCAACCATTGACCAATGCTTGGTGCGCGTGAAAGGTGTGAACTCCGGGGAGGAGGGTGCATGTTCCGAGGCAGGACGGCTCGGGCCCTGCTTTTCCTCTTCGCCGCCACCCTGCTCGCCCTGCCGCTGTTCGCTGTCGACGGAAGCTTCGCACCCGCTCACACCCTCAGTGAGGCGAGGGCCAAGGCCGCGGCGGCACCCTTCGCGGAACAGGTGTGCCATCCGGGCCACGCGCCCACGGGCGTCCCGCACACCCACGACAGGCGGCGCGGCCGCCCCTGCGGGCCGGCTCCGGAACGCCCGCTCATACCCCGGCGGTCGGCCGCCCCGCGGCCGGCCGGCGCGGCCGGTGCCCCGCATCACCGGACCACGAGATCCTCCAGAGCCCACTCCACGGCAGCTCTTCAGGTCTTCCGCTGCTGAGGGACGGCTCCCTCCCCCACACCCACGAACGTCGTGCAAGCCCGACGCGCCGGTGCGGCGCGCCAGGAGGAGTCCACACGCATGCAGCCCCTCATCGACAACGCCCGTACCTTCGGACAGCGCCCTGAGGAGTTCGCCGAGCTCGCAGAAGGCCAGTCCCCACAGGTCCTGTTCATCACCTGCTCCGATTCCCGGGTCGTCCCGGCCCTGATCACCGGCGCCCGCCCGGGCGAGCTCTTCGAGCTGCGCACCGCGGGCAACATCGTCCCCCCGTACGCCTCGCAGCACCCCACCGGCGAGGCCGCCACCATCGAGTACGCCGTGGAGGTGCTGGGCGTCCGCGACATCGTCGTCTGCGGCCACTCGCACTGCGGCGCCGTCGGCGCGCTGGTGCGCGGTGACGACCTGACCGCCGTGCCCGCCGTCCGCGACTGGCTGGCGCAGGCCACCCCGCGCCCGGCCGGCGCGGCCGAGGACCCGGAGGTCGCCGAAGCCGTCCAGAGCCATGTCCTGACCCAGCTGCTGCGGCTGCGCTCGTACCCGTGCATCGAGCGGAGGCTGGCGCGCGGCGGGCTCGGCCTGCACGGCTGGTACTACGAGGTGCACACCGGCGCCGTCCGGACGCACCGCGCGCGGACCGACACCTTCGAAGCCCTGTGAGCGCGCCGATGAACAGCACACCTCCCACTTCCCCCACACCTCCCACTTCCCCCACACCCCCCACTCCCTCCGGCTCCCCGGACTCCCCCGCCTCCCCGGGGCTCATATCCCGGCTCCCCCATCTGCGGCGGGACTTCGCCGCCTCCCTCGTCGTCTTCCTGGTCGCGCTCCCGCTGTGCGTGGGCGTGGCCGTCGCCTCGGGGGTGCCGGCCGAACTCGGCCTGGTCACCGGCATCGTGGGCGGCATCGTCACCGGGCTGATGCGGGGCAGCAGCCTCCAGGTGTCCGGTCCCGCCGCCGGGTTGACGGTCCTCGTCTTCGAGGCGGTCAAGGAGTTCGGGCTGCCGTCGCTCGGCGTGATCGTCCTGTCCTGCGGACTGCTCCAGATCCTCATGGGCGCGCTGCGGCTGGGCCGGTACTTCCGGGCGATCTCGGTCTCGGTCGTCGAGGGCATGCTGGCCGGGATCGGGCTGGTCCTGATCGCCGGCCAGCTGTACCCGGCACTCGCCGCCAAGGCCCCCGACTCGGGTCTCGGCAAGCTGGCGGGGCTGCCGGGGGCGCTCCTCGACGCCCTCGGCGACGGCGCCGCCCTGGCCTCCCTCGCGCTGTGCGCGGGCACCGTCGCGGTGCTGCTGCTGTGGCGGCTCGCACCGGCGCGGGTGCGCACGGTGCCCGGTCCGCTGGCCGCCGTGGGGCTCGCCACGGCGGCCGTGGCGGGTCTCGGACTGCCGGTGGCCACCGTGGAGGTGCGGGGGCTGCTGGACTCGGTCCAGCCGCCGCCGCTGAGCGCCTTCGGCGGCCTCGCGGGCGCCGGACTGCTCGGCACGATCGTCGCGTTCACGCTGATCGCGTCCGCCGAGTCGCTGTTCAGCGCGGCGGCGGTGGACCGGCTGCACGACGGGCCGCGCACCCGGTACGACCAGGAACTGGTCGCGCAGGGCGCGGGCAACACGCTGTGCGGGCTGCTGGGCGCGCTGCCGATGACCGCGGTGATCGTGCGCAGCGCGGCCAACGTCCAGGCGGGCGCCCGCACCAAGGCCTCCCGGGTGCTGCACGGCGTGTGGCTGCTCCTCTTCGCCGCCCTGCTGCCGGACGTCCTCGCCCTCATCCCGGTCCCGGCGCTCGCGGGCATCCTGATCCACTCGGGCGCCAAGCTGGTCCCGGCCCGGGCGCTGGCCGCGCTGTGGCGCGAACAGCGGGGCGAGGCCGTCGTCCTGACGGTCACCGCCCTGTCCATCGTGGCGGTCAGCATGTTCGAGGGGGTGCTGATCGGACTGGCGCTCGCGGTCGTCAAGACGGCCTGGGAGGCCTCGCACCTGCGGCTCGAGGTGGTCGACAAGGGCGCCGGCCCGATCGAGGCCCGGCTGTCGGGGAACGCGACCTTCCTGCGGCTGCCGAGGATCCTCGACAGCCTGGAGTCGCTGCCCCAGGACCGCCCGGTCCGGCTCGACCTCTCGGGGCTGCACCACCTGGACCACGCCTGCCGCACGGCCCTGGAGAACTGGGCGGCACGCCACAGCACACCGGGCACCGTCCCGGTCCAGGTCACGGCTCCGGCGCCACGCGCCGCCCCGGCGGGCACCCCGGCCGCCTGACCGGCCGGAGCCCCGGGCCCGCCTCGCCGGTCTTCCCGGCGGGCGGGCCCGGGACCCGGCCATGGCTTCCGCCCCGAGCCCGGCATATCGTTACAGCAACAGACAAAGCAGGCCTCTGTGCGAGGAGGTCGCCATGCTCCAGGACGTGGTGGGAGCGGTCGTGGCGTTCGTCTGCGTCGGTCTCGTGTACCTCGCGATGGCGGCGCGGGTGGTCAAGCAGTACGAGCAGGGCGTGCTGTTCCGGCTCGGACGGGTCGCGGGCGAGGTACGGCAGCCGGGCCTGACGCTGGTGATCCCGTTCGTGGACCGGCTGCACAAGATCAACATGCAGATCGTGACGCTGCCGATCCCCGCCCAGGAGGGCATCACCCGGGACAACGTCACCGTGCGCGTGGACGCGGTCGTCTACTTCCGGGTCGTCGACGCGGCGAGCGCGCTGGTGAAGGTCGAGGACTACAAGTTCGCGGTCTCCCAGATGGCGCAGACCTCGCTGCGCTCGATCATCGGCAAGAGCGACCTGGACGACCTGCTCTCCAACCGGGAGAAGCTCAACCAGGGCCTGGAGCTGATGATCGACAGTCCGGCCGTGGGCTGGGGTGTGCAGGTCGACCGGGTGGAGATCAAGGACGTGTCCCTGCCGGACGCGATGAAGCGGTCGATGGCCCGGCAGGCCGAGGCCGACCGGGAGCGCCGGGCCCGGATCATCAACGCCGACGCGGAGCTGCAGGCATCCAGGAAGCTCGCCGAGGCTGCGGAGCAGATGTCCGGTACGCCCGCCGCGCTGCAACTGCGGCTGCTGCAGACGGTGATGGCGGTGTCCGCCGAGAAGAACTCCACCCTGGTGCTGCCCATCCCGGTGGAGTTGCTGCACTTCCTGGAGCGGGGGGCGCAGCAGCCCGCGCCGCTCACCGGGAAAGAGGCGCCGGACGGCTAGCCTGCCGGGCATGCGCATGAGCCTGACGGCCGCGGCGGCCACCGTGATCACCCTGGCCGCGACGGCCGTCGTGACGGCGTGCGGGAACGACGGCGGCCCGGCCGCGGCCCCGCCCGCCGCCCGGCCCGCCGGCTCCCCCGCCGCGCCCCACCGGCTCACGGTGACGAGTTCCGCCTACCGGGACGGCGGCACGGTCCCGCGGCGCTTCACCTGCGACGGCGACGACGTCTCCCCGCCGCTCGCCCTGGGCGCCGTACCGGATCGCACCGCTTCCCTGGCGTTCGTGCTGCGTGACCCGGACGCCCCGCACGGCACCTTCACGCACTGGCTGGCCTGGGACATCGCCCCGGGGACCGCCCGGCTCTCCGCCGGCGAGCGGCCGCCGGGGGCGACGCAGGGCCGCAACGGCTTCGGGCGGACGGGCTACGGCGGCCCCTGTCCGCCCCGCGGCGACCGGCCGCACCGCTACGTCCTCACGGTGTACGCCGCCAACCGGGCTCCCCGCCTCGCCCCGGGCGCCACCGAGGCCGACCTGCTGCGCGCCCTGTCCGGGCACACCCTGGCCACCGGCACCCTCACCGGCCGCTACGGACGCCGCTGACCGCACGGCCACCGGTGACGTCGCCCGGACCGGGGACGGCGAAGGCGACGGCGCCCACGGGGGTTCGGCTGCCGCCCGGCGCGCCCGTCGACCTGACGGCGTACGACGCGCGGGCCACTCCCGTCGTACCCGGGGGGGCAAGGAGGCCGCGCTCGCGGACGGCGTGCGCAGCGGCAGGCTCCTGGCCCGACGTCGAGCGGTCGCTCGCCGAGGACGGGATGAGCCCGGTCAAGTGCTTCCCGCACCTGTCGTACGGCGAGCACGGCCGCCGGCCGCTGCGCCGCCTTGACCGGCCCGACAGGCACGGGACGTCCGCCCCCGGCGACATCGCCGACCGCGCGCCGTGGCCCGCCTGCCGGGAGGCGTACGAGACCGCCATGGAGGTGGAGGCGCTGGACCCGCGGCACCCGGAGGGCGACTTGGGCGTGGCCGCGTGCCGGGAGCGGCTGCTGCGGGAGACGTGACGCGGTCCGGGCGGGGTACCCGGCGCGCATGCGTGAGTTCCGGCAGGTCACCGATTCGTACTGGCTGCGCACCGCCCCGGGACGGGACCACCCGGTGCTGACGGAGGACCTCGCCGTGGACGTGGCCGTCGTCGGCGCCGGCATGGCCGGGCTGAGCACCGCCCACGCGCTGGCCCGGGCGGGGCGGCGGGTGGCCGTGCTGGAGGCGGGACGGGCGGCGGCCGGCGTCACCGGGTACACGACGGCGAAGCTGACCGCGCTGCACACCCTGGTCTACGACCGGCTGCGCCGCACCCGCGGCCCCGAGGCCGCGCGGCTCTACGCCCGCTCCCAGTCCGAGGCGATCGAGCACGCGGCCGCGCTGGTGGACGAGCTGGGCGTCGACTGCGAGTGGGAGACCCGGGACGCGTACACCTTCGTGCGGGACCCGGAGCGGGTGGACGAGGTGCGGGCGGAGGCCGCGGCCGCGCGGGACGCGGGACTGCCGGCCGCGTTCACGACCGAGACCGGGCTGCCGTTCCCGGTGGCGGGGGCGGTACGGGTGGGCGGGCAGGCGCAGTTCCACCCGCTCAAGTACCTGCGGGCCCTCACCCAGGACCTGCTCGCGCTCGGCGGGCAGGTGTACGAGCTCACCCGGGTCGTCGGTCTCGCGGAGGGCGGCGAGCCCTGCCGGCTGACCACCGAGGCGGGGCACACGGTGACCGCCCGGGACGTCGTGATCGCCACCCACTACCCGGTGTTCGACCGCGCCCTGCTCTTCTCCCGCCTCTCGCCGCGCCGGGAACTGGTGGTCGCCGGACCGCTCGGCGACGGCCCGGACCCGGGGGCATGTACATCACGCCCGAGGAGAACACCCGCTCGGTGCGCACCGCGCCGTACGGGAAGGACGGAGGGCGGCTGCTCGTGGTGACCGGGGAGCACTTCACACCGGGCACCGGCGACCCCGGCGCGGGCTTCGACCGGCTCACCGCCTGGGCCGGGGAGCACTTCCCGGGGTGGGAACCGGCGTACGCGTGGGCCACGCAGGACAACGACTCCACCGACACCGTGCCGATGGTCGGCCCCTTCCACCCGGGCGCCCGGCACACGTACGTGGCCACCGGCTTCGGCGGCTGGGGCCTGAGCGGCGGGATCATGGCGGGGCTGCTGCTGACGGCCCTGATCACCGGCCGGGACAGCCCCTGGCAGGAGCTGTACGACCCGCGCCGGGTGAAGTCGGTGCTGCGCGAGGCGCCGTCCCTGCTGAAGGCCCAGGCGGAGGTGGCCCGGCACTTCGTCGGCGACCGGCTGCGCCCGCCGGCCCAGGTGGCGGACCTGGGCCCCGGTGAGGGCGCGGTGGTCCGTGCCGGGGGCGAGCGGCTCGCCGTCCACCGCGACGAGGAGGGCGTCCTGCACGCCGTCTCGGCCCGCTGCACCCACCTCGGCTGTCTGGTCGCCTTCAACCGGGCGGAGCGCGCCTGGGAGTGCCCCTGCCACGGGTCGCGCTTCGACGTCGACGGCGGCGTGCTCCAGGGTCCGGCGGTGCACCCGCTGGAGCGGCACGACCTGGAGGAGGAGCCGCCGCGCGAGTGACGATGACGCCGCGCCACAGGTCATATCGCCCGATAACCAGTAATTAAGTCTTACTTTCGTACGGTGATTGCACCAGTACGCCGTCTCCGCCATGTACGCCGTGCCACCGCCGTCTGCGCGCTCGGCGCGGCCCTCGCCGCCTGCGGCAGCGCGGGCACCTCCGGCCCGGCGCGGCCCGCCCACGCCAGGCCCGCCGCCTCCGCCTCCCCGTCCGCCTCGCACCCCGCGGTGCTCACCCCGGGCCCGGGCGGTCTGACGCCGGTCTTCGAGCACGGTCCGCGCGACCGCGGCAAGACCGTCGCGCTGACCTTCGACGCCGACATGACCGCCGACCAGGGCCCACGGGCCGCCTCGGGCGAGCACTTCGACAACCCGGACCTCATCGGCACCCTGCGCACCCTGAAGGTGCCGGCCACCGTCTTCATGACCGGCCGGTGGGCCGACCAGTACCCGGCGCAGGCCCGCTCCCTCGGCCACGACCCGCAGTTCGAGGTCGCCAACCACTCCTACAGCCACTACGCGTTCACCAGCGACTGCTACGGCCTGCCGACCGTCGGCGCCGGCCGCATGCGCCAGGACGTCGAACGCGCCTACGCCTCCCTGCGCAAGGCGGGCGTGCCGCACCCGCTGCCGTACTTCCGCTTCCCCGGCGGCTGCTACGACCGCCAGGCGCTGCGCGCGCTCAGCGCGGTCGGCGTCACCGCCGTGCAGTGGGACGTGGTGAGCGGCGACGCCTTCGCCACGGACGCCGACGCGGTCCGGCGGCAGGTGCTGGACGGCGTGAAACCCGGCTCGGTCGTCGTCATGCACTGCACCCGCAGCGCCGCCCCGACCACCGAGCGGGTGGTCCGCGCGGTCGTCCCGGAACTGCGCAAGCAGGGCTACCGCTTCGTGAAGGTCTCCGAGCTGATCGCCGAGACGAACGGCCACCGGTGACCGTCACCGCCCTACCCTTGGGGGCATGAGCGACCACGACGACGGGACGGCCGACGCGACCTACTGCTCGATCGCCGGGACGACCCGGCCCTCGAGGGCCGACGGCCCGCCGTACGCCGCGTGCGTGCTGTGCCGGGAGCCGACGGAGTACCCGGACTCGTACAAGGGGATCACGCTGTGCCCGGTGTGCGAGTGGCAGGAGGCGCAGCGCACCGCGTGCTCGGGGTGACCCCGCCCGCTCCCGGACCGGCCGGGGGCGGTGGGCGCGGCGCCCCTTAGGGTGGGCTGCTGTGAGCCGAGTTCCCACGTCCCCGGGCGACAGCCCCTTCCAGACCGAGCGCCACTCCCGCGACGAGGCGCCGCAGTTCGTGCTGCCCCTCGTGGTGCGGATCGAGCGGAGCGCCCCGCCGGCCCGTACCGACGCGCTGGAGACGGCCGCCCGGGCCGTGCTCCTGCTGCTCGGCGACGCGCGCGCCGCCGGCGACGGCGAGTGGGCCGCCGCCGTGCGGGACTGGGAGGACGCCCGGATCCGCAAGGTGGTGCGGCGGGCCAGGGGCGCCGAGTGGCGGCGGGCCGAGGCGCTGCCCGGGATCACGGTGACCGGGAAGTCGGCCGAGGTGCGGGTCTTCCCGCCGGTGCCGCTGGACGGCTGGCCCAAGGACCTGGCGAAGCTCCAGGTGTCGGGCACCGAGCTGGACGACCCCGAACCGCCCGCCGGGCCCGACCGGGCACAGCCCGTGCTGTGGCTGAACCCGGACCTGGACATGTCCGCCGGCAAGGCGATGGCGCAGGCGGGCCACGGCGCCCAGCTCGCCTGGTGGGCGCTGTCCGGCGAGCAGCGCACCGCCTGGCGCGAGGCGGGCTTCCCGCTGGCCGTACGGACCGCCGACCCTGCCGACTGGGCCGGGCTGACGGGCGGCGGACTGCCCGTGGTCCGGGACGCGGGCTTCACGGAGATCGCGCCCGGCTCCTGCACCGTGGTCGCCGACCACCCCGCGCTGCGGTAGGACGCCGCAACCTCAAATGTTGCTCTGAAGGCGGCCCCGTGAGGGTTCGGGGCCGCCGGCCGGGGCCATACCCCCGTCATTCGACCGAGGGGGGCGGAGTCATGCGGCGACTGGGCACGGGGATCGGCTGGCGGCCGGAGATCGCGGACGCCGTGGAGCGCATGCCGGGCGTCGAGTGGGTGGAGGTGGTCGCGGAGAACATCTGCCCCGGACACCTCCCGGAGCCGCTGCTGCGGCTGCGCGAGCGGGGGGTGACCGTGATCCCGCACGGCGTCTCCCTGGGCCTCGGCGGCGCCGACCGGCCCGACCAGGACCGGCTGACGGCGCTCGCCGAGCGCGCGGAGGCGCTCGGCGCCCCGCTGGTCACCGAGCACATCGCGTTCGTACGGGCGGGCGGCGCGCTCACCGCCTCCCCGCACCTGGAGGCGGGCCACCTGCTGCCCGTGCCCCGCACCCGGGACGCGCTCGACGTGCTCTGCGAGAACGTGCGGATCGCGCAGGAGGCGCTGCCGGTGCCGCTGGCCCTGGAGAACATCGCCGCCCTGTTCTCCTGGCCGGGCGAGGAGCTGACCGAGGGGCAGTTCCTGGCCGAGCTGGTCGAGCGGACGGGCGTACGGCTGCTCATCGACGTGGCCAACCTGCACACCAACCACGTCAACCGGGGCGAGGACCCGGCCGAGGCGCTCGCCGCGCTGCCCCTGGACGCGCTCGCCTACGTGCATGTCGCGGGCGGCGTCGAACGTGACGGCGTCTGGCACGACAGCCACGCGCACCCCGTGCCGCGCCCGGTCCTCGACATCCTCACCGGCCTCGCGGCCCGGGTGACGCCCCCCGGCGTCCTGCTGGAGCGCGACGACGACTTCCCCGCACCGGCGGCGCTGGAGCGGGAGCTGGAGACGATCCGGGGGGCCGTGTCGAGGGGCTCCTCCCTGGCCGGGCCACTCCCGGCCGCGCCGCCGGCCCCCGCCGGGGCGACCACACCCGCGCCCTGCGCCGGGCCCCCCTCTCCCGCGGCGCTCACGACCACGTGCGCGGTGGGGGCGGCCGTCGCCGACGGTACCGCCGCCGAGGTCACGGCGGGGGCCGGAGCCGGCGCCGTCGACGTACTGGCTGCGGCGGGTGCCCGGCAGCGGCTCGGGGTCGGCCAGGCGGCCGTGCTGTCCGCCCTGGTGGCCGGGACACCGGTGCCGGAGGGGTTCGACCGGGTGCGCCTCGGGGTGCAGGCGCGGGCGCTCACCGCGAAGCGGGCGGGCGTGGTGGCGAAGGTCGCCCCCGAGCTGCCGGTGATCCTCGGCGAGGGCTACCGGGAGGCGTTCCTCGCCTACGCGCGGGTCCGCCCGATGACCGGCGGGTACCGGCGGGACGCACTGGACTTCGCCGGCCACCTGCTGAAGGTCGGCAGGCCCGCGGACGCGCGGGCCCGGCGGGAGCTGCGCCGGTGGTGGCTGGACCGCTCGGGGCCCGCCCCCCGGCCCCGTGGCCTGGCGGCCCGGGCACGGGTGCTGCTGCGGCGGGGCTGAGCACCCCCGGGGCACCGCGGGGGGGCAACGGGGGCAGCGCGGAGGGCATTGGGGGCAGCGCGGAGGGCATCGGGGGGCAGTGCGGAGGGCGTCGCCCGCCCGCTCGCCGGCCGTGAACCGGCCGGTGCCGTTCCGGGCACCGCCGGCGCCCCCAGTACTATGCCAAGCCCGCACCCGTCAGCACCCCCGGCGTGCGGAGCAGGAGGCACCATGCGACCGCGACCCCCCGTCAAGGGCCGAGGCATCTTCAACGGAACCGGGCTCATCATCGCGGCCCTCGCGGCGACCGCCGCGGCGCTGCTCTTCCCCCTCTGGTCGTACGCCGACCGGCCGGACGCGGCCGGCGCGAACGTCCTGAGCGACCCCACCGTGACGACCCCGTACGGCCCGCTGTCCGCGCAGGACCGGGACTTCGTCACCAAGGTCAGGCTGGCCGGCCTGTGGGAGCTGCCCGCCGGCGAGCTCGCGGAGACCAGGGGGAGCACCCAGGCCGTGCGGGACGCCGGCCACCACCTGGTGAACGGGCACACCACCCTCGACGCGCACGACCGCACCGTCGCCTCCCAGCTCGGCATCCCCCTGCCGAACCAGCCCAACGACCAGCAGCGGCAGTGGCTCGCCACGTTGCGCGCCGCCAGGGGCCAGGAGTTCGACCGGCGGTTCGCGGACATCCTGCGCCTCGCGCACGGCCGGGTGTTCTCGCTCGTCGCCCAGGTCCGCGCCGGTACCCAGAACTCGCTGGTCCGCGACCTGGCCGACGACGCCAACGCGACCGTGCTGGACCACATCAAGGTGCTGGAGGCGACCGGGTACGTCGACTTCTCCGCACTGGCCCGGGACCTCGCCACGCCCCCGTCCGCCGTGCCCACGCCCCCGGTCGTCGACCCCGGCTCCGCGGTCCCGGTCGAGCCCTCGCCGTCCTGAGCCGCGGCCGGGGCGGAGCGTCACGGGAGAGCGACGCTCGGTCCGGATGGTGAACAGGGCATGGCGTTTTCGTGGCCCCTGGCATAGAAAACACGTCATGTTCTGGGTCCTTCTGCTGCTACTGGCCTGGGCGTTCGCCGGTGTCGCGTGTACCCGGCTGTGCCTGGCCGCCGTTCGCTCCGCGGCCGCCGACACGGACGGCCCGGCCGTGGAACGCGGACACGAACTCACCCTGTACGAGACCGCGTTCCTGTCCGGCGGGCCGGCGCGGGTCGCCGACGTGACCATGGTGTCCATGGCCCGGCAGCGGCGGCTGCTGCTCGCGCACACCGGCTGGGCCACGGTCGTGGACCCGCGCGGCCGCGACGAGATGGAGCAGTCGGTCATAGGGGCGATCGGCCCCGAGGGCCAGTCGCGGATCGCTCCGGTACGGGCCGCCGCGGCCGGTGCCGACGCCGTCCGCGGGCTCGCCGACCGTCTGGTGCGGGCGGGGCTCGCGGTCCCCGAGGGCGTGGGGTCCACCGTGGCATCCGGCATCCGGCAGGTCCGCGCCGCCGCCCTGGCCGTGCCCGCGCTCGCCCTCACCGCGCTGCTGATGCCCGGTCAGAGCGGGATGCCGCGCCCGCTGCTCGCCCTGTGGTTCGCGCTGCCCCTCGTCCTGAGCCTGAGCTGCCTGGCCATCGCCCGGGTCGAGACGCACCCGTACTCGCGCTGGGCCTCGCCCGCCGGTCAGCGGCTGCTCGGAGCGCTGCCCCGGCGCGCGCCCCGCTCCGGCGACGAACGGTCCTTCCTCACCTCCGTCGCCGTGCGCGGGATACGCGCGATCGGCGAGCCGGAACTGCGCGCCGCCTTCACCCACCGCGACCAGCCCTGGCGGCCCTGAGACCGCGCCCGGGCGCACGGCGGCCCGCGCACAGGGGGCATTGAGGCGACACCCGCCGGGCGGTGCTTGCCTTCACCGCGCGCCGAACGAAACATCCCTTCTGTGACCGCCGGGCCGTGGCAGCAGTGCCATCGCCGCCGCGCACCGAAGGGATACGCGATGAGAGCTGCCGCCCTGTACACGGCCGCCGGGTCCTTGCTGGTGACCACCCTGGCCGCGGCCCCGGCGGGCGGCAGCCCCGGACTGCCGGGCGCCGCCGAGCCGCGCGGGGCGGCCGTGGCCGCCGCCCGGGCCCGCGCCGCGGGCGTCGACTTCGGCGCGTGCCCCGCCGACCTGGGCGCGCCCGACATCCTGAAGTGCGGCACGGTGAGCGTGCCCCTGGACTACGCCCACCCCGACGGCCGGCAGATCAGACTGACCGTCAGCCGGATCCCGGCCACCCACCGGGACCCGCACAACAGCAAGCGCAAGGTGCCGCGGCAGGGCGCCCTCGTCTACAACCCGGGCGGCCCGGGCGCCTCCGGCATGGCCTTCCCGCTGATCGGCGCGCTGCCGGGGTGGCAGCGGATCGCCGCCGCCTACGACCTGATCGGCTACGCCCCGCGCGGGGTGGAGCACTCGGCGCCGCTGTCCTGCGTGGACCCCAGGCGTTTCTACCGGGCCCCCACCCAGTCCCCGACGCACCCCTCCGCGGAGTACAAGAAGCAGCGCGTCGCCGAGGCCCGGGCGTACGCGCGCGGCTGCGCCCGCCGCTCGGGCGCCGGGCTGCGCTTCTACAACTCGCTCAACAACGCCCGCGACCTGGACGTCCTGCGGGCCGCGCTGGGCGAGGACCGGCTGACCTTCGTCGGGGCCTCGTACGGCACCTACTTCGGCGCGCTCTACGCGACGCTGTTCCCCTCGCACGTACGGCGGATGGTGCTGGACTCGGCGGTGGACCCGGACCCGGAGAAGGTCTGGTACCGCGACAACCTCGACCAGTCGGCCGCGTTCGAGGACCGCTGGGCGGACTTCCGGGAGTGGATCGCCCGGCACGACGACGTCTACCGGCTCGGCCGCACCGCGGCCCAGGTGCAGCGCAGTTACGACACCGCGCGCGACCGGCTGGCCCGCCAAGCGGCGGGCGGGAAGGTCGGACCGGGCCAGCTGCAGGGCGTGTTCCTCACCGCCGGGTACTACGACGACTACTGGCCGAGCCGGGCCGCGGCGCTCGCGGCCTATCTGAAGGGCGACGCGAAGCCGCTGGTCCGGCTTGCCGTGCCGGGCCCGGAGACGGCCGCGGCGGCGGAGAACGGCACCGCGGTCTACACGGCCGTCGAGTGCAACGACGCGGCCTGGCCCACGGCCTGGAAGGTGTGGGACCGCGACAACACCCGGCTGGCGCGCGTGGCGCCCTTCGAGACCTGGGACAACGTCTGGATGAACCTGCCGTGCGCCTACTGGCCCGCCCCCCGGCAGCGGCCGCTGGACGTGCGGACCGGGCCCGGCGAGCTGCCCCCGGTGCTGATCCTGGCGGCCGAGCGGGACGCGGCCACGCCGTACGCGGGCGCGCTGGAGATGAACCGGCGGCTGGCCGGCTCGGTGCTGGTGACCGAGCGGGACGCGGGCGCGCACGGGCTCGGGGGCGGCCCCAACGCGTGCGTCAACGCCCACATGGAGGCCTACCTGCTGGAGGGCCGGGTCCCGGGCCGGCGCGCTGCCTGCGCGCCGCACCCGGAGCCGAGGCCCGAGACCCCGGCCCGCCACACCGCGGGACACCCCTCACGGGACTCCCTGAAGGGCAAGTCCTGAGGGGCGGGTCCCGGGGAGGTCGTCGGGGACCGGTGCGGCTAGGCCAGGCCGGCGACCAGGTCCGCGACCGACTTGCGGCGGCCGGTGTAGAACGGGACCTCCTCGCGGACGTGCCGGCGGGCCTCGGAGCCGCGCAGGTGGCGCATGAGGTCGACGATGCGGTACAGCTCGTCGGCCTCGAAGGCCAGGACCCACTCGTAGTCGCCGAGCGAGAACGAGGCGACCGTGTTGGCGCGCACGTCCGGGTAGCCGCGGGCCATCTTGCCGTGGTCGGCGAGCATGCGGCGGCGATCCTCGTCGGGCAGGAGGTACCAGTCGTAGGAGCGTACGAAGGGGTAGACGCTCACGTAGTTGCGGGGCGTCTCGTCGGCGAGGAACGCCGGGATGTGCGAGCGGTTGAACTCGGCCGGGCGGTGCAGCGCCATGTTCGACCAGACCGGCTCCAGCGCGCGGCCGAGCCGGGTGCGGCGGAAGAGGTTGTACGCCTCCTGGAGCTGGTCGGCGGTCTCCGCGTGCCACCAGATCATGAGGTCGGCGTCGGCGCGCAGACCGGAGACGTCGTAAGTCCCGCGGATCGTCACGTCCTTGGCGGCGAGCTGGTCGAACAGCTCCTGGACCTCGTCGGCGTAACCGGCGCGGTCCTCGGGCAGCACGTCCTTCAGCCTGAAGACGGACCACAGCGTGTAGCGGATGACCTCGTTGAGGTCCTTGGCCAGCTTGCCCTTGTTCGGGATCCTGCCGGGCTCGGTGGTGGGGGCGTCGTCGCTCATGTCCCCTATTCTCCCGCTCCGCCGTGCAGGCTCTGCACCGGGTGTGCGGTGAGCTCCTGCACACCCCTGAGGTCCCCCTGGATCTGGTCGGCCGCCGCGTACGCGCTGGCGACGCAGGCCGGGATGCCGACGCCGTCGAGGTGCGCGCCGCACAGGGCGAGGCCCGGCACGGCGGCGACGTGCGCGCGGACGCGGGCCACGCGCGCGTGGTGGCCGACGGGGTACTGGGGCAGGCCGTCGGTCCAGCGGGTGACGCGGGCCGCGACGGGTTCGGCGGCCAGGCCGGTGGCCTCGCGCAGGTCGTGGCGCGAGAGGTCCACCAGGTCGGCGTCGTCGCGCCGGAGGATCTCCGTCTCGCCGTACCGGCCGACCGAGGTGCGCAGGACGAGCAGGCCGGGGTCGTCGTCGGCGATCCAGCCCCACTTGTGCGAGGCGAAGGTCGACGCCTTGATGGTGTGCCCGTCGACGGGCGGCACGAGGAAGCCGCTGCCCTCGGGCAGGGCCGTCTGCGCGCGGCGGTAGGCGAGGGTGACCAGCGCCATGGAGGCGTACTCCACGGCGGCGAGCTCGGCCGCGGCGGCGGGGGCCTCGGCGCGCAGCAGCGCGGCGGCGGCCGGGGCGGGCACGGCGACGACCACGGCGTCCGCGTCGAGTACGCGGTCCTGGGCGACGACGCGCCAGGTGCCGCCGTCCGCGCGGCGCAGCTCCGTCACCGGCGCACCGGTGACGATCTCGCCGCCCCGGGCCCGGACCGACTCGGCCACGGCGAGCGGCAGGCTGCCGACGCCGCCCTCGATGCCCATGAACACCGGGCCGGTCTGGCCGGCCGTGGCGGCGCGTGCCTGGATCTCGCGGACCGCCCCGGTGAGCGAGTCGTGCCTCAGCGCCGCCTGGTAGAGCTGCGGGACGGCGGAGCGCAGCGAGATGCGGTAGGCGTCGCCCGCGTAGACGCCGCCGAGCAGGGGTTCCACCAGGCGGTCGACGACCTCGCGGCCGAGTCGCGCCGCCACGTAGGCGCCGACCGCCACGTCGTCGCCGACCTCGGTGCGGGGCAGGTCGGCGTCGCGCTCGATACGGGCCAGGCCCTCGTCGGACAGCACGCCGGCCAGGGCGGCGGCGGTGCCGGGCACGCCCATCACATGGCCCTTGGGCATCGGGCGCAGGGCGCCGCGGGTCCAGATCGAGGCGCTCGCGGTGGCCGGCGGCTGGAGCCGGTCCGCCAGACCCACCTCACGGGCGAGGGCCACGGCCTCGGGGCGGCGGGCGAGCATCGACTCGGCGCCCAGGTCGACCCGTACGCCCGCGATCTCGCCCGGCAGCAGCTTGCCGCCGACCCGCCCGGAGGCCTCCAGGACGGTCACCCGCGCACCGCGCGCGAGCAGCCGGTGAGCGGCCGCCAGCCCGGCGACCCCCGCTCCGACCACGACGACATGCCTGCTGCCCGTACCCCTCGCGCTCATCCCCCCACTCTCTCAGACCCCACCGCCACCGCCGCGGGGGCCCGGTGTCCGCGCCCGCGCCGGCGGCCCCGGGCCCGCTGCCGTCCGGCCCTGCCGTGGCGGACCCCTCCGGCGAGCCCGGACGGGGCTGAACGCGGCCCGGCCCGTAGCGTGTTCGTATGAGCATCCACGGTGGGCGGGGCGGCAGGGAACGGCTGGTCGTGATCGGCGGCGACGCGGCGGGGATGTCCGCGGCGTCGCAGGCGCGCCGGATGCGGGGGCCGGACGAGCTGGAGATCGTGGCGTTCGAGCGCGGGCACTTCACCTCCTACTCGGCGTGCGGGATCCCGTACTGGGTCGGCGGTGACGTGTCCGAGCGGGACCACCTGGTGGCCCGCACGCCCGAGGAGCACCGCGCGCGGGACATCGACCTGCGGATGCGGACCGAGGTCACGGAGATCGACCTGGCGGGCGGCCGGGTACGCGCGCGTGACGTCGAAACCGGCGAGGAGTCCTGGACGTCGTACGACAAGCTCGTCATCGCCACCGGCGCCGCCCCGGTCCGTCCCGACATGCCGGGGGTCGAGGCGCCCGGCGTGCACGGCGTGCAGACCCTGGACGACGGGCAGGCGCTGCTCGACACGCTGTCCGCCACGCGCGGCCGCCGGGCGGTGGTGGTCGGGGCGGGCTACATCGGCGTCGAGATGGCGGAGGCGCTGATCAAACGCGGCTTCGAGGTGACGGTCGTCAACCGCGGCAGGGAGCCCATGTCGACCCTCGACCCGGACATGGGCCGTCTGGTGCACCGGGCCATGGAGGGCCTGGGCATCACCATGGTGAACGACACCGAGGTCACCAAGGTGCTCACGGGCGATGGGGGCACCTCCCTGCTCGAGCGAAGCCGAGAGCCTGGGGGAGGCCGGGTCCGCGCGGTGGCCACGGAGGACGCCGAGTACCCCGCGGACGTCGTCGTCCTCGGCATCGGGGTGCGCCCGGCGACCGGGCTCGCGCGGGCGGCCGGCCTGCCCCTCGGCGCCCACGGCGGGCTGCTCACCGACCTGGGGATGCGGGTGCGGGGCCAGGAGAACGTGTGGGCGGGCGGCGACTGCGTCGAGGTGCTGAACCTGGTCTCGGGCCAGGAGCAGTACGTGCCCCTGGGCACCCACGCCAACAAGCACGGGCAGGTCGTCGGCACCAACGTGGGCGGCGGTTACGCCACCTTCCCGGGGGTGGTCGGCACGGCGGTGAGCAAGGTGTGCGACCTGGAGATCGCCCGCACGGGGCTGCGCGAGAAGGACGCGGAGCGGGTGGGCCTTCAGTACGAGACGGTCACCATCGAGTCGACCAGCCGCGCCGGTTACTACCCGGGCGCGTCCCCCATGACGGTCAAGATGCTCGCCGAACGCCGTACGGGGCGTCTGCTGGGCGTGCAGATCGTCGGCCGGGAGGGGGCGGGCAAGCGCGTCGACATCGCCGCGGTGGCGCTGACGGCGGGCATGACGGTCGAACAGATGACGGCGCTCGACCTGGGCTACGCCCCGCCCTTCTCACCCGTGTGGGACCCGGTCCTGGTGGCGGCGCGGAAGGCGGCGGCGAAGGTGCGCGCGGGATCGCGCTAGCGGGGCGTCGGCGGGCCGGCCGCGGCGGGGCGGCCGGCCGGACTCCCGCCCGCGGGGTGCCGGTCAGGCGGTGCCGCTGAGCCTCGGCAGGGAGGCCACGGAGCCGGTGCCGGAGCCCGGGCCGGAGGCGCTCGAGGCGACGGCGGCGGGCTGCTCCCCGGACGGCCTCGCGTGCGACGCCGCGCCGGGCCGGGCGGAGCGCAGCCGGTGGCTCACGGCCTCGTCCAGGGTCACGGGCCGCTGCATCTGGGCGGCCAGCCGGCCCGCCTCCTGGCCGAGCCGGGCGACGTCCTCCCAGGGGAGCCGTACCACCAGGGAGATCTCCGCCTCGCCGTCGGGCAGGGCGTGCATCGGAGGAGTAACTCGTTCGGTCATCGCCTGATCCTCACGTCGGTTGACATGAAATACGCACTCCTGACCGGACGCGTTCACCGGTTCGCCCGTCGTATCGGGGGCAGTACTCCTGTGTGGTCATCCCCGTCCATGACGTGAACCCGGTGCGCCGCACGCCCTATGTGACGTACGCGCTGATCGCCGTCAACGTCCTCGTCTTCCTCACCACCCCCGGCATGGCCGGGTCCGCGTCCGGCGGCGACCACCTGGCGCAACTGTGCCATCTGCAGGCCTTCGTGGACCGGTACGCGGCGGTCCCCAGGGAGCTGATCCACCAGGAGCTGCCCCGGCTGGTGCCGACCGGCGCCGTCGGCGTCGGGGCGCACGGCCCGGGCTGCGTGGTGGCGCCGCCGGGCTACCACAAGAACCCGGTGCTGTCCGTCTTCACGGCGATGTTCCTGCACGGGAGCTGGCTGCACCTGCTGGGCAACATGCTGTTCCTGCTGATCTTCGGCAACAACGTCGAGGACCGGATGGGCCACATCCGCTACTTCCTCTTCTACGTCGTCTGCGGCTACGCGGCCGGTTACGGCTTCGCGCTGCTCAACGACGGCTCCGGCGACCCGCTGATCGGCGCGTCCGGGGCGATCGCCGGCGTCCTCGGCGCCTATCTGGTGCTGTACCCGAGGGCCAGGGTCTGGGTGCTCGTCCCGTTCCTGGTGTTCCTGCCGCTGCGGCTGCCCGCCTGGCTGGTGCTGGGCTTCTGGTTCGGGCTCCAGGCGGTGTACTCCTCCGGGCACGGTGTCTCCGGTGCCGGCACGGTGGCCTACGCGGCCCATGTGGTGGGCTTCGTGGCGGGCATGCTGCTGGCCTGGCCGCTCAAGCCCGGCACCCCGCCCCCGCCGGAGCCGCGCCGCCTGCTGTTCGGCAGGCAGGCCCGGCCCCGTCAGGTGTGGTGAGCGGGCGCGCTCAGCGGGCGCTGTAGGTGTGGACGTGGTCCACGAGGCGGGTGAGCGCGTCGGGGTCGGTGTTCGGCATGACGCCGTGGCCGAGGTTGAACACGTGGCCCTCGAGACCGGCGGCCGCGTCCAGCACCTCGCGGGCCCGCGCCTCGACGGTGTCCTTGTCGGTGAACAGGACGGTCGGGTCGAGGTTGCCCTGGAGCGCCTTGCCGGGACCGACGCGGCGCACCGCCTCGTCCAGCGGGACGCGCCAGTCGACACCGACGACGTCCGCGCCGGCCTCGCCCATGAGCCCGAGCAGTTCGCCGGTGCCGACGCCGAAGTGGATGCGCGGCACGCCGTAGCCGGCGACCGCGTCGAAGACCTTCGCCGAGGCGGCCATCACGGAGCGGCGGTAGTCGGCCGGGGCCAGCGCGCCGACCCAGGAGTCGAAGAGCTGGACGGCGGAGGCGCCCGCCTCGATCTGCACCTTCAGGAAGGCGGCCGTGATGTCGGCGAGGCGGTCCAGCAGGTCGGCCCACAGCTCCGGGTCGCCGTACATCATCGCCTTGGCGTTCTCGTACGTGCGGGACGGGCCGCCCTCGACGAGGTAGCTCGCGAGGGTGAAGGGCGCGCCGGCGAAACCGATCAGCGGGGTGGCGCCCAGCTCGCGGGTGAGCATGCCGATGGCCTCGGTGACGTAGGTGACGTCCTCGGGGGTGAGGTCGCGCAGCCGGGCCAGGTCGGCGCGGGTGCGGATCGGCTGTTCGACGACCGGGCCGACGCCGGGCGTGATGTCGAGGTCGAGGCCGATGGCCTTGAGCGGGACGACGATGTCGCTGAAGTAGATCGCCGCGTCCACGTCGTGGCGCCGCACCGGCTGCAGCGTGATCTCGGTGACCAGTTCGGGCCGCATGCAGGACTCGAGCATGGGGACGCCCTCGCGCACCTTGCGGTACTCCGGGAGCGAACGGCCGGCCTGGCGCATGAACCACACCGGCGTGTGCGGCACGGGCTCGCGCCTGCACGCCTTGAGGAAGGCGCTGTCGTACGTCGCTGTCGGCTGCTTGCCCGTAGGGGTGTCGTTCGCGGTCACGGGGCCAGTCTCGCACGACGCCGGGGCGCGCCTTTCGGCCCGGCCCGGGCAGGGCGGGAAACGGCGCGGGGTGTCTAGCTCAGCACCGGGCACCGCTTCCCCTTACCCTTCCCGCATGGCTGCGGCTCAGGGACGAATGTCGGACAGCGCTGACGGATCGGACGACGCGAAGGACAGCGGGGAGGAGGACCGCCACTCCAGTACCTCGGGTCCGCCGGCCTTCCGTGCCGCGGTCGAGGCCCTGCGCGGCTGCCGGCTGCGGCCGCAGATCGAGGTGGAGCCGACGCCCGCCCCGCAGCGGCTGGCCCCGTTCGCGTACGCCCTGGAGGCCGTCGTGGTCGACGGCGACCAGGATCTGGCCGACGGCCGGCTGGTGCTGCTGCACGACCCGGCGGGGCACGACGCCTGGCACGGGACCTTCCGGCTGGTGACGCTGGTGCGCGCGGAGCTGGAGCCGGAGATGGCCGCCGATCCGCTGCTGCCCGAGGTGTGCTGGTCGTGGCTGACCGGTGCGCTCCAGTCGCGCGGGCTGACGTACGGCGAGCCGAGCGGCACGGTCACGCGGGCGAGTTCGCACTACTTCGGCGGTCTGTCGGAGCGGCCGCCCGCCTCGCAGATCGAGATCCGTGCCTCCTGGACGCCCCGCGAGGGTCTGGGCGGGGTTCCCGACACCGCGGCCCACCTGGCGTCCTGGTGCGATCTGCTGGCGCAGGTCGGCGGGCTGCCGCCGGCCGGCCCCGGCGACGCCTCGGTGGTCACCCTGCCGCAGCGCAGGGGTCCGCAGTCCCGGTGACGCGGTCCCGGATCGTTCCGGGGTAATCCTCCCGGATGCCCCGTTGACCATCTCTTTGTCGATACGGCCACTTTCCGAACCCGAATGACATCAGCCCGAACCGACTCGATCTTCGGATGATCGATCGCGTGTCCGAATTGCACGGATTGTTACTCACTAGATCGTGATCATTCCCTAAAGGAGGACGGGTTTGCTGCCGAAGACGACTGTGACCTTCAAAGCACGGTTCGTCCCGGCTTCATCCCCACAAGCCGGCCCCGTCCCCCCACCCCAGGAGGCCTGGTGTCCGTTCTCCTCGAGCAGCCCGCAAGCCTGGTCGCCTACCGCCCGAACAAGCCCACCGCCATGGTGGTCGTGGCCGACCCGCGCGTCCGCTCCACCGTCACCCGCCATCTGTGGGCGCTCGGTGTGCGCGACGTCATCGAGGCCTCGTCCGTCGCGGAGGCTCGTCCCCGCATCGGCAACCCCCGTGACATCTGCGTCGCCGACGTCCACCTGCCCGACGGTTCCGGACTGACCCTGCTGTCCGAGACCCGCGCCGCGGGCTGGCCCAACGGGCTGGCCCTCTCCGCCGCCGACGACATCGGCGCCGTGCGCAACGCCCTCGCGGGCGGAGTCAAGGGCTACGTCGTCACCGGCACCCGGACCAACATCGGGCTCCCCGCCCGGCCGGGCGCCACCCCTCTCGGCGGCGCCGCCCGGATGCACCGCCGCCCCCCGGGTGCCCCGAGCCACCCGGGCGGCTACCGGGAGCTGTCCGGCCGCGAGGTCGAGGTGCTGCGGCTGGTCGCGGAAGGCCAGTCGAACAAGGCGATCGGCGTCTCCATGGGCCTGTCGGCCCTGACCGTCAAGAGCCACCTCGCCCGCATCGCCCGCAAGCTCGGCACGGGCGACCGGGCCGGCATGGTCGCCGTGGCCCTGCGCACCGGAATCATCCACTGACCGCCCCGACCGACCTGCGCCTTCCTTCTTTTTGACCGCTCCCTGATCCTTGCCCTCCCGCGATCCCTGCCCTCCACCGACCCCCCACCGAACCCCTCAGCGGCCGCACCGGACGGGCCGCCGACGGAAGGAACGGTTCACTCATGTGAACCCGTGGTTTCACCGCCTTGACTGGTTTACGACCCCCCGGCGCCCGTCGACGGAACGTTCCGTCGACGGGCGCCGTCAACTCACGGATACCCTTGACAGGTGACCGACGCCCAAGACACCGCAGCAGACAGTTCCCTGCGCACTCCCGGAGGCACCCCTCCGGACGACGCCGGGTCTTCTGTGACCGGGGCGCCGACTCCCCTGCTCGAACCCCGCGAGGGCATCCCGCCGGTGATCGCCGACGCCGCCGCCCTCGCCGAGGTGGTCGCCGCCTTCGCCGCCGGCAGCGGCCCCGTCGCCGTGGACGCCGAGCGCGCCTCCGGCTACCGCTACGGCCAGCGTGCCTATCTCGTGCAGCTGCGCCGCGAGGGCGCCGGGACCGCGCTGATCGACCCGGTCGCCTGCCCCGACCTGTCGGACCTCGGCGCGGCGCTGTCCGGCGTCGAGTGGGACCTGCACGCCGCGACCCAGGACCTGCCGTGCCTGCGCGAGATAGGCATGGTGCCGGACGTCCTGTTCGACACCGAGCTGGCCGGCCGGCTCGCCGGCTTCCCGCGCGTCGGTCTCGGCGCCATGGTCGAGAGCGTCCTCGGCTTCGTGCTGGAGAAGGGGCACTCCGCCGTCGACTGGTCCACCCGGCCGCTGCCCGAGCCGTGGCTGCGCTACGCGGCCCTCGACGTCGAGCTGCTGGTCGACCTGCGGGACGCCCTGGAGAAGGAGCTGGACCGGCAGGGCAAGCTGGAGTGGGCGCACCAGGAGTTCGACGCGATCGCGTCCGCCCCGCCCGCCGAGCCCCGCAAGGACCCGTGGCGCCGCACGTCCGGCATGCACAAGGTGCGCCGGCGCCGGCAGCTCGCCGTCGTACGGGAGCTGTGGGAGACCCGGGACCGCATCGCGCAGCGCCGCGACGTGTCGCCGGGCAAGGTGCTGAGCGACGCGGCGATCGTGGAGGCGGCGATCGCGCTGCCGTCCACCGTGCACGCCCTGTCGGCGCTGAACGGGTTCGGGCACCGGACCGGGCGGCGGCAGCTGGAGCAGTGGCAGGCGGCGGTCGACCGGGCGCGGGCCCTGCCCGACACCGCGCTGCCCATGCCCGGACAGCCCGTCACCGGCCCGCCGCCGCCCCGCGCGTGGGCGGACAAGGACCCCGCGGCGGCGGCCCGGCTGTCGGCCGCGCGGGCCGGGGTCTCGGCGCTGGCCGAGCGGCTGAGCATGCCGCAGGAGAACCTGATCTCCCCCGACACCGTGCGCCGGGTCTGCTGGGAGCCGCCCGCGGCCACCGACGTGGCCGCGGCCCTGGCGGGCTACGGCGCCCGGCCGTGGCAGATCGAGCTGGTGACGCCCGTGCTGGCGGCGGCGCTGTCCGCGAAGAGCGCCTGAGCGGACCGCCCCGGGCGGTCCGCGGAAGCGGAACGGGGGCGTCGAGATCACGCCAAGATCCCGGGCCCCTTCCGGCGGGCCCCGGGGTGCCCCGCGCGATGTGACCTTCGCCGCTCCCCCCGGCAGGACTGTGCAGCTACGTTACTCATAAGTAGCATGGGACCTGAGCGCGCGCTCAGCGTTGCGCGGCAGTGCCATCCCGCACCCTGGAGGAGAGCCATCGTGCCTCGTACCGTCAGGGACGTCGTCTTCGTCGACGGCGTCCGCACCCCGTTCGGCAAGGCGGGCCCGAAGGGCATCTACCACGAGACCCGCGCCGACGACCTCGTCGTGAAGGCGATCCGGGAGCTGCTGCGCCGCAACCCCGGTCTGGACCCGAAGAAGATCGACGAGGTCGCCATCGCCGCGACCACCCAGATCGGTGACCAGGGCCTGACCCTCGGCCGCACGGCCGGCATCCTCGCGGGCCTCCCCCAGTCCGTCCCCGGGTACTCGATCGACCGCATGTGCGCCGGCGCCCTGACCGCCGTGACCACCACCGCCGGCTCGATCGCCTTCGGCGCCTACGACGCCGTCATCGCCGGTGGCGTCGAGCACATGGGCCGCCACCCGATGGGCGAGGGCGTGGACCCCAACCCGCGGTTCGTGAGCGAGAAGCTGGTCGACGAGTCCGCCCTGTTCATGGGCATGACGGCGGAGAACCTGCACGACCGCTACCCGCACATCACCAAGCTGCGCGCCGACGAGTACGCGGTGCGCTCGCAGGAGAAGGCCGCCAAGGCGTACGCCAACGGCAAGATCCAGCAGGACCTGGTGCCGATCTCGGTGCGCCGCACCAACCCCGAGGCCGGCGAGACCGGCTGGGGCCTGGTCACGGCCGACGAGCCGATGCGCCCGGGCACCACCCTGGAGAACCTGTCGGGCCTGAAGACCCCGTTCCGCGTGCACGGCCGGGTCACCGCCGGCAACGCGGCCGGCCTGAACGACGGCGCCACCGCCTCGATCATCGCCTCCGAGGACTTCGCCCGCGAGAACAACCTGCCGGTCAAGATGCGCCTGGTCTCCTACGCCTTCGCCGGCGTGGAGCCCGAGGTCATGGGCTACGGCCCGATCCCGGCCACGGAGAAGGCCCTCGCCAAGGCGGGCCTGTCCATCTCCGACATCGGCCTGTTCGAGATCAACGAGGCCTTCGCCATCCAGGTCCTCGCGTTCCTCGACCACTACGGCATCGCGGACGACGACGCGCGCGTCAACCAGTACGGCGGCGCGATCGCCTACGGTCACCCGCTGGCCTCCTCCGGCGTCCGGCTCATGACGCAGCTGGCCCGCCAGTTCGAGGAGCAGCCGGAGGTCCGCTACGGCCTGACCACCATGTGCGTCGGCTTCGGCATGGGCGCGACGGTCATCTGGGAGAACCCGCACTTCGACGGAGGCGACAAGTGAGCACCACCGCTGAACTCCTGAAGGGCGCGGCCGAGCTGTTCCCGGACGAGGTCGTCACGCAGGCGCACGTGCGCCACCTCGACCTGCCGTTCGGTGCCGGGCGGTTCGCCCTGATCACGCTGGACAACGGCCTGGACCACACCAAGCCGACCACCTTCGGCCCGCAGTCGCTGGCGAACCTCAACGCCGCCGTCGACCAGGTCGAGAAGGAGGCGGCCGAGGGCGCCATCGTCGGCGCCGGCGTCACCGGCAAGCCGTTCATCTTCGCGGTGGGCGCCGACCTCAAGGGCGTCGAGCTGCTGAAGAGGCACGAGGACGCGCTGGCCATCGGCAAGGGCGGCCACGAGGTCTTCAAGCGCCTCGCGGGCCTCGCGGTCCCGACCTTCGCGTACTACAACGGCGCGGCCATGGGCGGCGGCGTCGAGGTCGGCCTGCACTGCACCTACCGGACCGTCTCCAAGGCGATCCCGGCGTTCTCCCTGCCCGAGGTCTTCCTCGGTCTGGTCCCGGGCTGGGGCGGCTGCACCATCCTGCCGAACCTGATCGGCGCCGAGAAGGCCGTCTCGGTCATCATCGAGAACAGCCTGAACCAGAACAAGCAGCTCAAGGGGCAGCAGGTCTTCGACCTGGGCATCGCCGACGCGCTCTTCGAGGGCGCCGACTTCCTGGAGCAGTCGCTGATCTGGACCGCCCAGGTCCTGGCCGGCGACGTCAAGGTCGAGCGTCCGGCCATCGACCGCGGCGAGGGCTGGGACCAGGCCGTCGCCAAGGGCCGCTTCGTCGCGGACTCCAAGGTGCACGGCGCCGCCCCGGCCGCCTACCGCGCCCTGGACATCATCGCGGCCGCCAAGAACGGCGACCTGCAGCAGGGGTACGACGCCGAGGACCAGGCCCTCGCCGACCTGATCATGGGTGGCGAACTGCGCTCCGGCATCTACGCGTTCAACCTGGTGCAGAAGCGCGGCAAGCGTCCCGCGGGCGCCCCGGACAAGAACCTGGCCCGCCCGGTCACCAAGGTCGGTGTCGTCGGCGCCGGTCTGATGGCCTCCCAGCTCGCGCTGCTCTTCCTGCGCCGCCTCGAGGTGCCGGTCGTCCTGACCGACATCGACCAGGAGCGCGTCGACAAGGGTGTGGGCTACGTCCACGCCGAGATCGACAAGCTGCTCGGCAAGGGCCGGATCAACCAGGACAAGGCCAACCGCCTCAAGGCGCTGGTGACCGGTGTCCTGGACAAGGCCGAGGGCTTCGCGGACGCCGACTTCGTGATCGAGGCGGTCTTCGAGGAGATCGGCGTCAAGCAGCAGGTGTTCGCGGAGGTCGAGGCGGTCGCCCCGGCGCACGCGATCTTCGCCACCAACACCTCCTCGCTGTCGGTGACGGAGATGGCGTCGAAGCTGAAGAACCCCGAGCGGGTCGTCGGCTTCCACTTCTTCAACCCCGTCGCGATCCTGCCGCTGCTGGAGATCGTCCGCGGCGAGAAGACCGACGACGCCTCGCTGGCCACGGCCTTCGCCGTCGCCAAGAAGCTGAAGAAGACCGCGGTCCTCACCAAGGACGCCCCGGCGTTCGTCGTGAACCGCATCCTGACCCGCTTCATGGGCGAGATCCAGAACGTGATCGACGAGGGCACCCCGGTCGAGGTCGCCGAGAAGGCGATCGAGCCGCTCGGCCTGCCGATGTCCCCGCTGGTCCTGCTGGAGCTGGTCGGCCCGGCGATCGGCCTGCACGTCTCGGAGACCCTCAACCGGGCCTTCCCGGACCGCTTCACGGTCTCCCCGAACCTGGCGGCCGTCGTCAAGGCCGGCAAGCGCGGCTTCTACGTCTACGACAGCGGCAAGCCGGAGCTGGACCCGGAGGTCGCCGCGCTGCTGAAGCAGGGCGACACCGTCCTGACCGAGGAGCAGGTCCGCGACCGTGTCCTCGACGCCGTCGCCCAGGAGATCGGGCTCATGCTCGACGAGGGTGTCGTCGCCGAGGCGCAGGACATCGACCTCTGCCTGATCACGGGCGCCGG
Organism: Streptomyces collinus Tu 365; assembly: GCF_000444875.1. Lineage (NCBI taxonomy): Bacteria > Bacillati > Actinomycetota > Actinomycetes > Kitasatosporales > Streptomycetaceae > Streptomyces > Streptomyces collinus. The sequence goes on along the minus strand of NC_021985.1, from coordinate 6,537,206 downwards.
CTGGCCCTTCCACCTGGGCGGCATCACGCCGTACCTGGACCGCGAGGGCGTCTCGGAGCGCGTGAACGGCAAGAAGTTCCTGGCCCCGGGCGTGGCGAGCGTTCCGGCGTAACCCGTTCCGCACGGTCGTACGGTGCCCGGCACACCTCGTGGTGTGCCGGGCACCGGCGTGTCAGGGGGCGGCCCGGTGGGCGTCCTCGACGTGGACGACGTGCAGTTCGGTGCCGTCCCGGTCGCGCTTGGAGCGTCCGTGGATGCCGACGGCCAGGTGCGAGGGCTCCTCTGGCTCGTCGGCGGCGACGTAGGTGACCACGTCCGGGTGATGGCCCGTCACCAGCCAGCCCGCGTCGCCCTTGAGTTCGAGCACCCGGAAGTCGCCCGCCGGGCCGCCCACGCTCACGGGGCCGTACGCGCGCAGGATGCCGGTGGCCCGGCCCGCGAGGTCGCCCTCGCCCTCCTCCAGCACCACACAGGTGCCGTGCTCGAAGAGCACCCAGGACTTTCCGGATCCGCTGAGGAGGCGCCGCCAGGCGCCGATGAGTGTCTCGATGTCCACGGCGGCATCATCGCTCACTCAGACCTCCCGCCACGCCTCCAGGGCCAGGCCCGGCTCCGACTTGCGGCGGGTGAGCAGGAGTTGTCCGGTCGAGGGTGACATCGTCGCCGCGACCACCCGGTCGTCCTCGTCCGCGGTCAGGCACACCGTGGCGTCCACCGGCAGCCGCGGGCCGGACTCCGCCCACCAGGCGCCCGCCGACTCCCGTCCGGTCGGGTAGGCGGCGAAGGCGATCCGGCCGCTGCGCGAACGCTGGGCCAGCAGCGTGCAGTCGTGGCCGTCCAGCTCGCAGCGGACCGCCGCCACCGGGCCCGGCCCGGCCGCCGGGAGCAGGGTGGCGGGCTTGCCGCCGGGCCGCCAGGCGCACAGGTCGCCCGTGCCGTCGGTGTAGAAGACGGTGGTGCCGTCCGGGGAGGTGGCCAGCGCGTGCAGGGTGCCAGGACGGACCCCGGTCTCCAGGACCTCCTGGAGGACCGGCACGGCGCCGGGCTCCTCCTGACGCCAGTGCAGGACGGTCCCCTCGGCGGCCGCGTACAGCTCGACCCGCCCCGACTCCCCCGTCACCGCCGCGAGACCGTCCCGGACGTCCCCGCCCTTCAGGTCCCGCCAGGGCTCCCAGCCGCCCTTCTCCTTCTGCGCGAGCAGGCTCACCCCGCCGCCGCCCGAGCGGACGAAGACGTGGGCGCGGCCCTGCGCGTCCACGGCGACGGCGGGGGTGCCGGTGCGGTCGCCGCTCTTGTCCGGGTGGCCGATCGGGTTCCAGTCCAGCGCGGCGAGGTGCGGGCGGAAGTGGGTGGAGTGCACCAGGCCCGACTCGCCCTTCCTGGTGGGCCGCCAGGCGACCAGGTGGGCGTAGCCGTCGGCGCCCCGGCCGACGCCGCCCACGGGATGGAGCCGCTGGTCGCCGCCCACCGTGCGCGGGTCCGTCCAGGGGCCGCCCGGGCCGCGCTCCGACCGGCACAGGACGGCGTCGCCCGAGAGGTGGTAGACACTGAGCCGGCCGTCGCGGCCGCGCAGGAGCCAGTCGCCGTTCACCGGTTCACTCTAAGCCGCCGTCCTTCGGCCGCCGTCCGCGGGCCGCCGCCGTGGGACCCTTGGACCCATGGACGACCCTTACGGCACCCCGGACGCGGACGGCCCGCTGCTCGTGATCGTCGACGGCGCGAACGTGGTCGGGTCCCGGCCCGACGGCTGGTGGCGGGACCGCAGGGGCGCGGCGGAGCGGCTGCGGGACCGGCTGGCCGCCGAGGGACTGCCGGGCCGGGCCGGACCCGTGGAGATCGTGCTCGTCGTCGAGGGAGCGGCACGCGGGGTCGCGTCCGTGCCGGGGGTACGGGTGGAGGAGGCGCCCGGCAGCGGAGACGACCACATCGTGGACCTGACCGCGCGCAGCCCCACCCGCCCCCGCCTCGTCGTCACGGCCGACCGCGAACTCCGCGGCCGCGTCACGGCCCTGGGCGCGGAGGTCACGGGCCCGCGCACGCTCCTCGGCTGAGGCCGGCCTCCGGCCATCCGCCGAACAGGTCCCGCCGCACCGCACGCTCCCCGGCCGACCGGCACGGCGGACCGCCCCGGCCCGAGGGCGAACGACCGGGACAGGCGCGCGTCCGCCAGTCGCTGCCCAATAGGCGGCCCTCGGCCCCCGGGCCACGGAACACGCCTCCCGCCCGAGCGGCCGCTCCCCCGGCAGCCGCGCGGGGTGCGGGTGCCCGGGCCGCCGCGTGCACCCTGCCGGGCCGTCGGACCACCGACAGGGGCGGATGCGCACCGGAACCGGGTCCACGGCGCACGGACCGGGCACAGCGCCGGGCCGCACGCTCGCCGCCCCGTCAGCCGTACGGGGTGCGGGACCGCCGCGCCCGGTCGCCCGGTCGGCGGCAGCCGGAACGAGCGCGCGCAGCCGCCCTCTCCCCACGGCGGACCGAACCGGAGCGGACCGCACCCCCGGCCGAACGGCCGCCACTCCGTCCGACGCACGGCGGGCCGGCGCGCGCAGAGGCCCCCCGCTGCGGGGCCCCGACGGCCCCGACAGATGCGTGCACGGTCACCGCCGCCCGACAGGCCGGGCCTCGGCCTGCCGCACGCTCGCCGCCCCGTCAGCCGCGCGGCCGCTGCCCCTCAGCCGCGCGGCGTACGGGCGTACAGGATGGCGCCGTCCACCCTGGCCACCTCCTCGTAGCGGGAGGCGAGCAGGTGGTTCAGGGTCGGGATGTGGGGCGGGGCGTAGGGGCGGCCCCGGGAGTCGTCGACGACCAGGGTGGGGGCGTGCGCGGCCATCTCCGCGCGGAAGACCGGCCAGGCGCCCCGGACCGCGAACGCCTCGCCGACCTGGGGGCCATCGCGGCCGCCGCTGTAGTTGGTCAGCAGGCCCGCGGTGAGGTAGCGGGTGGCGGGGGTGCGGCCGGCCAGCCAGTACGTCTCGGGGTGCATGCCCCACACCAGGACGCGGTCGGTGGGCGCGGTGCGCTGGGCCAGCGCGGCGGCGAGGCGCTGGGCGTGGGCGAGTTCGGGGCGCGGCGCGAACAGGCCCCAGGTCAGGAACAGGGCGCAGCAGCCGGCCGAGGTGAGGACGGCCGCCGTCAGCCGCTCCCGGGGCAGGTGCCGCAGCGCGGCCGTGGCCAGCAGGGCGGCGGGCGGGGTGAATTGCAGGTAGTAGTGGCCGAAGAAGTGGAAGCCGGCGGCGACGGCGACGGCCGAGGCTGCGAACCACAGCCACAGGTCGGCCGCCGCCGCCCGGGTGGTGCGCAGCGTCCGCAGCACCGGCGGGAGCAGTCCCGCGCAGGCCACGGCGAGGATGGCGGTGTTGCCCAGGCAGCGGCCGAGGACGTGGAGTTCGGATCCGGTGAAGGAGGCGTAGGCGGTGGAGCCGGTGACCGTCCAGAACAGGAAGCCGCCCGGGTCCGTGGCGAGGGCGGCGCAGCCGACCGGCAGGGCGAACCCGGCCGCGAGCCGTACCGCGCCGGAGCGCGGGGTGCCGGCGCGGTACAGCAGCCACGCCACCGGCAGCAGCACCGCGCCGCCGGTCTGCTTGGCGAGGAAGGCGCAGGCGACGGCCGCTCCCGCGGCCGCCCAGCGGCCGCGGTCCGCGCACCACAGGGCAGCAGCCGTGCACGGCAGTATGAACACCTCGAACGTGGCGGCCTGGGCGTCCTCCGGGCTGAGCCCGACCGAGACCAGCAGGTACAGCACCCCGGCGGCGCGGCCCGCGGTGTCGCCCCAGCGGCGCCGGGCCAGCGAGGCCAGCAGCACGGCCGTCAGGGCCTGCGCCAGCACCGCCAGCACCCGGACGGGGGCGAGGGAGCCGGAGCCGCAGAGCGCGAACACGCCCTCGTACAGCCAGGGCACCAGCGGGGGCTTGCGGTCCACGACGGTCTCGTACAGGTGGCCGCCCTGGGCGAGCAGCCGCGCCTGGACGGCGAGGTAGCCCTCGTCGGGGTTCCACAGGGGCCGGACGAAGGACGGGATCCGGGTGACGCAGGCCAGGGCCGCCAGGGCGGGCAGCAGCCGCGACCAGTACGCCGTCCGGGTGACCTGGGCCGGTGCGGGGGCGAGCGGGACGGCGAGCATGGTCAGCACGCTATCCGGCCCCGCGTTCCCGCCCGGGGCAGGACATACGGGGCCGGAGCGGCGGACGGAGGGTCAGCGCGTGTTTCCGGGCGGCGGGCCGGGCACCTCGCCCGCCGGGGCCTCGTCCCGCCGCGCGAGGCGGCTGTGCGTGCGGCCGTAGAAGAAGTAGACGACGAGACCGATCAGCATCCAGACGGCGAACCGGATCCAGGTCTCGGCGGGCAGGTTCACCATCAGCCACAGGGTGGCGCACACGGACACGATGGGCACGAAGGGCACCCAGGGGGTGCGGAAGGCGCGCGGCAGGTCGGGGCGCGTCCTGCGCAGGATGATCACGCTGATCGCGACCACGACGAAGGCGAACAGGGTGCCGATGTTCACCAGCTCGGCCAGCTCGCTCAGGCTGGTGAAGCCGGCGACGACCGCGATGACCACGCCGAGCAGGATGGTCGGCCGGTGCGGGGTCTTGAACCGGGGGTGGACGCGGGAGAAGAAGCGCGGCAGCAGTCCGTCGCGGCTCATCGCGAAGAAGACCCGGGTCTGGCCCAGCAGCAGGATCAGGCACACCGTGGTGAGGCCGACGGCGGCGCCGAAACTGATCACGCCCGCGTACCAGGGGTGCCCGATGGCCTTGAAGGCGTCGGCGAGCGGCGCCTCCACCGACAGCCGGGTGTACTTCTCCATGCCGGTGACGACGATCGAGACGGCGACGTAGAGCACGGTGCAGATGACCAGCGAGCCGAGGATGCCGCGGGGCATGTCCCGCTGGGGGTTGCGGGTCTCCTCGGCGGCCGTGGCGACGATGTCGAAGCCGATGAACGCGAAGAACACCACCGAGGCCGCGGTGAAGATGCCCATGACGCCGTAGTTGGCGGGTGCCCAGCCGAACATGAGCTGGACGAGCGGTGCCTTGAGGCTGCCGCCCGCCGGTACCGGCTGCGGGTTCGGGATGAACGGCTTGTAGTTCTCGCCGTGGACGAAGAAGGCGCCCGCGATGATCACGATGAGGACGACGGCCACCTTGATGGCGACGACGATCGAGGTGATCCGGGCGGACAGCTTCATGCCGAGGACGAGGATCACGGTGAGCACCAGCACCAGACCGGCGGCGAGGATGTCGAAGCCGAAGCCGTGCGCCCCGTCCCGTCCCGCGAGGTAGTCGGGCAGGTGCCAGCCGGCGTTGTCGAGCAGGGAGCGGATGTAGCCGGACCAGCCGACCGCGACCACCGCCGTGCCCAGCGCGAACTCCAGGACCAGGTCCCAGCCGATGATCCAGGCGGGCATCTCGCCGAGCGAGGCGTAGGAGAAGGTGTACGCCGAGCCGGCCACGGGGACCGTGGAGGCGAACTCGGCGTAGCACAGGGCGGCGAGCGCGCAGACCACGCCGGCCACCACGAAGGCCAGGGACACCGCCGGTCCGGCGTTGTTCTTGGCCACCTGTCCGGTGAGGACGAAGATGCCGGTGCCGATGATGACGCCGACGCCGAAGACGGTCAGGTCGAGGGCGGAGAGGGACTTCTTGAGCGAGTGCTCGGGTTCCTCGGTGTCCCGGATGGACTGCTCGACGTTCTTCGTCCTGAAGAGCGTGCTCACGTGCCTACCTCCCACGCTTGTCGTCCTCGACATGATCGAGAGGGCCGGGGTTGCGTATGCCCCGGCAATGGCAGGTTCACGCAGGCGGGCCGGTTCCGCCACCGCAGAACGGGGCGGAACCGGCCCGCAGGTCGGTGTTTCGGCTAGTCGCGGGCGGGCTCCACGGAGTCGACCGTGTCGGCCGTACGGTCGAACCGGCCGTCCAGCTTGGAGACCAGTCCGGTGACCTGGCGGGCGATGTCGGGGGCGGTCAGCCCGATCTCGGCCATGACCTCGGCGCGCGAGGCGTGGTCGAGGAAGCGCGGCGGGATGCCGAAGTCGCGCAGCGGCACGTCCACGCCCGCGTCCCGCAGGGCCTGGGCGATCGCGGAGCCGACACCGCCGACGCGGCTGTTGTCCTCGACCGTGACGACGACGCGGTGCCGCTCGGCCAGCGGGGCCATCGCCTCGTCGACGGGCTTGACCCAGCGCGGGTCGACGACGGTGGTCGAGATGCCCTGGCGGTCGAGCAGGCCGGCGATCTCCAGGCACATCGGGGCGAGGGCGCCCACCGAGACCAGCAGCACGTCCGGCTTGCCGGTGCCGGGCTCGCGCAGCACGTCCATGCCGCCGACGCGGCCCACGGCGGGGACGGCGGGGCCCACGGCGCCCTTGGAGAACCGGACCACGGTCGGCGCGTCCTCGACGGCGACGGCCTCGCGCAGCTGGGCCCGCACCTGGTCGGCGTCGCGCGGGGCGGCGAGCCGCAGTCCGGGCACGACCTGGAGGATGGACATGTCCCACATGCCGTTGTGGGAGGCGCCGTCGGTGCCGGTGACACCGGCCCGGTCCAGCACGAAGGTCACCCCGCACTTGTGCAGGGCCACGTCCATCAGCACCTGGTCGAAGGCGCGGTTGAGGAAGGTGGCGTACACGGCGAAGACGGGGTGGACGCCGGCGTGGGCGAGGCCCGCCGCGGAGACGGCGCCGTGCTGCTCGGCGATGCCGACGTCGTAGACGCGGTCGGGGAAGCGCTTGGCGAACCGGTCGAGGCCGACCGGCTGGAGCATGGCCGCGGTGATGGCGACGACGTCGTCGCGCTCCTCGCCCAGCTTGACCATCTCGTCGCCGAAGACGGAGGTCCAGTCGGCGCCGGAGGAGGCGATCGGCAGACCGGTGTCGGGGTGGATCTTGCCGACGGCGTGGAAGCGGTCGGCCTCGTCCTGCAGGGCGGGCTGGTAGCCGCGGCCCTTCTCGGTCAGGCAGTGCACGATGACCGGGCCGCCGAACCGTTTGGCCCGGGCCAGCGCCGACTCCAGGGCCTCGATGTCGTGCCCGTCGATCGGGCCGACGTACTTCAGGCCGAGGTCCTCGAACATGCCCTGCGGGGCGATGAAGTCCTTGAGCCCCTTCTTGGCGCCGTGCAGGGTCTCGTACAGCGGCTTGCCCACGACCGGGGTGCGGTCGAGGATCTCCTTGGTCCGGGTCAGGAAGCGCTCGTAGCCGTCGGTCGTGCGCAGGGTGGCCAGATGGTTGGCCAGGCCGCCGATGGTCGGGGCGTAGGAGCGCTCGTTGTCGTTGACGACGATGACGAGCGGGCGGTCCTTGGCCTCGGCGATGTTGTTCAGCGCCTCCCAGGCCATGCCGCCGGTCAGCGCGCCGTCACCGATGACGGCGACGACGTGGCTGTCCCGCTCCTTGAGCTGGTTGGCCTTGGCGATGCCGTCGGCCCAGCCGAGGACCGTGGAGGCGTGGCTGTTCTCGATGACGTCGTGCTCGGACTCGGCCTGCGAGGGGTAGCCGGACAGGCCGCCCTTCATCTTCAGCCGGGAGAAGTCCTGGCGGCCGGTGAGCAGCTTGTGCACGTAGGACTGGTGACCGGTGTCGAAGAGCACCTTGTCCCGGGGGGACTCGAAGACGCGGTGCAGGGCGATGGTGAGCTCGACCACGCCCAGGTTGGGACCGAGGTGGCCACCGGTCTTGGAGACGGCGTCGACGAGGAAGGTCCGGATCTCCCCTGCCAGCTGGTCCAGCTCCTCCAGGCTGAGCCGGTCCAGATCGCGCGGTCCCCTGATGCGGGTCAGCAGCGGCACCCGTGCCTCCTTGCAGTAGAGCTGATCGAGCTGTTGCCGGGCTTGTCGAGTCTAATGTTCCGTGTTTGCGGGACACGACAGTGCCCGGCACCTTTCGGGCGCCGGGCACTGTCGCTGCCGCGGGATCGCTAGGCGCGACCGGCGGTCTTCTGGGTCTTGCGGGTGATGGAGTCGATGACCACGGTGGTCAGCAGCACCGCCGCGGTGATCATGTACTTCACCGGCTCGGCGATGGACTCCAGCTGCAGGCCGTACTGGATCGACACGATGACCAGCACACCGAGCAGCGCGTTCCAGGTGCGGCCACGGCCGCCGAAGAGCGAGGTACCACCGATGACGGCCGCGGCGATCGCGTTCATCAGCAGGTCACCGGTACCGGCGCTCTGGTTGGCGGAGGCGATCTTCGAGGCCAGGAACAGACCGCCGATCGCCGCGAAGCCACCGGAGATGGCGAACACGGAGATGCGCACCGCGGTGACGTTGATGCCCGCGCGGCGGGACGCCTCGACGCTGCCGCCGAGCGCGAAGATCTTGCGGCCGTACGGGGTGCGGCGCAGCAGGAAGTCGGTCGCGACCAGGAAGGCGAGGAAGATCACCGTGGCCAGCGGCAGGCCCTTGTACTGGTTGTACATGTAGGCGCCGGCGAAGGAGACCACGGCGAGCAGCGCGGTGCGCAGGATCGTGTCGCTCAGCGGCCGGGACGGGACGCCCGCGGCCTCGCGGCGGCGGTTGCCCAGGAAGGAGCTGGCGAAGAACGCGGCGACCACGACGACGGCCAGGCCGTAGGCGGCGCCGGTGTCGGTGAAGGTGTAGGTGGTCAGCTTGCCGATCAGGCCCTCGCTGTCGAGGTTGATCGTGCCGTCCTCGCCCAGCACCTTCAGCATGAAGCCGAGCCAGAACAGCAGGCCGGCCAGGGTCACGGCGAAGGCGGGGGCGCCGAGCACCGCGAAGAAGAAGCCGTGCAGGGCGCCGATGGCGGCACCGACGGCGATCGCCACGAGCACGGCCAGCCACTCGGGCCAGCCCTGGTTCACGGTGAGGACGGCCGCGAGGGCGCTGGCCGCGCCGCTGACCGAGCCGACCGACAGGTCGATCTCACCGAGCAGCAGCACGAAGACGATGCCGACGGAGATCATTCCCGTGCCGACCATCGTGACCGTGATGTTGCTGATGTTCTGCGCCGAGAGGAACTCGGAGTTCAGCACCTGGAAGATGACGCAGATGGCCGCGAGGCCGAGGACGACCGGGAGGGAGCCCAGCTCACCGGCCTTCATCTTCCGCTTGAACTCGGTCCAGTAGCCCAGCAGGCCCTGCTCGCGGACCAGCAGGCGCGGGTCCACGGCGGTGACCGCGGCGGACGCGGCCTCCGGGTTCACGACGGGCGCGTCCGGGGTCTCGTCCACGTTCGCGGAGGTCTTGTCGATGCTCACTTGGAAACCTCCCCGGTCGTGCGCGCCGCACGGCGGGTCACGGCGTTGTCGGTGGCGCCGGTGATGGCGGAGATGATCTCCTCCTGCGAGGTCGTCTTGACCTCGAAGACGCCGTTGTTGCGGCCGAGGCGCAGTACGGCGACCTTGTCTGCCACCGCCTTCACGTCCGCCATGTTGTGGCTGATGAGGATGACGGCGTGACCGCGCTCGCGCAGTCGCTCCACGAGGTCGAGGACCTGGGCGGTCTGCTCGACGCCGAGGGCGGCGGTGGGCTCGTCGAGGATGACCAGCTTGGGGTCGCCGAGCATCGAGCGGGCGATGGCCACGGTCTGCCGCTGGCCGCCGGAGAGCGAGGCGATCGGGATGCGGACGCTGGGGATGCGGATCGACAGCGTGGTGAGCAGCTCGCGGGCGCGGCGCTCCATCTCGACCTCGTCCAGGACGCCCCACTTCCTCAGCTCACGGCCGAGGAACAGGTTGCCGACGACGTCGATGTTGTCGCACAGCGCGAGGTCCTGGTAGACCGTCGCGATGCCCAGGGACTGGGCGTCGTGCGGCCGGCTGATCGACACCGCCTTGCCGTCCCACTCGATGGCGCCCTCATCGATGGGGTGCACGCCGGCGATCGTCTTGACCAGCGTGGACTTTCCGGCGCCGTTGTCGCCCACCAGGGCGACCACCTCACCGGCGTGGACCTCAAGCTCTACGTCGGTGAGCGCCTGGACGGCACCGAATCGCTTGGAGACCCCGCGCAACGCCAGCACGGGCGTAGCGGACACGTGAACCATCTCCTTCGCCGCCTGACCCGGCGGGAGGTTGTGCAGAAGTTTGGGGGAGTTTCCGTCCGGCGCCCCGCGCTCGAGCTTGCGGGGCTGTGTGATGCGCGGGGCACCGGAGGAGCCTTTGGGCAGTCCGTCCGTTCCGGTACGGGCGCTTCCATTCTGCTTCGAATGGGGCGAACGCCCGTGCTCGGGAAGGGACTCGGCTGCTTACTTGATGCCGAGCTTGTCGCAGGCGGACTTGTACTTGCCCGTGCAGATGTCGGCGGCCGTGTAGACGCCGTCCTTGATGACGGTGTCGTTGATGTTGTCCTTGGTCAGCGCGGTGACCGGGACGAGGACCGACGGGACGTCCTGGGCGGAGCCCGAGGAGACCTTGTCCTTGGCGACCGAGTCGAGCGACTTGCCCTGGGCGAGCGCGACGGCCATCTCGGCGGCGGCGTCGGCCTCCGGGGCGTACGGCTTGTAGACGCTCATGTACTGCTCACCGGCGACGATGCGCTGCACACCCGCGAGCTCGGCGTCCTGGCCGGTGACCGGGACGTTCAGGCCCGCGGCCTTCAGGGCGGTGATGATACCGCCGGCCATGCCGTCGTTGGCGGAGTAGACACCGGCGATCTTGCCCTTGCCGACCGCGGAGATCGCCGACTCCATCTCGGAGTTCGCGTTGTCCGGCGACCACTCCTTGGTGTCGAACTCCTTGGCGATGGTGACCTTGCCGTCGAGGACGGAGTGCGCGCCCTTCTTGAACTGGGCGGCGTTCGGGTCGGTCACCGAGCCGTTGACCATGACGATCTTGGAGGACTTGGTCGCCTTGGAGCCCAGCGCCTTCAGCAGCGCGGTGCCCTGGGTCTTGCCGACCTCCTCGTTGTCGAACGAGGTGTAGGCGCTGATCGGGCCCTCGGCGAGGCGGTCGTAGGCGACGACCTTGATGCCGGCGTCCTTGGCCTTCTGGACCGAGTTCTGGATGGCCTTGGCGTCCACCGCGTCCAGGATCAGGACGTCCACCTTGTTGGTGATCATGGTGTCGACCTGCTGGGCCTGCAGGTTCGCGTCCTGGCGGGCGTTGTTGTACTGGAACTCCGCCTTGCCGTTCGTCAGCTCCTTGATCTTCTTCTCGATCAGCGGCTTGTCGAACTTCTCGTAGCGGGCGGTCTTGTTCTCCGGAAGGAGGAGCCCGACCTTGATGTTGTCGCCCTTCTTGGCGGAAGCCGAAGAAGAGTCGTTGCCCTTGGACTCCTTGGCGCTGCCACAGGCAGCAAGTGCGACGGCCATCGCCCCAGCGGCAACGGCAACGGCGGCACGACGCATACGCGTGTTCACTCTGTAAACCTCCCTGACGAGGCCGCGTCGTTGCGGCCGAGGTGGCTGGAAGTCAACTCGGCCACACGTGCGACGTCAAGAAGTAAATCCTTAACGAGATGGCAACGGTGCCATCCGTTCTCTAAGTGAAGGCAGGCGCGGCCGCAGACAGGCCACCCGTGACAGAGCCGTCCAAAAGGGTCGAATCACCCATCTCGCTGAGTGCGAGAGCGAGTGCTCCGAGCACCTCCGCACGGCCGCCAAGTGCCCCCGGGAGAACGGACAGTTGGCGCGCCGCACTGGGGATGGCGTAGCGACCGACGGACTCCCTGATGGGCCCGAGGACGAGCTCTCCGGCCTCGGCGAGATCACCACCGAGGACCACCCGGCTCGGGTTCAGAAGGTTGCAGAGATTGGCCACTCCACTGCCGATGTGGCGGCCGACGTCGGCGATCACCCGACGACAGCCCGGGTCTCCGTCCCTGGCCAGCCGCACGACGCCTTCCATCGTCAGATCGGTGCCATGACTGGACTGGAGCAGCGGCAGCACGTAGCGCGCGGCCGTGAAGGTCTCCAGGCAGCCACGGTTTCCACAGCGGCAGACCGGGCCGGATTCATCGAGTGTAATATGTCCGATTTCTCCAGCGGTGCCGCCAGGGCCGCGATAGATCTTCCCGTTGATCACGAGACCGGCGCCGACACCGCTCGCGACCTTGATGTAAGCAAGATCACGGACGCCCCGGCCGCTGCCCCAGACCAGCTCGCCGAGCGCGCCGAGGTTGGCGTCGTTGTCCACGTGCACGGGCACGCCGAGGCGCTCGCGCAGCTCCTCGGCGGGCTTGGTGCCGCTCCAGCCCGGCAGGATCGACGTGGAGCCCAGGGTGCCCGACTCCACGTCGATCGGGCCGGGCACGCCGAGGCCGACGCCGGCCACCTTGGACCGGTCCACGCCGGTGGCCGCGATCAGGCGGTTGACCAGCTCCTCGGCCCGGTCGAAGCCCTGGGTGGAGGAGGCGTCGACGTCCAGCGGCTCGGACTCCTCGGCCAGCACCTGGTGCGCGAGGTTCCCGATCGCGACGCGCAGGTGGGTGTGCCCGAAGTCGACTCCGATCACGATGCCCGCGTCCCCGCTGAGCGAGACGCTGCGGGCCCGCCGGCCACCTGCCGACGTGGGCGTGACCTCGACGGTTCCGCCGTCCTTCAGCTCCCGCACGATGTTGGAGACCGTAGCGGCGGACAGGCCGGTCGTCCGCGCGATCTCCGCCTGCGTGAGCGACCCGGCCAGCCGCACGGCTCGTACGACTCGTTCCAGGTTGGCTCGGTGCAGCGACGACTGCGACCCCGGAGTCTCCATCGACCCATCCACTCCCGACATCGGTGGGCGGCTCCTGCGCCGCCCGTGGCCCAGGTCACATCTGCGGAACCGGGCCACTTACAAGTTATGAACTCCAAGCTCGGCTGTACGGGTTACCGCAGTCAAGTCCTTGACGGAAATCGCTGTCACTTCACCGGTCGCGCGCAGGACACCCCGAGGACACGCCCACGCCACTCCCGAGCAGGGCGGAAGCCCGTCCGGGCGGCCTCCCCGAAGCCCCCCACGTGGCGCGCCCCACACCCGGAACCCCTCTCCCCACTTCGTTCAGCCCCGGAACCCGGCGACGCCCCGGCACGGAGACGGGGATGCGGGCGCGAAAGGAGCCGCGGGTGCCGGGATGGCTCACCGAGAAGCCGACTGCAAATCCCTATTGCGAAGAGGATCCGAGCGTGGGGCCCACGGGGCCCTGGGGGTGGGCCGAAAGGGTGTGGACGCCACGCGGCGCCCCGGCGACGGCGGGAGCTCGAAGGGGAGGGACGGCGCGCGGTGGCGCGGTGAACCCGCGGCGCGGCTGCGGGCCTGCCAGGGACGCGGGCGCGCGAGGCTCAGGAGGGCCGGCCGGGCCGGAGTGGCTCGGGGCGCTCGGAGCGGGCTGGAGGGCTCCCCGGGCCGGGCCGGCGGCTTACCGGGCTCGGGGGGACGCGGAGGCACCCGGGGACCAGGTGGTCCCCGGGTGCCTCCGTTCGGGTGAGTCGGTTACTTCAGGGCGCCTGCGGTGAGTCCCGCGACCACCTGGCGCTGGAAGACGATGTACGCCGCCAGGACCGGCAGCATCGCCATCACCAGGCCCGCGAAGAGGCCGGACCAGTCGCCCTTGTAGCCCTGGCTGACCGCGAGCTGCACCAGGCCCTGGGTCAGGACGCGCTTGTCGGGGTCGGTGTTGAGGACCGTGGGCAGCATGTACTGGTTCCACTGGCCCAGGAAGTTGAAGATGCCCACGCTGATCAGGCCGGGCTTGGCCATGGGCAGCATGATCTGGAAGAACGTACGGGTGTGCGAGGCGCCGTCCACGAAGGCCGCTTCCGCCACCGAGGTGGGCAGGGTCCGGAAGAACGCGGTCAGGAAGAAGACCGTGAACGGCAGCGAGTACGCGATGTAGACCAGGATCAGTCCGTGGATCGTGTTGAGCAGGCCCATGTTGTTCACGACGTAGAACAGCGGGACCAGCGCCAGCATGATCGGGAAGCTCATGCCGCCGACGAACAGGAAGTAGATGAAGCGGTTGCCGGGGAAGTCGAAGCGCGCCAGGACGTAGGCGGCCATGGAGCCGAGGACCAGGGTGCCGATGAGCGACCCGCCGACCACCAGGACGGTGTTCAGGAAGTAGTCGCTCATGTTGGCCTGGGTCCACGCCCGCGACCAGTTGTCGAAGTGCAGCTTGTCCGGCAGCGACCAGGGCGAGCCGAAGATGGAGCTGTCGTCCTTGAACGACGTCATGACCGCCCACAGCAGCGGCATGACCACCATGATCGCCCAGATGATCAGCACGCCGTGGGAGAAGACGTTGAGGACGCCGCCCTCCTTCTTCCGCCCGGAGGGCCGCGCGGCCGGCGCCACGTCGATCTTGGAGACGCTCGCCCCGGACTCGGCCGGCAGCGGTGCGGGGGTCTCGGTCGTCTTCATCGCTTCAGTACTCCAGCCGCTCGCGACGGCCCAGCCGCATCACGATCGCCGCGAAGGCGAGCGTGACCACGAGCAGGGCGACGCCGATGGTGGTGGCGTAGGCGGCCTGACCGTCCCGGAACGCCTTCTGGTACACGTACAGGACCATCACGGTGGTCGAGTAGTCGGGACCGCCCGGCCCGGTCGTCATGATCTGCACGACCGCGAACGACTCGGCGCCGAGCGCGAGGATGCCCATGTAGACCCAGCCGGACTGCACGGTGTCCCACAGCAGCGGCAGGGTGATGCGGAAGAACGTGGTGAAGCGGCTCGCGCCGTCCAGCAGCGCCGCCTCGTACATCTCGGCCGGGATCGACGCCATGCCCGCCGAGAACAGGACCACGAAGAAGCCGACCGTGGACCACACGAGCACCGCCATCACGCACCACAGCGCGAGGTCCGGGTCGCCCAGCCACAGCGGCTGGACGCTGTCGAGGCCGATCCCGCGCAGCAGTGAGTTGATGGCGCCGCTGTCCGGGTTGTACGCGAAGGCGAACAGCAGCGCCACGATCGCGATGGAGAGGACCTGCGGGAAGAAATAGACGATCTTGTAGAAGGAGGAGCCCCGCACCCCGGAGACCACGGGGCCACCCCTTCTGTGCCGGCCGCCCACATTGATCATGAAGGCGAAGAACAGGGCCAGACTGATCGTCACCAGCGGAAGCACCAGGGCGAACAGCAGACTGTGCTGCAACGACTTCCAGAAGATGTCGTCGTGCAGCATCCTCCGGTAGTTGTCGAAGCCGACCATCTTGAATTCGGGGCTCAGGCCGGTCCAGTCCGTGAACGAGTAGTAGATGGACTGGATGAACGGCCACACCACGAAGAGCGCGTACAGTCCCAGGGGCAGTGCCAGGAACCCCACGATGAACCGGTACTTGCCGTGCTGCATCGCCACTCCGGTGCGGTAGAGGTGCTGGTTACTGGTGCTTGTAGTGCTTGATGGACGAGTCCTTCGCGGCCTCGTCGGCGAAGCCCTGGATCTTCTTGATGGCCTCCGCCGGGGTCAGCCGGCCGGCCATCATCTCGCCGAGACCGGCCACACCGATCTTCTCCTTCTGCAACTGGACGTACCAGTCCTGGAGACGCGGATTCACCACGTTGGATCCGGCCTTCTCCAGCGCCGCCACGCCCGACTTCAGACCAGGGGTGAGGCTGATGCCGGAGGTGCCGCCGTTGAACGCGGTCAGCGACTTCACCTTGGCGGTGAAGTTCTTCGAGGACGCCTCGGAGAGCATGATGCGCAGCTGCTCCATGCCGCCCTCGGTGTTCGCCGCCTTGGCCGGGACGACGAAGGGCTCACCGCCGGAGGCCCAGATGGTGCCGAACGGCATCTTGTCGGAGCTGTCGATGCCGGTGGGCGCCGAGACGGCGAGGTTGAAGTCGGACGGGATGACGTTGGCCGACTCGTTCTCCACCCAGGAGCCGTTCGGGATGAACAGCGCCTTGCCCTTCGCCCAGGCGGTCTGCGACTGGATGTGGTCCAGGCCCGGGGTGCCCTTGAGGATGTAGCCCTTCTTGTAGAGCTCGTAGTAGGCCTCGAAGCAGGCCTTGACCGCCGGGTGCTTCCAGGCGTTCGGCTCCAGGTTGTCGATGGCGTCGAGCACCTCGCGGCCGCCGACCTTGCCGATCATCGGGTACAGCGAGAAGGGGATGTAGTACGGGTACTTGCCCGCGTAGGTCCAGCCCGCCATGCCCTTCTTCTTGGCCTTGGCGCAGACCGCGAGCATGTCGTCCCAGGTCTCCGGGTACGTCGCGTCCAGGGAGTCGAGGGCCTTCTGCGAGTACCAGACGCCGTAGACCGTGTAGGCGTAGTACAGGATCCAGACCGGCTTGCCGTCGAACTGGCCCATCTCCACGATGCCGGGGCGCAGCGTGTCACGGACCTTCTTGGACGGGTCGTCGTACGACGGCGCGTCGAGCAGCGGGGTGAGGTCGGCGAGCTGGTTCTTGCCGACGAGGACGCCCATGTCCATCTGCTCGGCGCCGGAGTTGTCGATGAGGTCCGGCGGGTTGCCCTGGTTGAAACGGGGCTGAAGGGTGGACTGGATCTTCTGGGTGGCGGAGAACTTCACCGTGGCCTTGGGAAAGTCCTTCTGATAGATCTTCACCGCGTCCTGGGCGTACTCCTTGCCGAAGCCGCCGTCGAAGAGGACGAACTCCATCTTGGCGCTCTCGTTGACGCCGAGCGGGTTCTTGGCGGTCTTCTTGCCCGCCTTCGCCTTGTCCTGTCCGTCGCCGCCGCTGCTCGCGCAGGCGGACAGCAGGCCCATTCCGGGGGCGGCCACCAGACCGAGTGCGGCCGAACGCTTGATCAGATCGCGGCGGCCGACACCCTCGCCACCGTGGTGCGCAGTGGATCCCATGCTCAAGTCCTCGCCTTCTCCAGGACTCAGGCGGTGAACCGGATCCTCCCCGGCACCGCTGTCGGGTAGTGCAGGGTCATGCGGGAAACGCCGACAGGTATAGTCCACTTCCGGCCGACGGAGCAAGATCGAATGCAAGGTTCCCCATGGGTCTTTTCCGAGTTGAGACCTCACGGAAATATGAGGCCCCTGTGCGCGTCCCGGCGGAAAAATTCCCGACATAGACCCCTGAATGCCACACCCAACACCCTTGACATCACAGGCCACTTGACGCCCTACTGATACCTGCGCCCCGAAGTTGACAACGTTGTCCAGAGCCCTGGCGCAGGGAGGGAATCCGTACATGCAGCGGAGAACTCGGCACAGATACGGTCCGGCGGTCGTCCTCACGGCCGCCTTTGTCATGGCGGCCGGAGCACAGGGGGCGGCGGTCGCGCTGCCCGCCCGGGCGGCCGCCGCCGACCACGAGTTCGCATCCTCGTTCGAGGCGGGGGATCCGGCACCCGACTGGCTGAACACCGTCGACACCGGAGCGGACGGCGGCAAGCGCGCCTCGGGCGTGGACGGCGGCTACAGCACGGGTATCCCGGGCAACGTCACCGACCACGTCACCGAGGTCCGGGCGAGCGGCGAGAACAGCGGAGCGGGCGAGGTGAAGGAGAACCTCGCCGACGGCGAGCCCGGCACCAAGTGGCTGACCTTCCAGCCCACCGGCTGGGCCGAGTTCGACCTGGACAAGCCCGTCAAGCTGGTGACGTACGCGCTCACCTCGGCCAACGACTACGACGAGCGCGACCCGCGGGACTGGACGCTCCAGGGCTCCACGGACGGCAAGGACTGGAAGACCCTCGACAGCCGCTCGGACGAGTCCTTCCCGGAGCGGTTCCAGACCAAGTCCTACGACCTCGCCGAGCCGGCCGAGTACCAGCACTTCCGGCTGGACGTGACGAGGAACAACGGTGCCTCGGGCATCCTGCAACTCGCCGACGTGCAGTTCTCCACCGGCGGCACGGGCGGCCCGGTGCCGCAGGACATGCTGTCGCTGGTCGACAAGGGACCGAGCGGTTCGCCGACGGCCAAGGCGGGGGCCGGATTCACCGGAAAGCGCGCACTGCGCTACGCCGGACGGCACACCGCGGCCGGCCGGGCGTACTCGTCCAACAAGGTCTTCGACGTGAACGTGAAGGTCGCCGGCGACACCCGGCTGTCGTACCGCGTCTTCCCGTCCATGGCCGACGGCGACCGCGACTACGACGCCACCAACGTCTCCGTGGACCTGGCCTTCACCGACGGCACCTACCTGAGCGACCTGGGCGCGACCGACCAGCACGGCTTCCCGCTGTCGCCGCGCGGCCAGGGCGCGTCCAAGGCGCTGTACGTCAACCAGTGGAACAACGTGGCCTCGCGGATCGGCTCGGTGGCGGCGGGCAAGACCGTCGACCGGATCCTGGTGGCCTACGACTCCCCCGACGGCCCGGCGAAGTTCCGGGGCTGGATAGACGACGTCGCGCTGCGCCGGGTGGCCCCCGAGAAGCCGAAGGCGCACCTGTCGGACTACGCGCTGACCACCCGCGGCACCAACTCCAGCGGCAGCTTCTCGCGCGGCAACGACTTCCCGGCGGCGGCCCTCCCGCACGGCTTCAACTTCTGGACGCCGGTCACCAACGCGTCCTCGCTGAGCTGGCTGTACGAGTACGCACGTGCGAACAACAGCGACAACCTCCCCACGATCCAGGCGTTCAGCGCGAGCCACGAACCCAGCCCCTGGATGGGCGACCGGCAGACCTTCCAGCTGATGCCCTCCGCCGCCTCCGGCACCCCGGACACCGGGCGTGAGGCACGCGAGCTGGCCTTCCGGCACGAGAACGAGACCGCGCGCCCGTACTACTACGGCGTCCGGTTCGAGAACGGCCTGAAGGCGGAGATAGCCCCGACCGACCACGCGGCGGCGCTGCGCTTCACCTACCCGGGCGACGACGCGAGCGTCGTGTTCGACAACGTCACCGAGCAGGCCGGGCTGACCCTGGACAAGGAGCACGGCGTCGTCACCGGCTACTCCGACGTGAAGTCGGGCCTGTCGACGGGCGCCACCCGGCTGTTCGTCTACGGCGTCTTCGACAGGCAGGTGACCGACGGCGGCTCCAGCGGGGTCAAGGGCTACCTGCGGTTCGACGCGGGCGCGGACCACACCGTCGGGCTGCGCCTGGCGACCTCGCTGATCAGCGTCGACCAGGCGAAGGACAACCTGGCCCGGGAGATCCCGGACGGCACCTCCTTCGACACGGTCAGGAACGCGGCCCAGCGCACCTGGGACCGGCTGCTCGGCAAGGTCGAGGTGGAGGGCGCGACCCCGGACCAGCTCACCACGCTGTACTCCAGCATGTACCGGCTCTACCTGTACCCGAACTCCGGCTTCGAGGAGGTCGGCGGCAAGGACCGGTACGCCTCGCCGTTCTCCGCCATGCCGGGCCCGGACACCCCGACGCACACCGGCGCGAAGATCGTCGACGGTAAGGTGTACGTCAACAACGGCTTCTGGGACACCTACCGCACCACCTGGCCGGCCTACTCGTTCCTGACCCCCGGTCAGGCCGGCGAGATGGTCGACGGCTTCGTGCAGCAGTACAAGGACGGCGGCTGGACCTCCCGCTGGTCCTCCCCCGGCTACGCCGACCTGATGACCGGCACCTCCTCGGACGTGGCGTTCGCCGACGCGTACGTCAAGGGCGTGAAGTTCGACGCGAAGGCGGCGTACGAGGCGGCGGTCAAGAACGCCACGGTCGTCCCCCCGGCGTCGGGCGTGGGCCGCAAGGGCATGAGCACCTCGCCGTTCCTCGGCTACACCAGCACCGACACGCACGAGGGCCTGTCGTGGGCGATGGAGGGCTACGTCAACGACTACGGCATCGCCCGGATGGGCCAGGCGCTCTACGAGAAGACGGGCGAGAAGCGGTACCAGGAGGAGTCGACGTACTTCCTCAACCGCGCCCGGGACTACGTGAACCTCTTCGACGCCAAGGCGGGCTTCTTCCAGGGCCGTGACGCCAAGGGCGGCTGGCGCCTGGACTCCGCGAAGTACGACCCGCGCGTGTGGGGCTACGACTACACGGAGACCAACGGCTGGGGCTACGCCTTCACCGCCCCGCAGGACAGCCGGGGCCTGGCCAACCTGTACGGCGGCCGGCAGGCCCTCGCGGACAAGCTCGACACGTACTTCGCCACCCCGGAGACGGCCTCCCCGGACTACGTCGGCTCCTACGGCGGTGTCATCCACGAGATGACCGAGGCCCGGGACGTGCGGATGGGCATGTACGGCCACTCCAACCAGGTCGCGCACCACGTGATCTACATGTACGACGCGGCCTCCCAGCCCTGGAAGGCGCAGCAGTACGTCCGCGAGGCGCTCTCCCGCCTGTACACCGGCAGCGAGATCGGTCAGGGCTACCACGGCGACGAGGACAACGGCGAGCAGTCGGCCTGGTACCTCTTCTCCTCGCTCGGCTTCTACCCGCTGGTGATGGGCGGCGGCGAGTACGCGATCGGCTCCCCGCTGTTCAAGAAGGCGACCGTGCACCTGGAGAACGGCCGGGACCTGGTGATCAAGGCCCCGCGCAACAGCGCGGAGAACGTCTACGTGCAGGGCGTGACCGTCAACGGCCGCCCCTGGACGTCGACCTCGCTCCCCCACTCGCTGCTGGCCAAGGGCGGGGTGCTGCAGTTCTTCATGGGGGCGAAGCCGTCCACCTGGGGCAGCGGCCGCGACGCGGCGCCCGTGTCCATCACCCAGGACGACAAGGTGCCGACGCCGCGCACCGACCTGCTCAAGGGTGACGGGGCCCTGTTCGACGACACCTCGGCGACGAGCGCGACGGTCGCCTCGGTCGACCTCCCGGTCACCGGTGCCGGCAAGCCCGTCCAGTACACGCTGACCTCGGCCGCCGATCACACGGAGGCACCGGCCGGCTGGACGCTGCAGGGCTCGGCGGACGGCACGACCTGGCGCACCCTGGACCACCGGTCCGGGGAGTCGTTCGCCTGGGACCGGCAGACCCGGGCGTTCACGATCGCCAAGCCGGGCTCGTACCCGAAGTACCGGCTGGTCCTCGACTCCGAGTCGACGCTGGCGGAGGTGGAGCTGCTCGGCTGACGCACCCGCCGTACGGAACGAAGGCCGCCCCCCGGAAGGACCCGGGGGGCGGCCTTGTGCCGTACGGGTCAGCCCACCGCGAGGGTGAACACGTGCAGGTCGGTGTCGTCGGGCAGCCGGACGCTCCTGATGGACTTGCCCGGGGGCGCCCGGAACGGCTCGGTCGCGAAGACGTAGGTCGCCACCGGGTCCTTGTCGGCGCCCGCGACGTTGCGGTACGCGGTCTTGGCGACGACCCGGTTGCCGTACTGGACGGTGCCGCCGCCCCCGCCGACGGTCCAGTCGGTGAAGGCGAGGTCGATCGTGCCGGTGCTGCCGTCGGTGTAGGTCACGGTGGCCGTGGTCCTCTGGTTGCCGTTGACCGCGCTGCCGAGGAAGGACAGCGTCGCCGCCGGGGTGGCGAGGTCGACGCTCTGGCCGGCCGCCGAGGCGTTGTCGGGGCGGCCGGCGGGCGAGTCGGGCCAGGTGAAGGCGAGGCCGTCGACGGTGCCGTGGCCGCCGGGGGTCAGGCCGGCCGCCGCGAGGGCCTGGCGGGAGTAGCTCCAGCCGCCGCCGTCGTAGTCGGCCTCGGCGTGGTCGCCGGTGTCGTCGGAGACCCCGGTGCCGTTGTAGGCCGCCAGCAGGGTGCCGGGCGCGGCGACGGTCAGGGCGACCGGCTGCCGGTAGGAGGTGCCGTCGGAGGTCACCGTGACGGTGACGTCGTAGAAGCCCTGGTGGACGCCGTCGGCGGCGGTGAGCGTGATCTGCCGCGCGCCGTCGGTGACCGAGCCCTCGGCGGGCGTGGCGGTGACGCCGTCCGGGGTCTCGACGCGGAAGCGGACGTCGGGTCCGGTGCCGCCGTTCAGCGACAGGGCGCGGACGGCGACCTCGGTGGAGTCGCCGGGCGCGAGCGTCGCGGCGGTCGGGCCGACGCCGATCTGGTAGGGCTGCTCGCCCTGGCGGAAGGACGGCGGCGGCTCGGTCGCGCCCCAGGAGCGGTCCGGGGTCGCGGAGAGCGTGTAGTCGAGCCGTCCGCCGTCCCGCACGAACGAGGCCGGGAGCCACGGCCGGTCGCCGCGGCGGCCGTCGACCTTCAGGGACCGGACGTAGGGCGCGTCCCAGGCCGCTCCCGGCGCGCGGACGGAGATGTCGTTGCCGTGCGGGCGGTGGATCTCGGCGCGCTCGAACAGCGGCGAGGCGAGGACCAGTTCCGCGCGGGAGGGGACCTGCGGGTACATGCCGAGGGCGGAGAAGACGTACCAGGCGGACATGGCGCCGAGGTCGTCGTTGCCGGGGATGCCCCCGGGCTCGGCCGACCAGAGCCGCCGCATGGCCGCCCGGACGGTCTCCTGGGTCTTGTACGGGGCGCCGGCGTAGTCGTACAGGTAGGGGACGTTGAGCGAGGGCTCGTTGTCGAGTTCGGACTTGGTGCCGCCGCTGCCGGTGAAGGCCCAGCCGCCGTCGGCGTCGTGGAAGAAGTCGTCGAGCCGGGCCAGGGCCTTGCCGGTGCCGCCCATGGCGGCGAACAGCCCGGCCGGGTCGTGCTGGACCATCCAGGTGTACTGGGCCGCGGTGCCCTCGACGAACCCGTTGCCGGTGTCGGGGGTGAAGCCGGTGACCCAGCTGCCGTCGGCCTTGCGGTTGGCGATGTAGCCGCCGCTGCCGTCGGCACCGGAGGGGACGGCCGCGATGTCGAAGTTGTTCTGCCACCACTGGGCGCGCCGGGCGAAGGCGGCCGCCGTGCCCTTGCGGCCCGCCGCCGCGGCGAGCTGGGAGAGCGAGAAGTCGGCGGTGGACATCTCCAGGGTCTCGGCGGCACCGCCCCAGGCGTTGGAGACGGACGGCATGTAGTGCTTGTCGAGGTACTTGTCGAGGGAGGGGCGCTGGCCGACCGACAGCACCGGCTTGCCGGCCGCGGACAGGTCCTGCTCGGTGGGCACGGTGGCCGCCCGGACCAGTGAGCCGAGCGCGCCCCGCAGGTCGAAGTCGGTGCCGCCGAAGGCCCGGATCCCGGCGAGCGCGGTGGGCGCGGGGTCGCCGTTCATGACGTGGGTGCCGCTCGCGCCGTGCAGCCAGCGGTCCCAGACCCCGCCGTTCTGCCGGGCCATCTCGTACAGCGACTGGGCGACGTCGGAGCCGGTGCGCGGGTCGAGCAGGGTGAGCAGCTGGACCTGGTCGCGGTAGACGTCCCAGCCGGAGAAGGTGCCGTACTGGGCCCGGTGGCCGCGGGCCACCCGGTGCACCTTGTCGTCGCTGCCCCGGTAGCGGCCGTCGGCGTCGCTGATCACGTTCGGGTGCAGGAGGGAGTGGTAGAGGGCGGTGTAGAAGGTGGTGCGGTCGGTGGCGCTGCCGCCGCCGACCCGGACGGCGCCCAGGCGCTCGCGCCAGGCGGCCCGGGCGGCGTCGCGCATTGCGTCGAAGGAGCGCTCGGGCGGGTTCTCGGCGGCGAGGTTCGCCGCGGCCGCCGCCCGGCTGACGTAGGAGATGCCGACCTTGACGTTCACCGGGCCGGTGCCGGGGGCGAACTCGACGTACCCGCCGGCGCCCTTGCCGGCGACCGGCCGACCGCCGTCGGCGAAGCCGCCGGTCCCGCCGGAGGCGGTGGTGGATCCGGGGTCCAGCGTGCCGTCCCGCCAGGTGCCGTGGGTCTTGAAGGGCCGGTCGAAGCGGGCGGTGAAGTAGAGCGTGTAGTAGGCGCGCCGGCCTTCGGGGTCGAGGTAGCCGCAGAAGTCGCCGGAGGTGACGGAGCCGGAGACGGTGCGGCCGGCGGGGTCGATGGTGACCGACGAGTCGGTGGAGCCGACCTCCGAGTTGGCGGTGCGCACCAGCAGCGAGGCGGGCTTGTCGGCCGGGAAGGTGAAGCGGGCGGAGCCGGTGCGGGCGGTCGCGGTGAGGTCGGCGGTGACGCCGGAGGCGAGGCCGACCCGGTAGTGGCCGGGTTCCGCGGTCTCGTCGGGGTGGCTGAAGCCGGAGGCGTAGACGGCGTCCTTGGTGTCGCTCGCCGGGGACGAGGTGACCTCGCCGGCGTACGGGAAGAACGGGATGTCGCCGCTGCCGCCCGCGCAGCCGGTGCCGGACATGTGGGTGAGGCTGAAGCCGCGTATCCGGGTGGCGTCGTACTGGTAGCCGCCGGGGGCCGCGGTGCGGGTGGCGTCGCCCCGGGTGTTCTCCGGGCTCCAGGAGAGCATGCCGAAGGGCACGACGGCGCCCGGGAAGACGTTGCCGCCGTTCCTGGTGCCGATCAGCGGGTCGACGTACGGGGTCGGGTCCTTGACGAGCCCGGGGGGAGCTGCGGTCGCCGCGAGGGCCGTGGGGGCACCGCTCATCGCGAGCACCGCGGCCAGCAGCAGGGACATGGGACGGAAACGCATGGAGCGGCCCTTCCTCTGACGGACGGGTCGCGCACCACCGGTCGCACAAGCCGCAGGGACAGTAGCGTGCGCCACCGGTCACACGGAAGACCGCGTACGGCGGTCCTGGCACGCCCGCGGATCACCCGGTCGGGGGACCTCAAGTAGGTTGACATCGTTGTCGGTTGAGGCGGTAAAGTCATGTACAGACCAGTCGACAACGTTGTCGCACCACCGGTCGGGGTCCCCCGGGGACCTCACGCTCCTCCACAAGCCGGCACCACCCGGGCAGGGACACCACCACCCCCCTCACCTGCCCGGCTCGCGGACCCGGTGCGCACGGCCACCGGGTCCGCCCCGAGCACTTCCCACCGCTTCGCGAGAGAATGGTGATGCACTGTTCGCAGCGATTTTTGGGAGCGCTCCCGAGGCTCGTTCCCGGGCCCGTGTGATGTCCATCGCTTGGACCAGCCGTAGTCACCGGGAAACGCCAGTGTTAGAAATGTCGCATGTCGGACCGAATCGGCCGATTCAGGCGCATCTCATTGCGCTCGATGATCGGCAAGAGTCCCCGCAGCGTCGCCGGGCAGGTTTTCGTCCTGCAGGTGGCGCTGGTCGTGGTTCTCGTGGTCTGCGCGGTCTTCGCCCTCGTCCTGCAGTCGGAGCGTGACACGAGCACGGAGGCGAGGCGCCGGTCCATCGCCGTCGCCGAGACCTTCGCGCACTCCCCCGGTGTCGTGGAGGCGCTGCGTTCGCCCCACCCGTCGGCGGTGCTCCAGCCGCTGACCGAGGCGGGACGCAAGAGCGCGGGCGTCGACTTCATCGTCGTCATGGACAAGAAGGGCATCCGCTACACGCACCCCATCCCGAGCAAGATCGGGAAACGTTTCGTCGGCAGGATCGCCCCGTCGCTGGCCGGCCACGTCTACACCGAGAGCGTCCACGGCCCGCTCGGCCACGAGGTGCAGGCGACGGTGCCGATCCGGGACGACCGGGGCAAGGTGACGGCGCTGGTCTCCGCCGGGCTCAAGGTGAAGAACGTGACCAACGCCGTGGACCGGCAGCTGCCGATCATCCTCGGCGCCGGCGCGGCGGCCCTCGTGGTGTCCACCGGCGGCACCGCGCTCGTGGGCCGGCGGCTGCGGCGGCAGACCCACAGCCTGGCCCCGGACGAGATGTCCCGGATGTACGAGCACCACGACACGGTGCTGCACTCGGTGCGCGAGGGCGTCCTCATCGTCCAGGACAACGGTCGGCTGCTGCTGGCCAACGACGAGGCCCGGCGGCTGCTGGAGCTGCCCGTGGAGGCCGAGGGGCACACCGTGCGCGAGCTGTCGTGCCTCGACGCCGACATGGCGGAGCTGCTCTCCTCCGGCCGCGAGGCGACCGACGAGGTGCACTTCGCCGGCGGCCGGCTGCTCGCCGTCAACCAGCGGCCCACGCACCCCGAGGGCGGCCCCCGGGGCACCGTGGTGACGCTGCGGGACTCCACCGAGCTGCAGGCCGTCTCGGGCCGGGCCGAGGTCACCCGGGAGCGGCTGGAGCTGCTCTACGACGCCGGCCTCGGCATCGGCACCAGCCTCGACGTGGTCCGCACGGCGGACGAGCTGGCCCAGCTCGCCGTGCCCCGGTTCGCCGACTTCGTCACCGTGGACGTGGCCGACGCCGTCCTGCACGGCGAGGAGCCCGGCCCCAAGGCGACGGACATGCGGCGCGTCGCCGTCAGCGGCATCCGGGACGACCACCCGCTCTACGAGCGGGGCCGGCTGATCGACTTCCTGCCCTCCACCCCGCAGGCCCTCGGCTACGACGCCGGCCGCACCCAGCTGGTGACCGACCTGTCCTCCGCCTCGGGCTGGCAGGCGCAGGACCCGGAGCGCGCCCGGCAGATCGTCGACTTCGGCATCCACTCGCTGATCAGCGCGCCCGTCCAGGCCCGCGGCGTGGTGCTGGGCATGGTCAACTTCTGGCGCTCCAAACGGGACGCCTTCGACGAGGAGGAGCTGTCGCTGGCCGAGGAGCTGGTGGCCCGGGCGGCGGTCAGCATCGACAACGCCCGCCGGTACGCCCGCGAGCACGCGCTGGCGGTCACCCTCCAGCGCAGCCTGCTGCCGCGGGCGCTGCCCGAGCAGAGCGCCCTGGACGTCGGCTACCGCTACCTGCCCGCCCAGTCGGGCGTGAGCGGCGACTGGTTCGACGTGATCCCGCTGCCGGGCGGCCGGGTGGCGCTGGCCGTCGGGGACGTGGTCGGGCACGGTCTGCACGCCGCCGCGACGATGGGCCGGCTGCGCACCGCGGTGCACAACTTCTCCACCCTCGACCTGCCGCCGGACGAGCTGCTCAGCCACCTGGACGACCTGGTCGGCCGTATCGACCAGGACGAGGCGTGCGCGGACACCTCCGGTGAGATCGTCGGCGCCACCTGTCTGTACGCCATCTACGACCCGGTGGCGCGCCGCTGCGTCATGGCGCGCGCCGGGCACCTGACACCGGCCCTGGTGTACCCCGACGGCAGCGCCACCTTCCCCGACGTGCCGGCCGGGCCGCCGCTGGGCCTGGGCGGCATGCCGTTCCGGACGGCCGAGCTGGACGTGCCCGAGGGCAGCCAGCTCGTGCTGTACACCGACGGGCTCATCGAGGACCGCAGGCGCGACCTGGACGTGGGCATGGAGCTGCTGCGCCGGGCGCTGGAGGGGCACCCCGACCGGGCGCCGGAGGAGAGCTGCCAGGCGGTGCTGGACGAGCTGCTGCCCGAGCGGCCCGCCGACGACGTGGCGCTGCTGATCGCGCGCACCCGGGCGCTGCCACCGGAGAACGTCGCCGACTGGGACGTGCCGGGCGACCCGGCCGCCGTGTCCGGGATGCGCGGCGCCGTGTCCGCGAAGCTGGCGGAGTGGGGCCTGGCCGAGCTGGGCTTCGGCATGGAGCTGGTGCTGAGCGAGCTGATCACCAACGCCATCCGCTACGCCTCCGAGCCGATCCACGTCCGGCTGATCCGGGACCGCACGCTGATCTGCGAGGTCGCCGACGGCAGCAGCACCTCGCCGCACCTGCGGTACGCCGCGACGACCGACGAGGGCGGCCGGGGCCTGTTCCTGGTGTCGCAGATGACCGAGCGCTGGGGCACCCGGTACACGCCCCAGGGCAAGGTGATCTGGGCCGAGGTGGCGCTGCCGAAGAGCGGGGAGCTGCCGGGGGTCCCGGGATTCGAGATCCCGGACATCCCCCTGGAGTGAGCGCACGGCCGCGGGCCGCGTCCCCGGTACACGCACGCACGCAGCGGGGCCGGACCTCCCGGTCGCACGGGTGCACGGCGGGGGCCGCGCCTCCCGGTGCATGGCCGTTCGGCAGGGGCCGCACCCCCAGGTGCATGGCCGCACGGCGCGGGGCCGCCGCGTGCATGGGGTGCACGGCGCGGGGCCGGACCCCCGGTTGCACGGGTGCACGGCGGGGGCCGCACCTCCAGGTGCATGGCCGCACGGCAGGCGCCGCACCCCAGGTGCATGGCCGCACGGCGCGGGGCCGGACCTCCCGGTGCGTGGGCGGACGGCGCGGGGCCGCGCCACCGGTGCACGGACGCGCGGCCGAGGGCCGTACCCCCGCTGCGGGGGGTACGGCCCTCGGTCGTCGTACCGCTCGTGCGTGCTACTTGCGGATCAGGCTGCGCAGCACGTACTGCATGATGCCGCCGTTGCGGTAGTAGTCGGCCTCACCGGGGGTGTCGATGCGGACGACCGCGTCGAACTCGACACCGGTGTCGGTGGTGACCTTGACCGTGCGCGGCGTGGTGCCGTTGTTCAGCTCCTCGACGCCGGTGAAGGAGAAGGTCTCCTCGCCGGTCAGACCGAGGGACTGGGCGGTGGCGCCCTCCGGGAACTGCAGCGGCAGGACGCCCATGCCGATGAGGTTCGAGCGGTGGATGCGCTCGTAGGACTCGGCGATGACGGCCTTGACGCCGAGCAGCGCGGTGCCCTTGGCCGCCCAGTCGCGGGACGAGCCGGAGCCGTACTCCTTGCCGGCCAGGACGACCAGCGGGATGCCCTGCTCGATGTAGTTGCGCGAGGCGTCGTAGATGAACGCCACCGGCGCGTCCGCCTGGGTGAAGTCGCGGGTGTAGCCGCCCTCGGTGCCCGGCGCGATCTGGTTGCGCAGGCGGATGTTGGCGAACGTGCCGCGGATCATGACCTCGTGGTTGCCACGGCGCGAGCCGTAGGAGTTGAAGTCACGACGCTCCACACCGTGCTCGGTGAGGTACTTGCCCGCCGGGGTGTCGGCCTTGATGGCACCGGCCGGGGAGATGTGGTCGGTGGTGACCGAGTCGCCCAGCTTGGCCAGGACGCGGGCGCCGGTGATGTCGGAGACCGCCTCCGGCTCCATGCCCATGCCCTCGAAGTACGGGGGCTTGCGGACGTAGGTCGACTCGGCGTCCCACTCGAAGGTGTTGCCGGTCGGGACCGGGAGCGCCTGCCACTGGGCGTCGCCGGCGAAGACGTCGCTGTAGGACTTGGAGAACATGTCCTCGCCGATGGCCGCGGCGACCACGTCGTTGACCTCGGCCTCGGAGGGCCAGATGTCCTTCAGGAAGACCGGGTTGCCGTCCTGGTCGGTGCCCAGGGCGTCACGGGTGATGTCCACCTTCATGGAGCCGGCGATGGCGTACGCGACGACCAGCGGCGGGGACGCCAGGTAGTTCATCTTGACGTCGGGGTTGATGCGGCCCTCGAAGTTCCGGTTGCCGGAGAGGACCGAGGTGACGGCGAGGTCGTGGTCGTTGACGGCCTTGGAGACCTCCTCCGGCAGCGGGCCGGAGTTGCCGATGCAGGTGGTGCAGCCGTAGCCGACGAGGTTGAAGCCCAGCTTGTCCAGGTACGGGGTGAGACCGGCCCGCTCGAAGTAGTCGGTGACGACCTTCGAGCCCGGGGCGAGGGTGGACTTGACCCACGGCTTGCGGGTCAGGCCCTTCTCGACCGCCTTCTTGGCGACCAGGGCGGCGCCGATCATGACGTACGGGTTGGACGTGTTGGTGCAGGAGGTGATGGCCGCGACCGTCACCGCGCCGTGGTCCAGCTCGTAGGTCGTGCCGTCGGGGGCGGTGACCTGGCACGGGTTGGACGGGAAGCCGTTGGGGTGGACGGCGGGGGCGTCGGAGGCCGGGAAGGACTCCTTGCCCGCCTCGTCGAGGTCGTCGACGTAGTTGCGCACGTCCAGCTTGAACTGCTCGGCGGCGTTCGCGAGGACGATGCGGTCCTGCGGGCGCTTCGGGCCGGCGATGGACGGGACGACCGTGGAGAGGTCCAGCTCGAGCTTCTCGGAGAAGTCCGGCTCGGCCTTCGGGTCCAGCCAGAGGCCCTGCTCCTTGGCGTACGCCTCGACGAGCGCGACCTGCTGCTCGGAGCGGCCGGTCAGGCGCAGGTAGTTCAGGGTCTCGCCGTCGATCGGGAAGATCGCGGCGGTGGAGCCGAACTCCGGCGACATGTTGCCGATGGTGGCACGGTTGGCCAGGGAGGTGGCGGCCACGCCCTCGCCGTAGAACTCGACGAACTTGCCGACCACACCGTGCTTGCGGAGCATCTCAGTGATGGTGAGCACGAGGTCGGTGGCGGTGGTGCCGGCGGGCAGCTCACCGGTCAGCTTGAAGCCGACGACGCGCGGGATGAGCATGGAGACCGGCTGGCCGAGCATCGCGGCCTCGGCCTCGATGCCGCCGACGCCCCAGCCGAGCACGCCGAGGCCGTTGACCATGGTGGTGTGCGAGTCGGTGCCGACCAGGGTGTCGGGGTAGGCCTTGCCGTCACGGACCATGACGACGCGGGCCAGGTGCTCGATGTTCACCTGGTGGACGATGCCGGTGCCCGGCGGGACGACCTTGAACTCGTCGAAGGCGGTCTGGCCCCAGCGCAGGAACTGGTAGCGCTCCTTGTTGCGGCCGTACTCGAGCTCGACGTTCTGCTTGAAGGCGTCGTTGGTGCCGAACTTGTCGGCGATGACGGAGTGGTCGATGACCAGCTCGGCCGGCGCCAGCGGGTTGATCTTCGCCGGGTCGCCGCCCAGCTCCTTGACCGCCTCACGCATGGTCGCGAGGTCCACGACGCAGGGGACGCCGGTGAAGTCCTGCATGATCACGCGGGCCGGCGTGAACTGGATCTCCTGCGAGGGCTGGGCCTGGGAGTCCCAGCCGCCGAGGGCGCGGATGTGGTCGGCGGTGATGTTCGCGCCGTCCTCCGTGCGGAGCAGGTTCTCCAGCAGGACCTTGAGGCTGTACGGCAGGCGAGCGGAGCCCTCCACCTTGTCCAGCCGGAAGATCTCGTACGACTCGTCGCCCACCTGCAGCGTGCTGCGGGCGTCGAAGCTGTTCGCCGACACGACAGTCTCCTTCATTGATGTGCGCCTACCACCGTCCATCGTGCCGCCACCCCGGCTCGGGCAATCCAGTAAGGTCAGGCTAAGTTAGGTGAGCCTTACCAGCGTGACGACCACGGTGCGCCTCGGCAGATATCTCGATGTCGAGATAACTCTAGTACATGGGCACCGGCTGGTCATGCCCGGCCGGGCCCGGCTCCCGCCGTTTTCCGGTGGCGTCGGCCACAGTCGAGCATCCCGCGCGGGGCGGACCGGCGCACACCGGACACCGGCCGGCGCCCCCCTTGGGCCGCCTGCCATCTCCACGCCGGTACGGGGTATCCGAGTTGAGCGGCGCTCGACCCGAACACGACCCAAGGAGGCGTCCATGCCGCTCACTTTCCGCAAGAGCTTCCGGATCCTGCCCGGGGTACGGCTGAACATCAACCGGCACTCCTGGTCCCTCACCACCGGCGGCAAACACGGACCGCGACACACCCACAGCAGTACCGGACGTCGTACGACATCGGTTGATTTGCCCGGACCTTTCGGATGGCGTCGCACCCGTACGGCCAGGGAGCGTTGACGGGGCATCACCCGAACGGACCCCCCAACGGGCGCCATCTCATATCTGAGATAACCTCAACCTCATGGCAGACGACTACCTCGTACGCATCGGCAAGCTCATCCGTGACGCCCGGCAACACCGGGGCTGGACACAGACGCAGCTCGCCGAGGCGCTGGGCACCAGCCAGAGCGCCGTCAACCGCATCGAGCGCGGCAACCAGAACATCAGCCTTGAGATGATCGCCCGCATCGGCGAGGCCCTGGACAGCGAGATCGTGTCGCTCGGGTACGCCGGCCCGATGCATCTGCGGGTGGTCGGCGGCCGCCGGCTGTCCGGTGCCATCGACGTCAAGACGAGCAAGAACGCCTGCGTCGCACTGCTGTGCGCCTCGCTGCTGAACAAGGGGCGCACGGTGCTGCGCCGGGTGGCCCGGATCGAGGAGGTGTACCGCCTGCTGGAGGTGCTCAACTCCATCGGGGTGCGCACCCGCTGGATCAACGACGGCGTCGACCTGGAACTGGTGCCGCCCGCCGAGCTGGAGATGGCGGCCATCGACGCGGAGGCGGCCGTCCGCACCCGCTCGATCATCATGTTCCTCGGGCCGCTGCTGCACCGCGTGGACAGCTTCAAGCTGCCCTACGCCGGCGGCTGCGACCTGGGCACCCGGACCATCGAGCCGCACATGATCGCGCTGCGCCGGTTCGGCCTGGACATCGCGGCCACCGAGGGGCAGTACCACGCCCGGGTCGACCGCACCGTGCGCCCCGACCGCCCGATCGTCCTGACCGAGCGCGGCGACACCGTGACCGAGAACGCGCTGCTCGCCGCCGCCCGCCACGACGGCGTGACGGTCATCCGCAACGCCTCCTCCAACTACATGGTCCAGGACCTGTGCTTCTTCCTGGAGGCGCTCGGCGTCCGGGTCGAGGGCATCGGCACCACCACCCTCACCGTGCACGGCGTGCCGAACATCGACGTCGACGTGGACTACTCCCCCTCCGAGGACCCGGTCGAGGCGATGAGCCTGGTGGCCGCCGCCGTGGTCACCGAGTCGGAGCTGACGGTGCGCCGGGTCCCGATCGAGTTCCTGGAGATCGAGCTGGCCGTCCTGGAGGAGATGGGCCTCGACCACGACCGCAGCCCCGAGTACTTCGCGGACAACGGGCGCACCCGGCTGGTCGACCTCACGGTCCGCCCCTCCAAGCTCGAGGCCCCGATCGACAAGATCCACCCCATGCCCTTCCCGGGCCTGAACATCGACAACGTCCCCTTCTTCGCGGCCATCGCGGCCGTGGCGCAGGGCCAGACCCTCATCCACGACTGGGTCTACGACAACCGCGCCATCTACCTGACGGACCTCAACCGCCTGGGCGGCCGCCTCCAGCTCCTCGACCCGCACCGCGTCCTGGTCGAGGGCCCCACCCGCTGGCGCGCCGCCGAGATGATGTGCCCGCCGGCCCTGCGCCCCGCCGTGGTCGTCCTCCTGGCGATGATGGCCGCGGAGGGCACGTCCGTGCTGCGCAACGTCTACGTCATCAACCGCGGCTACGAGGACCTCGCGGAACGGCTGAACTCGATCGGCGCGCAGATCGAGATCTTCCGGGACATCTGAAAGCTCTGCGAAATAATAGCGTGAACCCCCTCCTGACCTGCACAAACGCGGGGCGGGAGGGGCCCTCCGGGTATCCCTGGGACTTTTCTGGGACTTCTGGCCGGGCGTGGAGTCTTTGAGTGACATGCACGTCACGTGATCCGCCATCGGAAGGATGTCGACCTGAACGGCTCCCAGAAAACCCCTGGTCAGACTCGGTTTCTCGGCTTATCGTCCCTCGCGCAGACGCGCAGAGCGTCCAACGAGCGTCAAGGCCGAGAGTCCGTCCTGCTCAGGGCTGAGCAGATTGCGGCAACCAGCTCGCCCGGGGATCCGCCCTCATCCGCTCCGGACGCCAGCTCGCAGATCATGACCCTCGCAACGTCTCCGGCCGCCATAATGGAGTCATGCCCTCCAGCCCACAGCACCCCGCACCCGCCCCGAGGAACGTCTCGAGCGCGGACGCCGAGGACCTCGCGCGGTACCGGGAGAAGTTCCGCCGCCGTCTACCGGAGTCGCTGGACGAGCTGCACGGGCCGGCCAACGGTGTGGTGGAACTTCCGCTGCACATGGCCTGGTCCGGGATGACCTCATACGACTTGGACAAGCCGCGCCAGCGTATGGGCCTATACCGCACCGTTCTGCACGAGGGCCTGCACGACGATCTGCCCCGCTACCTCAACCGGGATCTGCTCCTCGACCTGTGGCCGCTGCTGCGCACCCTCGTCGGTCGTACTGTGCGGACCGTGTGGGAAGACGCCTTCCCCCAGATCGCCTCCCGCGCCCGGGCGGCTGCGTGACGGACATGCCGGAGCTGCACACGCGGCTCCTGGCGGATGTGATCGCGCTCGGCTCCCCGTATCCACTGGTTCTCACCGGTGGATACGCCGTGCGGGCACACCGCCTCGTGAACCGCCCTAGCCAGGACCTCGACGTCGCCACCGAGAACCCGGCGCCCATGGCCGACATCGCCGCCACGCTCCGCGCCGGCTTGGAAGCCCGCGGCTGGAAGGTGCACGCGCTGGAGACCGCTCCGCTGTCCGCCCGCTTCACCGTGTCCGACCCGGCCATCGGGCAGGAATGCGAAGTCGACATCCTCAAGGAGATCTTCTGGCGGCCGGTCGCCCAGAGCCCGTACGGGCCCGTCCTCGCGGAGGAGGACGTGATCGGGACCAAGGTCCGCGCCACGGCGGCGAACCTCGGCGCGAAGGCATCAACCCCGTCCGGGACGGCGGCTGGGTGGAGGGCGCCGGCGAATTCATAGGTGGCTCGTACATAGCCGCGCAGTTGCTCGTGCGAGGTGGGTGTGGTCCCGCCGTCGAGGAAGCGGTCGCGTAGCTGCACCAGCCAATCCCGCAGCGCGCCTTCGAGCGGTCCGCCGGGGTCGGGCATCTGGTGGGCGCTGGCGGCCCCGAACGCGGCGGCGACGAGGCGTTCGACGACGAAAGGGTCGTCGACATCGAGCATCCGAGCGGCGAGATCAAACACGGTACGTCGAACTGCGCGTTCGGTCCGGAGCCGACCGTCGCCTGCCGCCCTCCACCGGCGCCAGAGACCCGGCGGACACGTCCGAGGTGCCATCACCCGCGAACGCCAGGCCGTCCCAATGATGGCCATGCCGAAGTACCACTGATGCACGGACACCAGCCCACACAGCACCCGCACACCAGCATAGGGTCGAAAGAATGGCTCCTGGCACGGGGAGTTTCCTGGGACTTTCCTGGGACTTCCAGCTGCATCAACGGGTACGTACATGAAACAGCTGAAAGGCCATTCCTGCAGGTCAGCAACCCACGACCATCCATCGCTGCAGGTCACGGCGCTGGCTGGTCTCTTCCGGGACATCTGAACGCCGGGGTGCCGTGCCCCTGGGAGGCAAGGGGCACGACACCGCAACATGTCAGCTGACCTGTGGATACGTGGGGGCCCCGAGCAGTGCCGGAGACTCAGCCGTTGGCCCCGGCAGGGGTCGTGGTGGTGGTGAGGCCCTCCTTCTTGTCGGCATTGACGGCGAACTCGTTGGTGAACGTCTTGCTGAGGTCCACCGAGGAGGTCACGGTCCCGACCATCTGCTCGGTGGCCAGTGCGGTCTTCGGGCCACCGGCCGGCATGATCCCGTCCGGCAGGAACTGGCCCTTGTCCTCGTTCAGGGCCTTGATGTAGTCGGCCTTGGTGACCAGTTGGTTCTGCACGAACGACGCCGGCAGCTTGTTGGCGATGTCGGCCGCGCTGTGCGTGTTGATCCAGTGCATGGTCGCCACGAGTGCGTCGACGACCTTCTGCACGGCGTCCTTGTGCGAGTTCACCCAGTCGGTGCGGGCCAGGACGCTCGCGGCCGGGAACGCACCGCCCAGCGCCGCCTTGGCGCCGTCCGTGGTGGCCAGGTCGATCGCGGAGGTGCCCACGCCCTTCTTCTCGACCGCGGAGACCGTCGGCTCCGTCGTCATGACGCAGTCGGCCTTGCCGTTCTGCAGCGCGGCGACGGCCGTGGAGCCCGCACCGACCGCGAGCCGGTGGAACTGGTTGGTCTTGACGCCCTTCTTCGCCGCCATGAACTGGGTGAGGGTATCGGTGCCCGAGCCCAGATCGGTGACGCCGAGCGTCTTGCCCTTGAAGTCGGCGGCCGACCGCACGCCGCTCTTCGCGGTGCACATCTCCCGCTCGCCGGGAGCGCCGGACAGCTGAACGACGTCCTCGACCGCCTTGCCCTTCGCCTGGAACTCGATCGTGTGGTTGTACCAGGCGCCGGCCATGTCCACCTGCCCCGAGGCCATGGCCTCCTCTGCGCCGACGCCGCCGTTCTGCTCGGTGCTCAGCTCGACCTTGACGCCGTACTTCTCGTAGAAGCCGAGGCTCTGGGCGAGCTGGTAGGGCAGGTAGATCTGCTTGTCGATGCCGCCGACCATGAGCTTGACGGTCGGGGTGCCGGCGGAGCCGGACGACCCGGAGCTGCCGGAGTTGCCGGAACACGCGGTGGCGGCGCCGAGGGCGAGGACGGTGACGATCGATGCGGTGAGGGTTCTCTTGAGCATGGCGAGGCATACACCCTTCGGGATCGCGGGGACTGCTTGGTGACAGGCGGCGGACGGGACAGCGAGAGGGGAAGCGGGGGTCACAGGACGTTCGTCTCGGAGGCGGACGGGGGGCGCCAGGAGAGCAGCCGGTGTTCGAGTTTGCCGATCAGCCACTCCGCGCCGAGCACGATCACCGCGATGACGAGCATCGTGGCGAACACGCCGTTGGGATCGAAGTTGTTCTGCGCGGTCTTGATGACCAGGCCCAGGCCGCTCTGCGCGCCGAGCACCTCGCCGACGAGCGCGCCGACGATGGCGAAGCCGAAGGCGCTGTGCAGGCTGGCGATGATCCAGGTCAGCGCGGAGGGTAGGACGACGTGGCGGATGATCTGCGTCTGGGAGGCGCCGAGCACCCTGACGTTGGCGAGAACGTTTCGGTCGACCTCGCGTACACCCTGGAAGGCGTTGAAGAAGACGATGAAGAACACCAGCACCGCGGCGAGCAGGATCTTCGGGGTCACGCCGATACCGAAGGCGACGATGAAGATCGAGCCGAGGACGATACGCGGGATCGCGTTGACCATCTTGATGTAGGGACCGAGCACGTCGGAGAGGTAGCGGCTCTGCCCGAGCGCGATGCCGAGGACGACACCGGTAAGGGATCCCACGACGAAGCCGACGAGCGCCTCCTGGATGGTGGTCCAGATGTTCTCGTAGAAGGAGCCGAACTGGGTGCCGTGCTCGAAGAGGTCGATCAGCCGCTGCCAGATGCCCGACGGCTGTCCGAAGAAGAACGGGTCGACGAGGCCCCACGTGGTGAACGCCTGCCAGCCGCCGATCACGAGGACCGCGAGACCGATACGGCCGGCCCACACCAGGGCGACGCGTCGCCTGGCGGCGCGCTGCGCGGCGGTCACGGCCGGGCTTTCCCCGCCGTCGGTGACAGGGGTGGTGGAAACGGTGGACGCACTCATTCCTTGCCTCCTGCGGTGAGCGCGTAGGCGCGTTCCACCTCTTCGCGCAGCGTGTCCCAGATCTGGTGCTGGAGTTCGATGAAGCGGGGCTGGAAGCGGATCTCCTGGACCGAGCCGCGCGGGCGGGGCAGGTCGATGTCGAAGACCGCCTTGACCGACCCGGGGCCGGACGTCATCACGACGACCCGGTCGGCGAGTGCGACCGCCTCGTCCAGGTCGTGGGTGATGAAGATGACGGACGGGCGGATCTGCTCCCACAGGCTCAGCAGCTCGGTCGACATGATCGCCTTGGTCTGCACGTCCAAGGCGCCGAACGGCTCGTCCATGATCAGGATCTTGGGTTCGTTGATCAGGGCCGCAGCCATCGCCACGCGCTTGCGCATACCGCCGGACAGCTGGTGGGGATAGCGGTCCTCGAACCCGGCAAGGCCGACCCGCCGCAGCCAGTCGCGCGCCGATGCCTGTGCCTGCCGCTTGGGCACCCCGCGGAAGACGGGGCCCATCAGCACGTTGCCGAGGACGGTCTTCCAGGGCAGCAGCGCGTCGGCCTGGAACATGAAGCTGACGCCGTCGGTGATGCCGTCCACCTCACGGCCGCCGACCTTGACCGAACCCTCGCTGGGCCGGTCGAGCCC
This sequence comes from Streptomyces collinus Tu 365, assembly GCF_000444875.1. Taxonomy (NCBI): domain Bacteria; kingdom Bacillati; phylum Actinomycetota; class Actinomycetes; order Kitasatosporales; family Streptomycetaceae; genus Streptomyces; species Streptomyces collinus. The sequence continues at coordinate 6,499,907 of NC_021985.1, read as the reverse complement.
GGACACCATGCTGAGTGTCGTCGACTTGCCGCAGCCGGTGGGACCCACCACGGCGCAGAACTGGCCCGGCTCCACAGTGAACGAAACGCCTTGCAGCGCCGTGAACACCTCACCGGCAGGGGTCAGGAATCGCTTGGTGAGCCCGGAGATCTCGATGCGTGCGTTCGCATGGTCCGCCGCACCGGCGCCCGGGCTCTTCGCGACATCGTTTCGCGAAGCCATGTGGTGCCGCTTCCTTCCTTCATCCGGAGTCCCCGGGGAAGTTCCCTCGGGGAGGTCCTCGTGGGGCCTGGGGGGTGTCCTCGCAGGCCGAGGAAGGCAGACGCTAGAGGCGGGCGCCTGTTGCGTCGCTGTTTCCGAGGTATCTCGCGATAGTTGCGTAAAGCGGGCTTCTGCTCGTTCTGCTCAACGGACGGGGGTGGGCAACATCTCGGCCATCAGGCACAATCGCGCCACCCGGGCACGCTGTACGAGCCGGCCCGGCACGGCGCACGACACACGACCGGGACGAAGAGGCAGCCTTGATACGCATCCGTTTCCGGACAGGCCGCGGCGGGATGCGGAGGCTCTCCACGCGGATCCTCGCCCATCAGCTGGGCATCCTCGCGCTCACCGGCCTGATCGGCTTCGTCCTGTTCGCCTTCGCGCAGCGGACCGAACTCGACCGTTCCTACGAGCAACGGGCGCTCGCGATCGCGAAGTCCACAGCCGCGGATCCGCAGATCCGGCAGGCCATGGAGGACGGGGGCGGCAGCGGCGACGTGGTGCAGACGGTCGCCGAACGGATCCGCCGGGCGTCCGGGGCGTCGTACGTGGTCGTGCTCGACCTGAACGGCATACGGCACTCCCACCCGATCCCGGCTCTGATCGGCGAGCCGGTGGCCGAGCCGATCGTGGTGAAGGACGGCCGTCCGCACGTCGGCGCCGACCAGGGTGCCACCGGACGGTCCGCCAACGGCAAGGCCCCCCTGCACGGGCCCTCCGGTGCACTGGTCGGCGAGGTGTCGGTGGGTATCCCGGAACATGACGTGCTCGGCGAACTGTGGCGCGAGCTGCCCACCTTCGGGGTCTACGCCGCGATCGCCACGGCGATCGGCGCGGCAGCGGCCTACCTGCTGGCGCGGCGGCTGAAGCGGACCACGTTCGGCCTGGAACTGGAGGAGATCGCCGGCCTGCTGCAGGACCGCGAGGCGATGCTGCACGGCATCCGGGAAGGCGTGGTCGCCTTCGCCCCCGACGGGAGGATCACCGTCGTGAACGACGAGGCCCGGCGACTGCTCGGCCTCGGTGCCCCGCTCGGCAGCCGGCTGGAGGAGGTGCTGCCCGACGGCAGGCTGCGCCGCACGCTGGACGGCACTCTGACCGGCGCCGACCTCAGCGTCCTGACCGACGACCACTGTCTCGTCGTCAACCGCATGCCGGTCACCCTGCACGGCCGTGAACTGGGCGCCGTGGTCACCGTACGCGACCGTACCGAACTGATCGGCCTGCTACGCGAACTCGACTCCGTGCGCGGACTGACCAACGCTCTGCGGGCTCAGCAGCACGAGTTCACCAACCGGATGCACACGCTGGCCGGACTGCTGGACATCGGCGAACACGAGTCCGCGTACGAGTACGCCATCGAGACAGCCCGCTCCGGGCAGGCCCTGACCGAGGCCGTGCGCCGGAACATCGGCCACCCTCTGATGGTGGGGCTCATCGTGGCGAAGACCACGGTGGCCGCCGAACGCGGGGTGCGGATCGTCCTCACCGACGACTCCGCGCTCGGCGACGACCCACCGCACCTGCGGCGACTGCTGACCATCGTCGGCAACCTGCTCGACAACGCCATCGACGCGACGGCCGGGGCGCCGTCCGGCGACGGCGGGCGGCGGATCCTGCTCACGCTGACCGAGGGCGACGAGCTGATCGTCGTACGTGTGGCGGACAACGGACCCGGCATCGCGCCGGGCACTGCCCAGTCGATCTTCGAAGACGGCTGGTCCACCCGCCCCGAGCGGGGCACCGCACGCCGCGGCCTGGGGCTGGCCCTGGTGCACCGGCTGGTGCAGGGGCACGGCGGCAGCATCACGGTCAGTGAAGGCCCGGGCGCGGTCTTCACGGTCGCGCTGCCGCAGCGGGACACGGCACCGCCGGCGTACGGCGCACTGTTCACGACGGCGTTGTCGATGGAAGGTGACCTCCGATGATCCGGACCCTCGTGGTGGACGACGACTTCCGGGTCAGCCAGATCCACAGCGACTACGTGCGCCGGGTCCAGGGCTTCGAAGTGGTCGGCGAGGTGGCGACGGTGGCCGAGGCTCTGGCGGCGGTCCGCACTCTGTACCCGGACCTGCTGCTGCTCGACATCTTCCTGCCCGACGGCAGCGGACTCGACGTCCTGCGCAGGCTCAGCCAGGACCAGGGCGACACCCGTCCCGACGCCCTCGTGATCACCGCCGACCACGACCTCTCCTCCGTCCGGGCCGCGATGAAACTCGGTGCCGTCGGCTACCTGGTCAAGCCGTTCGGCTCCGCCGACCTCGCCGAACGGCTCAGCGCCTATCGCCGGCTCAGCGCCCGCGTGGACGCGCTCAGCCGGTCGGCCATGGCCGACCAGGCCGACGTGGACGCCCTGTTCAGCGCGGCCCGCCCACCCGCCGTCCCCCGCGTCCCGGCCAAGGGCCACTCCGCGCCCACCCTCAGCGCGATCCACCAGGCCCTGCGCACCGCCCACACAGCCCTGTCAGCCGCCGAGACCGCCGAGGTGACCGGCGTCTCGCGTGCCACCGCCCAGCGGTATCTGTCCTATCTCGTCAAGGAGGGCACGCTCCGCCTGGAACTCCGTTACGGCACCAACGGCCGCCCCGAACACCGATACCGCATCGCTCGCTGAACCACGGCGGAAGCACATCCCGGCGCGGCTGCCTGCGCGGCCGGATTTCCGTCCGGACCAGCTGCCCGGCCGCCGCGGGCGGCTGTCGGCTCCCACAACGCCCCTTCCCGCGCATCGCATTCGCGTCGACTCTCGGTCATTTCGCGGGGGTACGGTGCTCCGCCCCCGCCCCTCGAAGAATACCCGGTAGGGTATATGCCGCGGCGGCTCGCGTGCGGGCACAAGGGCGCTCGGCGCGCGTCGTCGACCTCTCGATCCACCGCGCTGTCCGTGGCCGGCCGGACGTCGGCCGCGGGCGGCGACGACGCGAAAGGCGCGGTCATGACCGGCACCGCAGCGGGGCCCCACGATCCGGACGTACGGCGGCGGCCGCCCGCGCTCACCCTCGGGGCGCGGTCGTGAGCGCCTCGCGATTAGCGGCCGCCTCGCCGCTGCTGGAGCGGATACGGCAAGGGCTCATCGGCGACGACGAGGTGCTCGACGGGCCGTACGGGCCCAAGCGGATCGTCTACGCCGATTACACCGCTTCCGGCCGCGCGCTCGACTTCGTCGAGGACTTCGTCCGGGAGCGGGTGCTGCCCGTCTACGGCAACACCCACACCGAGAGTTCCCGTACCGGACTGCAGACGACCCGGTTGCGCGAGGACGCCCGCCGGATCGTGCGGGACGCGGTCGGCGGGACCGAGGACGACGTCGTGATCTTCTGCGGCTCGGGGGCCACGGCCGCGGTCAACAAGCTGGTCGGCATCCTGGAGTTGCGCCGGCCGGGACCGCCGCCGCCCCCGGCCGAGCGGCCCGTGGTGTTCGTGGGGCCCTACGAGCACCACTCCAACGAGCTGCCCTGGCGGGAGTCCGTCGCCGACGTGGTGGTGATCGACGAGGACGCGGACGGCCACGTCGACCTCGGGGCGCTGGAGGCCCAGCTGCGCCGGCACGCGGACCGGCCGCTGCGCATCGGCAGTTTCTCGGCCGCCTCCAACGTCACCGGCATCCTGACCGACACCGACCGCGTGGCCCGGCTGCTGCACGCGTACGGCGCCCTGTCGTTCTGGGACTACGCGGCCGCCGCCCCCTACGTGCCGATCCGGGTCGCGGCGAGCGCGCCGGGCGCGGGCGACCACAAGGACGCGGTCTTCCTGTCCCCGCACAAGTTCGTCGGCGGCCCGCAGACGCCGGGGGTGCTGGTCGTGCGCCGGGACCTGGTCCGCAACCGGGTGCCCACCGTGCCCGGCGGCGGCACGGTCGTCTTCGTCGACCCGCTGGGCCACCGCTACCTGGACGACCCGGTCGCCCGGGAGGAGGGGGGCACCCCGGCGATCGTCGAATCCGTGCGCGCGGGGCTGGTGTTCACCCTCAAGCGGGCGGTCGGGACCGACACCATCCAGGCGGCCGAGGAACGCCACTGGCGGCATGCGCTGGCCCGCTGGGACGCGAACCCGGGGCTGGAGATCCTGGGCAACCGGCACGCCCGCCGGCTGTCCATCGTCTCCTTCCGCGTCCGCCACGGCGACGGCTCCCACCTGCACCACAACTTCGTGGTCGCGCTGCTCAACGACCTCTTCGGCATCCAGGCCCGCGGCGGCTGCTCCTGCGCGGGGCCGTACGGGCACCGGCTGCTGGCGATCGACTCCGCCACCTCGCACGCCCTGCTCGACGAGGTCGCGCGCGGCTGTGACGGCATCAAACTCGGCTGGATCCGCCTGAACTTCAACTACTTCATCAGCGACACCGTCCGGGACTACCTGGTGGACGCCGTCGACCTGATCGCCACGCACGGCCACCGGCTGCTGCCCGACTACCGCTTCGACGCGGGCAGCGGCCGGTGGCACCATCACGACGGCACCGGCGAGCCGCTGCTGCGGCTGACCGACGTCGGTTTCACCGCCGACGGCCGGATCGCCGCCCCGCCCTCCCGCAGGCGCCGGCTCGGCGAGGAGGCGCTGGCCGCCCAGCTCGAACAGGCCCGCGACCTGCTCACCTCCCGACCCGGCCGGCTGGAGGAGGGCCCCACCGGCCTGCCCCCCGCCTTCGAACGCATGCGCTGGTTCCCGCTGCCGCCGGTCTGCCTGGAGACCCCGCACCGGCTCGCCGCGAGCTGAGGCGGCTTCCCCGCAGGGCGGGTGGGGGCTCACGCCCCCCGGGGGCTCAGCGGGCGCGCAGCGCGGTGAGGATCGCGTCGAGGTCGGCCGGGCGGTTGTGGGGCAGCCGGCCCAGGACGGCCGCCATGCCGCAGGTGTCGGTGAGTGCGGAGAAGACCAGGCCGGCCGCGATGCCGGCCGACAGGAGCTGGAAGGCCGGGTGGACCAGGAGGCCGAGGACGATGCCGGCCAGGACGAGCGACCCGGCGGTCAGGCGTACCTGGCGTTCCATGCTCCACCCGGACCGGGTGTCGCAGGCGGCGGGCCGCTCCAGGTCGTGGCCCGCGGCGGCCCAGGCGGTGGTGCCGCCGGCCAGGGTGGCGGTGCGCACGCCCTGCTCGGCCAGCAGCCGGCCGGCGCGCTCGGAGCGGGCCCCTGAGGCGCACACCAGCAGGACGTCACCGCGCTCGGCGGCGCCCCGGATCTCGGGCAGGGCGTGCCTGATCCGGTCCAGGGGGATGTTCAGGGCGCCGGGCAGATGGCCCGAGGCGTACTCGCCGGGCGTGCGCACGTCGATGACGGCCGGATCGTGCAGCCGGCCGCCGATCTCGTCGACGCTCAGGGTGAGGGGAGTGTGGGGGGCGTTCATGGCGGGAATCCTTCTTGGTCGACGCCGTCCCGAACCGGGACGTACAGTACCCCTAGGGGTATCGGTCGAGGAGCGATGGTGGAACTGGAACTCGCGGGTGCGGAGCTGAAGTCCGTCCTGAACCGTCTGCGCCGCGCGCAGGGCCAGATTGCCGGCGTGATCCGGATGATCGAGGAGGGCCGCGACTGCGAGGACGTGATCACGCAGCTCGCCGCCGCGTCCCGGGCGCTGGACCGCGCCGGTTTCGCGCTCATCGCGACGGGTCTGCAGCAGTGCATGACCGACGTGGAGTCCGGCCGCGCGAACGGCGAGAACCCCGAGCAGATGCGGGCCCGTCTGGAACGGCTCTTCCTGTCGCTGGCGTGAGGGCCCGCGCGGGGCGCCGCACGGCCCCGCGCCGTGGCGGGCGAGTGGCGGTCCATCACACCACCGCGTCGATCAGCATGAACGCGGCGACGGCCAACAGCACCACCGCGAAGACGCGCTGGAGCGCGCTCCCGGACACCTTCGAGGCCAGCCGCCTGCCGTCCCAGGCGCCGAGGATCGCCGCCCCGGCGAAGGGCGCGACGACGGCCCAGTCGAGCCCGTCGGCCGTGCCGGCCCGCATCGCCAGCGCGGCCAGCGAGTTGACGGTGATGACCAGCAGGCTGGTGCCCACCGCGTCGCGCATCCGCAGGCCGACCACGCCGACCAGCGCGGGCACGGCGAGGAAGCCGCCGCCGACGCCGAGGACACCGGTGACGGCGCCGAGGCCCGCGCCCGCCGCGGCCGCCCGGCCGGGGCGTACCCGCTCGGTGCCGTCGGCCGCGGGCCCGGGGCGCAGCATCCGTAGCGCGGCCACCGCCGCCACCACGGCGAACCCGGCGGTGAGGGCGGCCCCGGGCAGCCGGGCGGCGAGCGCGCCGCCCAGGACGGCGGGGCCGATGCCGGCGGCGGCGAACAGCAGCCCGGTGCGCCACCGGACATGGCCGTCCCGGGCGTGCGCGGACTGCGCGGTGGCCGAGGTGACACCGACCACGATCAGGCTGGCGGTGGTGGCCGCGACCGGAGTGAAGCCGAGCAGGTAGATCAGTGCGGGGACGGCCAGGACGCTGCCGCCGCCCCCGAGCGCGCCGAGCGCCAGACCGATGACGGCCCCGGCGGCCAGGGCGAGCAGCAGGGCGCTCACGCGACGGTCCCGTTCCCGCCCCGCCCGTCCACGACGGGCAGCCCCGCCGCGGCCCACTCGCGCATGCCGCCGATCACGTCCACGGCGTCGGCGCCCCGGGCGGCCAGCAGCTCGGCCGCCCGCCGGGAGCGGTTGCCGGAGCGGCAGATCACGACGAGCGGCCGGGCGTGCGCCGCCGCGGGCAGCCCCGCCCCGGCGGACAGCCCGGACAGCCCGGACAGCGGCAGGTGCACGGCGCCCGGGGCGTGCCCGGCCCGCCATTCGTCGGGTTCGCGGACGTCCAGCAGCACGGCGACGGCGCTGTCCGCGGCACCGCCGTGGCCCGTGCGGGCGGCGGCCTCCTGGACGGTCACCCGGCCGGGGGCGCGCGGGTCTCGTCGGAAGATGCTCATCGGGGCTCTGCGCTCCTGTTCCCTCGGTGGTCCTCGGTCGTCCTCGGTCGGTACGGCGGTGGCACGGGCGTCGCCCGCACGCGGCGCGGTCAGCCGAGGCGGAGCGGGAGCCCGGCGTCCGCTGCCGCGCCGAAGGCGTCGTCCACGGCGACGACCTCGCGGCCGGCCGCGTCCAGGAGGGACGCGGCGACGGCGGCGCGCATGCCGCCCGCGCAGTGCACCCACACCTGTCCGCCGGGTATCTCGTCGAGCCGGCGGTGCAGGGTGTGCAGCGGGACGTGCACCGAGCCCTCGACGAACCCGTCCGAGCGCTCCAGGTCCCGCCGGACGTCCAGGACGACGACGCCCTGGTCCGGGTACCGGGCGGCGAGGTCGGCGAAGGTGGCCCGCGGGAAGGAGGCCGGGGTGTCGCCGGGGCGGACCCAGTCGCGCGGGTCTCCGGTGGCCGCGGCGGCGGGCCGGTCGATGCCCACGCGGACCAGTTCGCGCTGGGCGGCGGCGAGCTGCTCGGCGGACTCGGCGAGCAGGGTGACCGGGCGGCCCCAGGGGATCAGCCAGGCCAGGTAGGTGGCCAGTTGCCCCTCGGCCTCGAAGTTGAACGAGCCGGACACGTGCCCGGCGGCGAACGCGACCCGGTTGCGCAGGTCCACCACCCACTCCCCCGCGGCCAGCCGGGCGGCGATCTCGGCGGCGTCGGCCGGCGCGGGCGGGGTGAGGTCGACCGGGGCGGGCCCCGCGGCGTTGGCCGGTGTCATGTGCGTGTAGTAGGCGGGGACGTCGTCCAGGCCGGCCAGCAGGTCGTCGACGAAGGTGTCCACGTCCCGGGTGAGGGCCTCGTTGGAGGCCTTCTCCTTGCCGATCGTGGTCGACTCCCCGTGCGCCTGGCCGGACGAGCAGAAGCTGCCGAAGCCGTGCGTGGGCAGCACGGCGGTGTCGTCGGGCAGCTCGGTGGCCAGCCGGTGCGCGGAGGCGTGCTGGGCGCGGGCGAGTCGTTCGGTCAGACGGGGCTCCACCAGGTCGGGGCGGCCGACGGTGCCGATCAGCAGGGAGCCGCCGGTGAACACCGAGACCGGGGTGCCGTCCTCCTCCAGCACGTAGGACGTGTGGTGGGGCGTGTGCCCGGGGGTGGCCACCGCGCGCAGGGTGAGTCCGGCGGCGGCGTCGACCACCGTGCGGTCGCCGTCGTGGACCGGGGTGCGCGCGAAGGAGACGCGGGCGGCGGCGGGCACGAGGTAGGCGGCGCCGGTGACGCGGGCCAGTTCGGGGCCGCCGGTGACGTAGTCGTTGTGCAGGTGGGTCTCGACGACGTGCGCGATACGCACCCCGCGTCGTGCCGCCGCCTCGATCACGCGGTCGATGTCGCGTGGCGGGTCGACGGCCACCGCCGTCCGCTCGCCGCCCGCCAGGTAGCAGCGGTTGCCGAGTCCCGACACCTCGATCGTGTCGACGAAGAACACGGGGGTGACTCCCTTCACGTCGCCGGACGGCCCGGGGAGAATTACCCCCGGGGGTATGTCTTCGACGGTAGCACGAGTACCCCCGGGGGTATCCCGGGGGTACTCGGCGGCATGGGAGCGGGCGGGGCGGCTACCCGGCGGGGGCCGGGACGCGGGACCGCCAGGGGATGCGGGTGGCGGTCAGGGTCACGATCAGGGCCGAGGCGGCGACCGTGGCCATGCCCAGGGTCAGGCCGCCGGCGCCCGCCACGAACCCGATGAGCGCCGGTCCGGCCAGCAGTCCCGTCGTCCCCATCGCGGCGACCAGGGACAGCGCGTCCGAACCGCGCTCGGCGGCGGCGACGTAGACGCACGGGGTGACGGCGGCCGCCCCCAGCCCCACGCAGGCGAACCCGAGCAGGGTGGGCAGCACTCCGCCGGCCGCGAGGGCGAGGGCCAGGCCGATCCCGGCCACGGCGCTGCCGGTGCGCACGACGCGTCCGTCGCCCCAGCGGCCGCGCCAGTGGTCCGCGCGCACCCGGGCCAGCAGCATCATGACCGAGACGACCGCGATGCCCAGCGGTGCCACCGACGCCGGCGCCTTGACGACGTCCTTCATGTAGAGCGTGGACCAGTCGTTCATGGCGCCCTCGGTGATGGTGCCGAACGCCATGGCGCAGCCCATCAGCAGGGTCCGGCCGGACGGCAGCGCGGTCAGCGCCCCCCTCTTGCGGGGCCGGGGCTCCGGGGCGCGTGTTCCCTCCGAGCCGACTCGCTGCGATCCGGCCTCCTGCGACCCGCCCGCTTCGGACCGAGCCTCCCCGGGCCGGGGCTCCTCGTGGGTCAGCAGGCCGGTGCGGGCGCGGGCGAGGAGCAGCAGCAACAGCGCGGCGGCCACCGCGAAGTGGGCCGGGACGGAGGCCGTGAGGGCGGTGCTGCCGGAGGCCAGCAGGGCGGCGGCGAGCAGGCCCGCGCTGAAGGTCGCGTGGAGCTGGGACATGGCGGTGCGGCCGTACGCCTTCTCCAGCGCGGCGCCCTGGGCGTTCATGGCGACGTTCAGGCAGCCCACGGCCACCCCGTCGGCGCAGATGACCAGCAGCGCGAGGGGGTAGTCCGGCACCGCGGAGAGGGCCATCAGCAGGACCGTGAGGCACAGGGCGGAGGCGAGGGACAGGCGGCGGGAGCCGAACCTGCGCATCAGGTGGGCGACGAGCGGGAAGGAGGCCGCCGCGCCCGCCCCACAGGCCATGAGCAGCAGCCCGAGTTCACCGGCGCCCAGGTCCAGCCTGGCCTTGAGCGCGGGCAGCCGGGCGGCCCAGGTGGCGTACTGCAGGCCCAGGAAGCAGAACAGGCAGGCGATCGCCCACTTGGCGCGGCGGAAGCCCGCCGGATCGGGAGCCGTGGTCATCAGCTCGCCTCCCGCAGGGCGGTGGGCACCGGGGCCGACATGTACACCGCGTCGGCGCCGTAGCCGGCGGGGAGCCGGACGCCGGCGTGGGCGCGGTAGCCGTTGGCGCGCCAGAAGGGCTCCTTGCCGGCGACGGCGATCAGCGAGATCGTCCGGAAGCCGAGCGCGCCGGCCGCTTCGGTCAGGTGGCGCACCAGCGCGCTGCCCAGTCCCGCGCGCCGCAGCGGGGCGCCGACGACGAGGTCGTGCAGGTGGAGGTTGGCGCAGCGGTGGGCCGCCGCCTCCGGGCGGGTCAGGTCGGGGTAGCGGAACATCGGGTACGGCAGGGCCAGGACGTAGCCCGCGATCCGGCCGTCGCGGTCCAGGACGAAGCAGGTGCCCTCCCGGGCCCGGGAGCGCAGCGCGTCCTCGCCCTCGGTCAGGGCGGTGTCCGCGTACGCCCCGGCCTCCAGGGCCGCGACCTGGGGCCAGTCGGCCTCGGTGAGGCCGCGTATGACGTCGGTCATGTCAGCGTTGTCCTTCCGGGCCGCGTGCGCACACGCACGGCAGGGGCTGGATGCCGTTGAAGCCCTGGGTCGTGTAGCTGGTGGCGTAGGCGCCGGCGGACAGGATCCAGACCGGGTCGCCGGAGGCGACGGACGCGGGGACGCGCACCGGGTACCGGCCGCCGCCGTGGGCGTCGTCGCTGTCGCAGGTGGGGCCCGCGACGACGGCGGGCACGTACTCCTCGTCGGCCCGCCCCGCCTGGGCGGGGAAGACCAGCCGGTAGGTGAGCCGGTCCGTCTCGTAGAGGCCGTTGAACCTGCCCACACTCAGGTACAGCCAGCGGGTGCGCGTGCCGTCCGGCTGCGTCCGCTCGGTGAGCCGGTAGACGTGGGCGCGGACGGCGCCGTGGTCGGCGACCAGGTGGCGGCCCGGTTCCACGACGAAGCGGAGCGGGGCCGGGGTGAGGCCGGCCAGGCGTTCCATGCCCTCGCGGAGCACGGCGAAGATCTTGTCCAGGGGCGGGTCGAGGGGTTCGCCGCGGCGGTCGAGGCAGCCGAGCGCGGGCAGGCCGCCGCCGAGGTTGACGTGGTCGGGCACGACTCCCCGCGCGGTCAGGTCCTCCAGCACGTCGGCGAGGGTGTCGAGGGCCTCCTGCCACGCCTCGTACGTCATCTGCTGGGATCCGACGTGCACGGACAGGCCGGCCGGGACGAGCCCGCGGGCGGCGGCCGTGGTCAGGACCCGGACGGCGTCCCCGGGCGAGCAGCCGAACTTGCGGCTCAGGCCCCACAGGGCGCCGTCCCCGCTGGTGGCGAGGCGGCAGAAGACGCGGGCGCCGGGGGCGTGTTCGGCGACGGCCGTCACGTCCTGCACGCTGTCGGTGGCGAAGGTGCGCACGCCGAGCCGGTGGGCCTCGGCGATGTCCGTGTCGGACTTGACCGTGTTGCCGTAGTGGATCCGGTCCGCGGGCACGCCGGTGCGCAGGGCCTGGACGATCTCCGCGGGGCTCGCCGCGTCGAAGCCCGCGCCCCGGTCGGCGAGCCGGGCCAGCACCTCGTCCACGGGGCAGGCCTTCAGGGCGAAGCGGACCTGGACGCCGGGGAGTTCGGTCACCAGCCGGTCGTACTGGGCGGCGACGCCGTCGAGGTCGTAGACGAGGCGGTCGCCCGGGGCGGCGGCCAGTGCGGCGGCCAGCGGCGTGCTGATCCCCACGGTCACCGTTCCCCGGGCCCGGGCGCGGTGTGCCGCGCGGCGTCGACCAGGGCGGGCCAGCCTTCGGTCAGCAGGGCGAAGTCCGCCATGTCCCGGGGTGCCTCGTCCAGCAACCGGGCCCGCTGCCCGGTCAGCCGTTCGGCGAACTCCTCGTGGCGTCCGCCCAGTTTGCGGTAGGCGGTGTCGAGCCGGTCCAGGCGCCACTCGTTCTCGGCGCGGTCCAGGCCGGTGCTCTCGCGCAGCAGCTCCGCGATCCGCCCGGTCCGGACGTGGTGCCCGGCGTCCAGCAGCCGGTCGCCCTCGGCGGCCATCCGGTCGTAGACGTGGTGCAGGTGGAGCATCGAGAGCAGGAACTTCACGTAGCGGGTCTGGTAGGCGGTGAAGCCCGAGTCGGTACGGCGTTCGGGGGTGTGGAAGTTCTCGATGTGCCGGTTGTGCAGGATGCCGGGGAGCCGGGCGTCGTGGACCAGGTGGATGAGGAAGTAGTCGCTGCCGATGGTGTCGGTGGCCGGGGGCAGCGGGACGCGTTCGTACACCTCCCGGTGGAAGGCGATGTTGCACATGTCGACCCGCATGGGATCCACCAGGGTCAGCGTGGAGCGGTCCTCGGTGAAGGGGGCGGTGCCCGCTCCGGTGAAGGACTCCTCGACCAGCCGCCGCCGGTCCTCGGGCGAGCAGCCGGCGGGTGCCCACAGGCCGACGACCTCGTGGTAGACGCCCTCGTCGCGTCGGCGTATCTCCCCGATGTCGACGGAGAGTTCGCCGATGAAGGAGGCGCCGGCCAGGGACACCGGGCGGTGGGCGTCGGCGGGGTCGAGGTCGGTGCGCAGGCCCGCGGCCGTCGCGTCGGCGGCCGGCCTGCCCAGCCACGGCAGTTCGTGGTGGACGGGGAAGACCGGTTCGCCGGAGCGCAGTTGGTAGGCGCTGTCGGAGTCCCGGCGGTGCACGGAGTCGCAGCCGAGCGCGGCGGCCAGCAGGAAGGCGCGGTCGGTGCAGGAGCCGTAGGAGACGCCGGCCGGGAGCAGCAGACGCAGCAGCCGGTCCGGTTCGGGCAGCCCGGACCGTTCGACCACCCGGCGCAGGAAGGCCCGTTGCGGCTCCTCGCCGAGGTGGTGGACGGTGACGCCGTCGGTGCGCGGCAGCGCGGCCACGACACCGGCGTGCTCGGCTCGGGTCCTCGCGTCGCAGGAGTCGAGGATCAGGAGCTGGACGTCGGCGCCGAAGCGGGTGGCGGCGTGGACGGCCTCGCGGTGGATCGCGGCGATCGTGGCGGAGCAGGCCCGGTTGGTGGGCAGGGTCAGGCAGATCCGGTTCACTGTGCGCCTTCCCCGCCGGTCCAGGAGTCGAGGCCGAGCAGCCGGCGGCCGAGGCCGGTCAGTTCGGCGGGTCCGTACCGCAGGGCCTCCGGCCGGCGGGCGTCGCCGAGCAGGGTGCCGTTCCAGTCCGGGGTGGCGAGGTTGCGCCAGGAGTCGACGCGTGAGGTCCGCAGCCGGGTGTGCTCCTCCAGGGCGGGCATCATCGACAGGTACTGGACGGCCCGGACGGCCCCGTCGGAGCGGTTGGGTGCGACGCCGTGCGCCAGCAGCCCGTTGAAGATCAGCAGGTCGCCGGCCTGGAGGTCGGGCCGGACCACGGGGAACTCGGCGCGGTCGACGGCGGGCCGGATCGGGTCGCGTCCCGCCGGCTGGGCGACGCGCCACTCCTCGAAGCGGCGGAACAGCTCCGGTGCGCACTGGAAGCCGCCGAGTTCGGGCCGGGTGTCGTTGAGGGCGATGATGCCCTGGACCCGCTGCGGCAGGACGGCGAGGGTGGTGTCGACGTCCCAGTGCAGCTCGATGTCGAAGCCCTCGTCGGTGGGTTCGATCAGGGAGCGTGAACGGGTGCGTATGTTGGGCGGGTTGAGGTTCAGCCGGTCCAGGGTGACCCACAGCTCCTCGCAGTCCCACACGTCCACGAAGGCGTCGTGGACCCGTTGCGCCTGGCGGCTGTCCCACAGCAGCTGGTGGTGGTACGCCTCCACGAAGCCGTAGATGAACAGGTGCTGGTCGAGTTCGGAGCGGAACTCCGGTTCCTCGTACCAGGTGTCGGGGCGGTCGGGGTCGAGGCCCTGGAACTCCCAGGCGAACTCCAGCAGGCTCTTGGCCTCGCCGGGGGTGATGGCCTCGCGGACGACGACGTAGCCGTACGTCTGCCAGAAGGCGAAGTCCTCTTCGGAGAGGACCCGCAGGGGGCGGGACTTCTCCAGGTGGCGCAGGGGTGTCGGGGCGAGGTAGGTCTCGCCGTCCGCGCTGAAGTAGGGGCGGCCGGACGCCGCTCGATGGAGGAAAGGGGAGGGCTGGTGCATGCCGTCGCTCCGTGGTGATCGAACTGTAGCGCCCTCCCAAGCTGGACTAGACCAATTGGGGGTGTCAACGATTACCGGCCGGTACCCCCGCCAAAGTGCCGCCCAACTGCCGCCTGAATGCCGCAGGTTGGGCAACGGAAAGCGGCCGGCACCGGAGCCTCGGTGAGCTCCCGTGCCGGCCGCTGGTCCGACGGCGTGACTGGTTCAGCCCGCCACGACGGCTTCCGCCGCCGCCACCCCGCAGACGCGGGCGGCGCCGTGGGTGGCGATGTGCAGGGCGCCGCGCGGCGGGGCCTGCGGTACGCCCATCTCGACCACCACGGTGTCCGGGCGGGCGGCGAGCAGCACGTCCAGGGCACCGCCCATCCAGTCGTGCCGGTGCTCGTCGCGGACCACGGCGACCACCCGCCGGCCGGCCGCCGCCGCGAGGGCCGCACGGCCCGCGTCCGGTCCGCCGTAGGTGCCGGCCGTGCCGCCCGGCAGCAGCCGCTCCAGCTCGGCGGCGACGCCCCAGGGGGTCTCGTCGCCGACGGCGATGTTCGGGGCCGGGCTGAACCGGGCGACGTGGACCGGCTCGGTGACCGGCACGGACGCGCCGGACCGGGTCAGGGTCAGCGCGCGGCGGGCCGCCACCAGGCCGATCCCGGGCTCCGGCGCGACGGCTCCGGCGTCGTCACGCGCCCCGGCCGTCCAGCGCGCCAGTTCCCGCACCCGGGCCGCCGCGTCGGCCAGCCGCTCCTCGGCCAGCTCACCGGAGCGGACGGCGGACACCAGGGCGTCCCGCAGTCCCAGCACGGTGCCCTCGTCGTTCAGGCCGCCGCCGACGCAGATCGCGTCCGCGCCCGCCGCGATCGCGAGGACCACGCCCTGCTCCAGGCCGTACGTGCCGGCGATGGCCCGCATCTCCATGCCGTCCGTGACGATCAGGCCCTGGTAGCCGAGTTCGCCGCGCAGCAGGTCGGTCAGGATCCGCCGGGACAGGGTGCCGGGGCGGTCCGGGTCGAGGGCGGGGACGAGGATGTGCGCGCTCATGACGGCCCGGGTGCCGGCCTCGATGGCGGCGCGGAAGGGCGGCAGTTCGCGCTCGTACAGCGTCTTCACGTCCACGTCGATGCGCGGGACGGCGTGGTGGGAGTCGACGTTGGTGTCGCCGTGGCCGGGGAAGTGCTTGGTGCAGGCGGCGACGCCGGTGGACTGCAGACCCTCGACCCAGGCGGCGGTGTGCCGGGCCACCAGGTCGGTGTCCGCGCCGAAGGAGCGCACGCCGATGACCGGGTTGTCGGGGTTGGCGTTGACGTCGGCGGACGGCGCCCAGTCGAAGTTGACTCCGCACGCGGCCAGGCGGCGGCCCAGCTCGCGGGCCACGCCCCGGGTGAGGGCGGGGTCGTCGACGGCGCCGAGGGCGTGGTTGCCGGGGAAGGAGGAGCCGGTGCGCACGTCCAGACGGGTGACGTCGCCGCTCTCCTCGTCGATGGCGACCAGCAGGTCGTCGCGCTCGGCGCGCAGCTCGCCCGTGAGCGCGGTGACCTGCTCCTCGCTGACGACGTTGCGGCCGAACAGGGCGACGGAGGCGAGGCCCTCGCCGATGCGGCGGCGCACCCAGTCCGGAGCGGTGGTGCCGTCGAAGCCCGGCTGGAGCACGGCGAGGGCGTCGCGGCTCAGGGTGCCGCCCGCGGCGGAGCCGCTGCCGGACCCAGTGGTGGCGAGTGTGGTCATCGGCCGGGTCATCCCTTCACGGCGCCGTCGGTGAGACCGCTGACAGCCTTGCGTTGCAGGAAGATGAAGAGGATCAGGATGGGCAGCGCGAACAGGGACGAGGCTGCCATGGTGGCGCCCCAGTCGTCACCGAAGGCGGTCTGGAACTGCGACAGCCACAGCGGCAGGGTCTGCTTCTCGTTGTCCTTGTTGAGGATCAGGACGAGCGGGAACTCGTTCCATGCCGTGATGAAGCCGAACAGCGAGGTGGCCATGAGGCCGGGCGCGAGCAGCGGGAAGATCACCCTGCGGAAGGCCTGGATGCGGGTGCAGCCGTCGACCATCGCGGACTCCTCCAGCTCCTTGGGCACGGCGGCGACGTAGCCGCGCAGCGTCAGGATCGTCAGCGGCAGCACCATCATCGTGTAGAACACGGTGAGCGGGACCAGGCTGTCGAGCACGTCGTTGTCCCGGACGATCATGTACATGGCGATGATCATGACCTCCCAGGGGGCCATCTGCGCCAGCATGAACGTCACGATGAGCCCGCGCCGGCCCCGGAACCGCATCCGCGCGAGCGCGAAGGCGGCGAACAGGGCGATGACGAGGGAGAAGACCACCGAACAGAGCGTCACGGTGACGGAGTTGCCGACCAGCGTCCAGAAGTTGTCCGCGTCGACGGCCTTCTTGAAGTGGCTGAGGGTGACGTTCGTCGGGAACCACACCGGGTTCTCGGAGATGATGTCGCCGGTCGGCTTGAAGGCCGTCGCGAACATCCAGTAGACGGGGAACACGAAGCCGACGAAGAGAACGGCGGCGGTCGCGTTGGGCCACACCCGGCCGGCGAGCGAGCGCTTCACAGCTCGTCCTCCTCTTGCTTGAGCACCATGCGCAGGTAGTACGAGGTCATGACGAGCAGCACCAGGATGGTCAGGAACGAGATGGCCGCGCCGACGCCGAAGTGCTGGTTGCCGACGCCCTGGACGAAGGCGTAGATCGGCAGCGTCTCGGTGAGGTGGTCGGGGCCGCCCTCGTTGATCGCGAAGATCTGCGGGAACGCCTTGAAGATCCAGATGACCTCGAGGAAGGTCGTGGCGTACAGGAAGGGCCGCAGGAAGGGGAAGGTCACCGAGGTGAAGCTCTGCCAGGCACCGGCGCCGTCCAGGGACGCGGCCTCGTACAGCTCCCTGGGGATCGTGGTGGTGGCGGCGTAGAGGTTGATCGCCACGAACGGGACCGACTGCCAGACGAGCAGCAGGATGATCACGGTGAACGTGGAGACCTGGCCGCCGGTCCAGTTGTAGTCGGCCATGGAGTGCCAGCCCAGCTTGTCCAGCACCCAGTTGACGACGCCGAAGCGCTGGGCGAACAGCCACTGGTAGACCGTGGTGGACGCGAGGATCGGCATGGCCCAGGCGAGGACGAGCCCGACCATGAGCAGCAGCCGCATCCTCCTGCCGAGGCGGGCCAGGAGCAGTCCGACCAGGGTGCCGATGACCATGATCAGGACGACGTTGATCGCGGTGAAGACCAGGGAGCGCTCGACGACGTGCCAGAAGTCCGAACCGGTCAGGACCTCCTTGTAGTTGTCGAATCCGTTCCACTCGGTGAGGTGCTGGATGAGCTGGCGCGGATTGAGGTTCTGGAACGACAGCATGCCGTTCTTGACCAGGGGCCAGCCCAGCAGGACCAGCGTGGCCAGCAGCGCGGGCAGCAGGAGCAGGTAGGGGGCGGCGCCACCGCGGCGGGACGGGGACCCGGAGCCGTGGTCGGCGTCCCTGGGCGGCCCCGGTGTCCGGGCCTTGTGGACAGCGGGCCCCCCGGCCGTGTCCGTGCCTTCGGTCTGCACTGACATGAGTTGCCATCTCTTCCGTGGCGGTACCGGCCGTGCCTGTCGTACCGGCCGTACGAACGACTGAGCCGGGGGGTGTCCGCCGACACCCCCCGGCGCGGGTCATCAGTTCTGCTGCGCCAGGCGCTTGTTGATCTCGGCCTCGACCTGCTTGGCCGCGTCCGCCGGGGCCTTACCGTTCAGCACCGCGGTCATGTAGGACTTGATCGGGTTGGGGGTGTTCTCCACCGCGGCCCACGCGGGGATCAGCGGGGTGGTGCCACCGGCCGCCGCGCCGGGGGCGGCGGCCTCGGCGGCGCCGTTGCCCTTGAGGTTGCTCTCCAGGGACTCCTTGTTCGGGATGACGCCGTTGAGCTTGGCCAGCTGGCCCTCGAACTGGTCGGACAGGGCGATCTTCAGGAACTCCTTGGCCAGGGCCTGCTTCTTGCTGCCCTGGGCGACCGCCAGGTTGGAGCCGCCGAGGAAGACGCCCTCGGGCTTGTCGGCCGTCTCGCCCGGGATGGTGAAGTAGCCGAGGTCCTTCTCGATGGCCTTGTTGGCCTGGATCGCCGTGCCGGCCTCCCAGCCCATGCCGATGAAGGCGCCGGTCTTGCCCTTGGCGAAGATCGTGGCCTGCTGCGGGGTGGCCTCGTCCTTGTCCTTGGGGGCCTTGGAGTAGGAGGCGTACTTCTTGTAGATCTCCATGGCCGCGGTGACCTTGGGGTCAGCGAGGTTGGAGACGTACTTGTCGCCCGCCTTCTTCACCAGGTCGGCACCCTGGCCGATGGTCAGGCCGTCGAAGAAGTACCAGTTCTGGCCCGGCAGGTAGAGCGGCTCGGCGTCGGTCTTCTTGCCGATCGTGTCCAGGTCCTTGTAGAAGTCCGCACGGGTCTTCGGGGTGTCCTTGATGCCGGCCTTGGCCCAGATCTTCTTGTTGTAGATCACGACGCGGTTGGCGAAGTACCACGGGGCGGCGTACTGCTTGCCCTCGTACACGGAGGACTGGGAGACCGACGGGGTCCAGTCCGAGCCGATCTGCTGCTTGAGGTCGCCCAGTTCGGCGAGACCGCCGGTGGCCGCGTACGCGGGGGTCTGGGTGTTGCCGACCTCGATGACGTCCGGCGGGTTGGACTCGGAGAGGGCGGTGGTGATCTTCTGCTGGATCCCGTCCCACTTCTGGATCTCGAACTTCAGCTTCGCGCCGGTCTTCTTCTCGAAGGCGGCCTGCACGTCCTTGGACCACTGGGGCGGAGCGGAGCCGTCCATCGTCCAGACCGTCAGGGTCTGGCCCTTGAAGCTGTCCGGTCCCGCGTTCTTGCCCGTGTCCTTGCCGTCGTCGCCGCCGCACGCCGAGACGGAGACCATCATGCCCGCGATCACGATCGCGGCAGCAAGCTTGCGCTTCACGCCACCCTCCTCAGGGATGCCACTTATCCCCCCACGCCCTCGGCGGTGACCTGCGTACGACGCTGTTGCACGTAGGGCTCGGGACCTGGCCACTAATGGTGTAGACCAGTACGCTGGAGCTTGGCCTAGACCTTTTGAGGTGTCAAGGGTGGTTCGGAAGACGATCCGGGCCGTTACGAGAAAGTCACCGGAGCGCGCCCATCCCCTTGCGACCGGCGCGCCTGCTGGACTAGACCTGTCGACCTCAGTTGGACTAGACCATAGGGCAGTTGGTCGCTATAACGGGAGCCCCCACACACTCGGCCGGGAAGGCAGGCATGGCCACCGACGTCAGCAGCGCCCAGCACTCCAGGGGGGCGCCCCGCCGCGCCGCGCGCGTGCCGAAGTACTACCGGATCAAACAGCAGGTCCTGGAGATCACCCAGGCGCTCCAGCCGGGCTCGGCCATGCCGGCGGAGCGGCTGCTGGCCGTCCGGTTCGGCACCTCCCGCACCACCATCCGGCAGGCCCTGCAGGAACTGGTCGGCGAGGGCCGGCTCGACCGCATCCAGGGCAAGGGCACCTTCGTGGCCCAGCCCAAGCTGTACCGGACCCTGCAACTCACCTCGCACACCGAGGACATGCGCGCCCAGGGACTGGAGCCGGCCTCGCAGGTGCTGGACATCGGCGAGATCGCGGCGGACGCGGGGCTCGCCGAACTGCTCGGCATCGAGGTCGGCGACCGCGTCCTGCGCATCGAGCGGCTGCGGCTGGCCAGCGGCGACCCCATGGCGATCGAGACCACCCACCTGTCCGGGCGCCGCTTCCCCGGGCTGCGCCAGTGGCTCACCACCCACCCGTCGCTGTACACGGCCCTGGCCGAGGTGTACGGCGTCCATCTCGTCGAGGCGGACGAGACGATCGAGACCTCGCTGTCCACCCCGCGCGAGGCCCATCTGCTCGCCACCGACGTGGGCCTGCCGATGCTGCTGCTGTCGCGGCACTCGCGGGACGCCGACGGCACACCGGTGGAGTGGGTGCGCTCGGTGTACCGGGGCTCCCGCTACAAGTTCGTCGCCGCGCTGCGCCGCCCCGTGGCCGGACCGTCCGCCGGCCGCGCCCGGGAGAACGGGTGAGCGACCCGCACCCCGCCGGGCCCGGGCCGACGCTCGCCGTCGCGCTGGTGCGAGCCCGGGAGGCGGCCTGCCTCACCCAGGATGAGCTCGCGGTGCGCTCGGGGCTGAGCGTGCGGGCCATACGCAACCTGGAGACCGGGCACACCGCCCGGCCCCGCAGGCAGTCCCTCGTCCTGCTGGCCGAGGCGCTGGAGCTGGCACCGGGCGAGACCCGGCGCCTGTTACGGCTGCCCCGGGGGGAGCAGCCGCCCGCGCGGGCGCCCCGGGCCGGCCCCGCCGAACTGCCCGCGGCGCCCCGCCGCCGGCTGGTGGGCCGGGAGCGGCTGGTGGAGACGCTGGCGGCCCGCCTCCCCGGGCCCGGCGGACCCGCGGTGGTCGTCGGGCCACCGGGCGCCGGGAAGACCGCGCTGGTGCTGCACACCGCCCACGCGGTGCGCGACCGGTTCCCGGACGGGCAGCTCTACGTCGACCTGCACCCCGCGTCCTGCCGGCCCTTCACCCCGGATCTGCTGGTGCGCCGCATCCTGCGTTCGCTGGGCGACGCCGTCGCCGCGCGCGATCCGGAGGAGGCACGCGCCCGGCTGCGGGACGCGCTCAGCGGTCGCCGGGTGCTCGTGGTCCTGGACAACGCCGTCTCCGAGGCGCAGGTCCGGCCCCTGCTCGTGGACGGCGGGCGCAGCGCCGTGCTGGTGGCCGCCCGCCGTGAACTGTCGGCGCTGCCCGAGCAGTTCCGTGCCCCCGTCGGCCCGCTGGAGTCCGGTGACGCCTACCGGATGCTCGCCGACCTGGCAGGTGCCCGGCGGACCGCGGCGCAACGGCCGGCGGCCCTGCGCATCGTGCGGTCCTGCGCCGGGCTGCCGCTGGCGCTGCACATCGCGGGCCTGTGGCTCACCGCACGCCCGCACCGCGGCCTCGCCGACCTCGCGGACCGGCTGGCCGAGGAGGGTGAGCGGCTGGGTGCGCTGCGGGTCGGCGACCTCTCCCTGGACGCGAGCGTGGCCGCCTACTACCGCCCGCTGCCGCCGGCGTCCCGCGCCGCCCTCCATGAACTGAGCGAGATCGAGAGGGAGTTCTGGTTCGAGGACGTGGTCTCCCTGCTGTCCCCGTCCCGGCGGCAGGCCATGGACCTGCTGGAGGACCTGCTGCACCGGCAGCTGGTCCGGGCGGGCGAGCCGGACCGGGCCGGGCGGGTCCGCTACCGGCTGTACGACGCGGTCCGTCTGTACGTGGCGCACGGCACCGTACCGGCCGGTCCCTGCCGGCCGGGACGCCGGGCCCGGGACGCGGGTGGACGTGGGCGGGCCACCGAGGCCTCGTAGAACGGCGTTGTCCGTGCCGACGCGCCGGTGTGATGATGGCGAGCGTGTCCGAGAACGGGGAAAAGCGCCAGTGGGTGTTGACGCAGGTGTCGCTCGTCGTCAAGGGAGCCGACCTCCGGCCCGCGGAGATCACGTCCTTCCTCGGTGTCGAGCCCACCGGTGTGCGCGAGCCGGGACCCAGCAGGTGGAGCCGTCCGGACGAGGTCGACGGGGAGTGGGGCGTCGACTGCGGCTCCGACGTCAGCCGGGACTTCCACGAACGGCTGGACACCATCCTCTCGACGGCGGAGAGCAAGCGGGCCGAGCTCGTGCGACTGGCCGAGCAGGGCTACGAGGTGATCGTCGGCATCTACGGATTCGCCGGAAACGACTGCAGCCTCACCCTCCACCCGGAGGAACTCAGGCGTCTCGCGCTTCTGGGTTTCCCGCTCCGGGTCGCGGCGAATATGAACGAGCGCTGAGTGACGCCGATTACTACTGATCGACATGAATGGAACGTGGAACGACGTTGAAGCCGTGGGGTAGTTTGAGCACCTCCCTGGTCGTGTCGGGGCAGGAAGTCGATTCCGCTTCTCTGCTCGCGGAGTTGCGGCTCGCCGGCAGCGACGATTTCTCCTCGGCCAAGGGCGTGGACGTCTGTTCCGGCCCCGGCTGGGCCACGCTCAGTGTGGACGAGCGGCACTCGGCGAGCGCCGACGAGCAGGCCGCCGAACTCGTCGCGCTCCTCACCCCGCGCAGGCCGGCGCTCGACGCGCTGAGGAAGGCGGGGCGGTCGGTGAAGGTCGACGTGGCGGGCGTCGCCGAGTCCGGTTCGAAGCTCGCCCTCTCCCCGGGCGTGCTCGCCGGTCTGGCGGAGCTGGGCCTCCCGGTCACCTTCACGACGGTCCGGGCCTCCGGCGAGGACGAGGAGGACCCGTTGGCCTGGCTCGGCTGACCCCCCTCCCCCCTCGGACTAGTCCAGGAAGGCCGTCTCGATCCAGCGGCGGACCGCGCGGGGGCGCATCCGGTGCAGGCGGCCGACGGTGTCGGCGACCTGTTGCGAGCCGCCGACCGACAGGAACTTCTCGCGCACCAGGTCGGCGTGGCCCGCCCGGGTCTCCGGGCCGGCGGCGCCCACCGGGATCAGCCGGGTGCGGGAGACCGTGCGGCCGTCCGTCAGCCGTACGGTGACCCGGGCGCCGGTGGCCTTGGTGGACCGGGAGAAGTCCCGGTCGTCGGCCCGCGCGGCGCCGACCAGGTCCACCAGCTCGTCCCCGCCGAAGCCGCGCAGCCAGGGCACGGCCAGGTCCCCCGCCTCGCGCACCGCCTCGCCGAACGGCGCGTCGGACAGGAAGAGTTCGCGGGTCATGTCGGTGTCGTGCTCCAGCCGGATCCGCTTGGCCAGCGCCCAGCGGTCGAGGTCGTCCACGTGCGGCGAGGAGAAGTCGTCCACCGAGAACTCGCCGGTGAGCAGGGTGGTGGCGACCGGGTAGGGCACGTCGAGCACCAGCGCGCCCAGCGGGGAGCCGGGACCGGTGACGTACTGGGCGGCCCGCTCCCCCGCGAACAGCGTGTACAGGGACGCCTCGACGACCACCTCGGCCACGTCCCCGGGCTTCACGGCGCCGAGTTCGCGGTGGATCTCGGCGGCGCAGTCCACGGCCGCGTCGATGCCGGGGCCGCCGGGGTGCATCTTGAACGACAGGGTGTCGGTGTGCCAGCGGCGGCCCAGCCCCTTCGCCACCGCCTGCGGCAGCGGCACGGTCGCGAACCGGGCCAGGAAGCCGTCGCTGTGCTCCATGATGTCCGGGGCGCCGCGCAGCCCGGCGTGCGCCGCGTCGCAGGCGTCCATGGCGGTGCGCACCGGGGTGAACGTGTTGAACAGTCGGGCGTCGCTGGCCAGGAAGGCGCGCATCAGCGGCCAGTTGGGCATGGCGAAGGCCAGCCCGAAGGCGTTCTCGAAGAGGCCGGCGGAGGCCCGGTCGCAGTGCAGGCGGCCGGCGACGGCGCCGGCCAGGTGGGTGTGCACGGCGCTCTGGCCGCGCAGCGGTCCCAGGGTCGCCGAGGCGGTGATGCGGGCCGCGCACTCGTTGGCGGCGACCACGGCGGTCAGCAGCGAGAGCCCGTCCAGCTGCCGGGCGTAGGCGAACGCGAGCGGGACGGCGACCGTGGAGTTGGACAGGTGACCGGCGTACGCGGTGTCGTCCAGGTTGAGCCAGGAGCCGAGCGCGGCGAAGACGCCCGCCGCCTGCCGGGGGTCGCGCTGCATGGGGTGTCCGAAGGCGGCGACCAGCTTGCGGCCCAGGGGGTGCTGGAGACCGGCCCGGATGGAGGCGATCTGCGACAGCACCTGGCTGGCCGCGAGCTTCAGCACCCGGCAGGGGATGTGCTGGGGGCGCAGGGTGGCCGCCCAGTGCGAGAGCTCGCGCAGCGGGGTGTCGGCGGGGGTACGGCCGCGGCCGGCCCGGGACGGGGCGGGTGCCTGCGCGGCCCAGTCGTCGCACAGGGCCCGGGCGACGCTCTCCCCGAGGACAGCGGTCATGAGGCGGGTACCTTCCTTGCCGTGCGTGCGTCGGGGTCGGGGGTACGGCTGCGGGTGACACGACGGCGGGAGCACCGGCGAGCCGGTGCTCCCGCGGTCAGGTGCGTGTTCAGGCGGCCGGGACCTTGTCCAGGAAGCCGTAGACGGCCTTGATCTTGCCCTCGGCGTCGGTGACGAGGACGTCGAAGCCGATCGCGATCGGCTCGGCGCCCGGCTCGGTCACCAGGCCCCACTGGAAGCGGGCCTGGTCGTGGTGGGCGTCGACGGTGCCGTGCAGCTCGAAGGCGAGGCCCTTGAACTGGTCGCGGGCACCGGCCACCACGGCCCCGAAGCCCTCGTGTCCCTCGACCGCGGCGAGCGGGTCGATGTACGGGGCGTCGGCGGTGAACAGCTCGGCGATGGCCGCGGCGCGCTTGTCGGCGTCCGCCTCGTTCCAGATGTCGAGGTAACGGGAGACGGTGGTGGTCAGGTCGCTCATGCGGGCGTTCTCCTCTGTGACGTGCTTGCTTGTTCTTCGGACGGGTGGCTCGGTGCGGGCTTTCAGGGGGTGGCCGGCGCCCAGACCGGCAGGGCGCCGGGCAGCACCTCGAAGGTGGCCTTCGCGCCGATGCCGTGCTGGTACTCGCCGTCGTGCTCCAGCGGCAGCCGCCGGCCGTCGGTCCGCTCGACGGTGATGCTCCGGCCGCGCGCGTACACGGTCGCCCGGTGGTCCATGTGCGCGGCGTTCAGGGTGAGTCCGGGGACGTCGGCCGCGGCGATGCCGTCGCCGATGACGCAGACGTCGAGCAGTCCGTCGTCGAGCAGCGAGTCCGGCAGCACGTGGAACCGGCCGCCGCGGTAGGGGCCGCCGCCGACGTTGGCGAGGACCGTGGGGCCCTCGTGCACGACCTTGCCGTCCACCGTGACCCGGCCCGGGTAGGGCGCGTAGCCGGCGGCGGTGTCGGCGAAGGCGCGGGCGTAGCGCTCGCGTCCGGACAGCGGCAGGTCGCGGGCGGTGATCAGCGCGTCGGCGATCACACCCGAACAGGCGCCGAGGTAGACGTAGTTGCGGGTCTCCGTGAGGCGGGCCAGGTCGAGGCGGCGCAGGCGGGCGCTGCCGCCGATACCGCCGTCGGTGAGGATCGCCTTCAGGGATTCGCTCCACGGGCGTTCGCCCCAGAGCATCTTGTAGCCCGAGTTGCCGGTGCCGCCGGGCACCACCGCGAGGGTGGCGTCACCGGTGACGGGCACGAGGCCCTGGACGGCTTCCCGGACGGTCCCGTCGCCGCCGATGACGACGACGAGGTCGGGTGCCCCGGCCGGCCGCTGCAGGGCCCGGCGCACGGCGACGGTGGCGTCGCCGGGGCCGGTGGTGAGGTGCACCTCGGCGCGCTCCAGGTAGGAGGCGCACAGCTGGCGTACCTCCTCGACCAGTTCGGGCGAGTGGCTGCCGGATGCGGGGTTTCCGAGGACGAGTGCCCGGGTGGGAGCCGGGGCTGCGGTGTCTGCCATGTCGGGCGTACTCCTTCGTCGGACGGCACCGGTGGACCGGGCGGCGTTCAGCGCCCCGGCGTCGCGGCGGTCTCCACTGTGCCGGGGGGCGCTGTCACGGGGCTGACGTGCGGCTGACGCGGCCGGCGGGGGCGTACGCACGGACGTCCGGCCCCCGGGGAAGGGGGCCGGACGTCCGTGGGCGGATGGGTGTCCGTCACTCCTTGGCGAACGCCAGCAGGTCGGCGTTGAGCCGCTCCGCGTGGGTGGCGAACAGCCCGTGGGCGGCTCCTTCGTAGGTGAGGAAGGTGCTGCCGGGTATCAGGTCCGCGGTCCGCGGTCCGCACAGCGGGTAGGGCGCCGCCAGGTCGGCGGTTCCGTGGATCACGAGGGTGGGCACCGTGACGGCGGCCGTCTCGGCGCGCTGGTCGGTGCTGAACAGGGTGCGGTAGATCTCCGTTCCGGCTCGGGGCGAGGTGTTGCGGCACATGCCGATGAGCCAGTCGGCGAGTTCGCGTGAGATCGGCAGGTCGTCGGGGTCGGGGTCCGGGCGGCCGGTGAAGAACGGCCAGGTGAGGGCGGCGAGCCAGGCGGCCCGGTCGGTGCGGATCGCCTCCTCGACCTGGTCGAACAGTTCGGGCTCCAGTCCGTCGGGGTGGTCCGGGGCGCGCATCAGGAACGGGGTGGTCGAGGCGACCAGGGCCAGCTTCGCCACCCGGCCGGTGCCGTACCGGGACAGGTAGCGCACGCACTCGCCGCCGCCGACCGCGTAGCCGACCAGTACCGCGTCCCTGAGGTCGAGGTGGTCGAGCAGGTCGGCGAGGTCACCGGCGAGGGTGTCATAGTCGTAGCCGTTCCAGGGGATGTCCGAGCGGCCGCTGCCGCGCCGGTCGTAGGTGACGCAGCGCAGACCCCGGCCGGCGAGGAACGGCGCCTGGAACTCCCACATGCGTGAGTCGGCCATGGCCGCGCCGAGGAGCACCACGGGCCGTCCGTCGCCCCAGTCGCTGTAGTGCAGCCGGGTCCCGTCCCGGGTGGTGAGGTGGGGCATGTCTGCTCGCCTCCTTCGGAAGGGTCGGGGTGCCGGGGCTCACTTCCGGGCGGTACGGCCGGGGGCGGCCAGCACCAGCAGGGAGGCGAGGACACCCAGGCAGATGAGCGGGATCAGGGTGACGGCGAACGCGTGCGGGTAGGCGCCGGCCCCGCCGCCGTGGTCCGCGAGCACGGGGAAGAAGACCGTGCCGGCGACGGCGACGCCGACGGCGGCCCCGCCCTCCTGCGCGGTGTTCAGCAGCCCGGAGGCGGCCGCCGCGTGCTCGGGGACCGCGCCGCCCAGCACCAGGTTGGTCAGCGGACCCGTGGTCAGGCCCATGCCCAGCCCGGCGACCAGCAGGGCCGGCAGCAGCCACAGCACATGACCGCTCATGCCGAGGTCCTGCACGGTCAGGGCGATCGCGGTGTAGCCGACGGCGAGGACGAGCGGACCGGCGGCCACCCGGCGGGCGTTGACGGAGGCGGCGAACCGGGCGGAGACGACGGAGGCACCGAAGTATCCCGCGCCGAGCGCCAGGAAGACCAGTCCGGACTCCAGCGGGCTCAGGCCGCGGCCGAGCTGGAGGTAGAGGGCGAGGGTGAAGAAGAACGAGCCCATGGCGAGGAAGTAGACGACCGTGGCGACGAGGCCCGTCGAGAAGATCCGGGAGCGGAACATGCCCGGCTCGATCAGCGGGCCGCGTCCGGCGGCCGCCTTGCGGCGCAGGTGCCACACGGTCACCGCCAGCAGGACGACCGCGCCGGCCAGCGACTCCCACACCCACACCGGCCAGTCGCGCTCCTGGCCTTCGAGCAGCGCGAAGACCACCAGGCCGAGGGTCACGGTGACCAGCAGGGCGCCGGCCAGGTCCAGCCGGGTGCCGCCCTGGCCGCGGGACTCGGGGATGGTCCGGCGGGTGCAGGCGAGGGAGAGCAGGCACAGCGGGACGTTGATCAGGAAGATCGTGCGCCAGCTCAGGCCGGCCACGTCGACGGAGATCAGCGCGCCGCCGATGAACTGGCCGAAGACGCCCGCGAGTCCGATGACCAGGCCGTAGACGTTGAAGGCGCGGTCGCGGGCCGCGCCGGTGTAGACGGTGCCGATGATGCCCAGCACCTGGGGCACCATCAGCGCCGCCGAGGCGCCCTGGGCGATGCGGGCCACGACGAGGACGGTCACCGTGGGCGCGAAGCTGCAGGCGGCCGAGGCCACCATGAACAGCGCCATGCCGAGGGCGAACATCCGCCGGCGGCCGTAGAGGTCGCCGAGCCGGCCGCCGGTGATCAGGCCCGAGGTGAAGGCGACGCCGTAGCCGACGACGATCATCTGGGCCTGGGCGGCGGTGGCGTGCAGGTCGGCCTTGATGGCGGGGACGGCCACGTTGGCGATGAAGAAGTCCAGCACCGTGATGAACGTCCCGACGAGCACCACCAGCAGGGCTCCGGCCGAGGGGGCGGCGGCCGGGGCGCCGGCCGCAACGGTCCGCTCGCGCCCCTCCACCGCGACGTCCGGGCTTGCTTCAGAAGTCATGACGACTCCGTTTCCTTGTTTCTTTCGCTGTCGGTTGTCCGGTGCACCGGATTCCTCCGGTCACCAGGTCACGGGAAGGCCGGTCACCCCGTGGAAGACGGTCCCGCGCCGGAAGAGCGTGCGGGGGTCTGCCGCGAGGCGGAGGTTCGGGAAGCGGCGCAGGAGGGAGCGCAGGGCCAGCTCCATCTCCAGCCGTGCCAGCGGTGCGCCCTGGCAGTAGTGCGGGCCGAAGCCCCACTGCAGGTGGCCGCTGGTGTCGCGGTCGGGGTCGATGCGGTGGGGGCAGGCGAAGACGGACTCGTCGTGGTTGCCGGCCGGGACCGAGATGACGACGGCGTCGCCCTTCTCGAAGGTCACGCCGCCCACTTCGACGTCCTCGACGGCGAGGCGGACCATGGCGTCCTGCGAGATCGACCAGTAGCGCATGGACTCCTCGATGAACGCGGGGATCAGCGCGCCGTCGTCGGCGGCGACCCGGTCGCGCAGGTCGTCGTCGCGCAGCAGGGCGAGGACGTTGAGGGCGATCTGGTTGGTGGTGGTCTCGTGGCCGGCGACCAGTACCAGGCGGGCGATGCCGACGAGTTCGTCGAGGCTGAGGGCGCCGGTGGCGTGGTGGTTGACGGCGAGCCGGCTGATCAGGTCGTCGCCGGGGTCGGCGAGCTTGCGCAGCGCGAGCTTGGCCAGGTACTCGGACATCTCCACGAAGGCGGCCTGGGAGACGGCCGGGTCCTCCTGGGAGATGGTGACGCGGGTCTTCTCGATGAAGAAGGGCGAGTCCTCCTCGGGGACGCCCAGTAACCGCGCGATGACGAGGGTGGGCAGCGCCCGGGAGAAGACGGCGTGCAGGTCGGCCGGCTGGGGCTGGGCGGCCAGTTCGTCCAGCAGCTCGTCGACGAGGCGCTGGACCGGCTCGCGCAGCCGCTTGACGCGGCGGGCGGTGAACTCGGTCTGGATCATGCCGCGCAGCCGCGCGTGCTCGGGGTCGTCCAGGCGGAGGAACGAACTGGGGTTGCCCCCGGGCGGCACCTGGATGCGCACGGGAGCGCCGGGTAAGGTCTCGTCGGCGCTCAGGCGGGGGTCGGCCAGCGCCTGCCGTACGTCGGCGTAGCGGGTGACCAGCCAGGCCAGGCGGGATTCAGCGGCGCCCGCGGGAATCCGTACCACGCACGGGGGTGCCTTGCGCAGCTCGGCCAGGAGGGGCGGTGGGGCGCCGTCCTCGGTCCGGGCGAAGGGCCAGTCCAGGATGTCGGTGTGGTCCGCGAGTGACATGTTCGTCCTCCATGTTCGGGGGGCAAAGGTGTTCCTCGGCACCGACTCTCTCTCTGCGTGGGGGCACGGTGAGGGGGCCCGGCGGGCCACGAAGAGGAATGACTCCCTCCGGGGCACGCGCGGACGTGGTACGCCACTGTCGCGCAGCTCCCTGACACCGCGCTGACGCAGCGCTGACACGGGTCCCTGGCGGGCCCGTGCGAGTCGGTGGGGGGAAGGCTGTTAGCGCGTGGCGGGGGCGGCGGTCCGCCGGTGGGCGGTGGCCGGGGCCCGCCGGAGCGAGCGGGAGTGGCGCGGGTGTGCTGACGCGTCGCCCGGACTCGGTTCACGAGCGGGGAGCTGCGCGGTTCTGCGGCCGGGTAGGCCGTGGTGCGGGCCCGAGGCGGGGGTGGGGGCCATGACGGGCGTTCTCCTCACGTCGGTCGCGCCGGCGGCGAACCGGGGCGACGGCGGGCGCGTGCGGTGGTAATGACTTTGCCAAGGAGAACTGACCCGGGGCTGATCACGGGCTGACGTGGGAAAGCCGCGCGGGAACGGGGTGTTCCAGCCGCGCGGTGGGGGTGCGGGGGGCGGTCCGGTTGTCCGCGGTGCGGTTCGGGGCGGGGCCGTGGTGGGGCACGGCCCTCCTGACACCCGGAGGGGGACCGGCTGTCACCAGGTGACGGGCAGCTCCTCCAGGCCGTAGACGAGGGTGTTCTGGCGGAAGCGCACGTCCTCGGCCGGCAGGGCGAGGCGCAGCGTGGGGAAGCGCTCGAAGAGCATGCTCAGGCACACCTCCAGCTCCATGCGGGCCAGCGAGGCGCCGGGGCACAGGTGCGCGCCGAAGCCGAAGGCGAGGTGGCCGGAGGCGTTGCGGTGGATGTCCAGGCGGCCCGCGTCGGGGTACACCGACTCGTCGTGGTTGGCGCCGGGGATCGCCACGATCACGCCCTCGCCCGCGCGGATGCGCGCACCGCCCAGGTCCACGTCGGCGACCGCGGCCCGCACCTGGTTGTCCTGCGAGATGGACCAGTAGCGCAGGAGTTCCTCGACGGCCGGCTTGTACAGGCCGGGGTCGGCGCGCAGTTCGGCGAGCAGGGCGGGGTCGCGCAGCAGGCTGAGCACGCTGAGGCTGATCTGGTGGGCGGAGGTCTCGTGCCCGGCGACCAGGAAGAACCGGGCCATGGCGACGAGTTCCTGGTGGGTCAGCTCCCCGGTCGCCACGTAGCGGGTGACCAGCCGGCTGATCAGGTCGTCCTGGGGTTCGGCGGTGCGCCGGGCGGCGAGCCGGTCGAGATAGCCGGTCATCTCGACGAACGCGCCGTACGTCTCCTCGGGGGTCGCGTCCTGGGAGAGGATGACCCGGCTCTGCTCGGTGAAGGTCGCCTCGTCCTCCTCCGGGACACCGAGCATCCGGGCGATGACCAGCGACGGCAGCCGTACGGCGAAGTGCTCCACGAGGTCGACCGGGCGCGGGCCCCGTTCCAGCTCGTCCAGCAGCCGCTCGACGAGGAGTTCGACCTCGGGGCGCAGGGCGCGGGTGCGGCGGGCGGTGAACTCGGTCATCGCCATGCGGCGCAGCCGGCCGTGTTCGGAGCCGTCCATGCGGTTGAACGACATCACGCCGGGCTCGGGCGGGAGCTGGATGCGGATCGGGAAGCCGGGCTTTTGGTCGTCGGCGCTGAAGCGGTTGTCGTTGAGCACCTGGCGGACGTCGGCGTGCCGGGTGACCAGCCAGGCCTCGCCGCCGCGTATCCGCACCTTCAGCGGGGGATCCTTGCGCAGCCCCTCGTACGCGTCCGGTGGCGCGTAGGGGCAGGAACGTGGCATCGGCCACTCGGGCAGCTGCTGCTCGCATTCGGACATGACATTCCCTCCGTTGGCTGGTTCCCTTGGCCGGTTCCCAGCGTTGGAGACATCCTGATGAGCGCCGCTGACGGATATCTGATGGATGACTGACAGGTTTTCGGCCAGTAAATGGCTGGTTTTCCGTTGGTAAAGGCGGTCGGCCGACTTTCTTCGCCTCGACCGGACCCCCGTCGGGCGTTCGGGAATTCGGGCACGATCGGGCTTCCGTCCGGGAATTCGGGCACGCTCGGGTCTCCGGGCGGGTGCGGAGAAGGCGTGCGCGCACAACGGAACGGGGGCCGGCGGTGTTCCGCCGGCCCCCGTCGGGCCTTCGTACCTGACGTGCGTCAGGCGGTCTCGGGCACTGCGTCCGGCCCGGACGCCTTCGCCCGCGGCAGCAGTTGCACCAGGGCGGCCACCAGGACGCAGATCGCGGCCTGGACGAACAGGCTGGTGCCGAACGCGTGGGCGTAGGTGTGGGCGCCGGTCCCGTGCCCGGCGACGCTGAAGAAGACGACGCCGATCACCGCGATGCCGATGGCGTTGCCCATCTCCTGGGCGGTGGAGAAGACGCCGGACGCGGCGGCCGCGTGGTGCGGGGCGACGCCCTCCAGGACCAGCGAGGTGAGCGGCGCGACGA
This sequence comes from Streptomyces collinus Tu 365, assembly GCF_000444875.1. Taxonomy (NCBI): domain Bacteria; kingdom Bacillati; phylum Actinomycetota; class Actinomycetes; order Kitasatosporales; family Streptomycetaceae; genus Streptomyces; species Streptomyces collinus. Next base: position 6,468,199 of record NC_021985.1, on the reverse strand, counting down.
CGAAGCCCATGCCGACCCCGCCGAGCACCATGGCCGGGATGCACCAGCCGACGGAGCCGCTGGTGTCCAGGTGCCACACCGTCTCGGCCAGCGCCACGTCGCCCGCCGCGAGCAGCAGCGCGCCCAGGGCCAGGACCTGCTTGCCCAGCTTGGCCGCGACCTTGGGCGCCTGCACCGAGCCGATGAAGAAGCCGAGGCCGAGCGGGACGAACAGCAGCCCGGAGCGCAGCGCGGACTGGCCGCGGCCCTCCTGCAGGTACAGCGCGAGGACCAGGAAGAAGGAGGCCATCGCGGCGAAGAAGACCAGCAGGGAGACCACGCCCACGCCGAACGCGCGGTCCTCGAACAGGCTCGGGTTGACCAGCGGCGACCGGCCGCGGGCGGCCTTGCGTCGCTGGGTGTACCAGAACGCCCCGAGCAGCGGCACGGCGGCGGCCAGGCACTCCCAGGTCCAGGTGGGCCAGCCCTGTTCACGGCCCTCGACCAGCGGCAGCACCACGGCGGTGAGCCCGGCGGTCACCAGGACGACACCGGTCAGGTCGAGTCCGGTGTGCCCGTCGGCACGGGACTCGGGCACCAGCTTCGGCGTCAGCAGCAGGACGACGGCACCGATCGGCACGTTGATCAGGAAGATGGTCCGCCAGTCCCAGCCGAACACGTCGGCCTTGATCAGCAGACCGCCGATGAGCTGGCCGAAGACGGCCGAGGCGCCCAGGGTCAGGCCGTAGGCGTTGAACGCCGCGACCCGGGCCTTGCCCGCGTAGGTCGTGGTCAGGATGCCGAGGACCTGCGGGATGACCAGGGCCGCCGCGGCGCCCTGCACCGCGCGCGCCGCGATCAGCTCGCCCATGTTCGGCGCGATGCCGCACGCCAGCGAGGCGAGCGTGAACAGCGCCAGGCCGAGGGAGAAGATCCGCCGCCGGCCGTAGAGGTCGCCGAGCCGGCCGCCGGTGATCAGCATGGCGGACAGGCCGATGTTGAACGTCGCGGCGACGAGCTGGATCTCGGCGCTGGTGGCGTGCATCCCGCGCTGCAGCGAGGGGATGGCCACGTTGACGATGAAGAAGTCGAGGTTGGTGATGAACAGGCCGGCCAGCACGACCAGGAGCGCACCCCAGGCGGGTGCGCCGGCCGCCTCCTCGATGTCCGGTGGCGGTGCGGCCGAGGCCGCGCTGCCGGTCAGTTCCGCTTCGGTGGTCATGACGACCCTCCTAGGTCGTTTCGTGCTGGTGGGGTGGACGGCCGAAGGTGTCCGTGATGCACGGCAGGGCACGGGACGGCACCCAATACGGTCATCGGGTCACTGTCCCGCGCCCTGCTGACACGGCGCTGACACGGCCTCTTCGGCTCAGCTCACGCTGGTGGCCACGGCTCGCTGCAGGCGGTGCGCGAAGTGCGCGGTGACCGCCTGCGCGTGGGTGTCGATGTAGAAGTGGCCGCCCTCGTACTCGTTGTGGCCCAGGTAGACGGGGGTGCGGCCGGCCCAGTGCGTCATGGCGTCCGGGGCCTCCTGGAGCGGGTCGCTGCGGCCGCCGTACGAGGCGAGCGGGCAGGTGACACCGGCGCCGTCGTCGTCGTAGTCCCCGGCGACCCTGAGGTCGGAGCGGAGCGCGGGCACGACGAGCGCGAGCATCTCGGGGTTGTCGTAGACCTCGGCCGGGAAGGAGCCCAGCTTCTTGATCCACTCGACCAGCTCGGGCTCCGGCATCCGGCTCTGCTCCTCGGTCGGCTTGAAGAAGCCCACCGGCGACCAGCCGGACATCCCGACCATCACCGGGGTCCGGTCGCCCTCCTCCTGCATCCGGATGGCCAGCCGGAAGGCGAGCTGGGCGCCGAGGCAGTGACCGAAGAACGCGAACGGACGCTCGTCGAGGTCGTTGACGACCGCCTCGTGCAGGGCGTCGAGCAGCGGCCAGAACTCCTCGTACGTCGGCTCGTCCCGGCGGTTGTGGCGGCCGGGCAGGGTGACGGCCTGCGGGGAGATGTCCGGCGGCAGCAGCCGTTCCCAGTCGCGGTAGATGATGGCGCCGCTGCCCGCGTGGGGCAGCAGGAACAGCCGGATCGAGGCGTCGGGCGAGGGCTCCACGGGGTGGAACCAGTTGCCCTCGCTGGACATCTGACTGCCGATGGTGCCGATGGCGGAGGTCACGACTGCGTACTCCCAACGATGGTGGACGAACCGAGGGCGCGTACCGCGGGCAGCAGCACCTCGGCGATCTCCTTCAACTGCGGCTCGGGATCGAGGGAACCGATCCGCACGACCAGGTGCCGGGCACCGGCGCGGACGTAACCGCCGAGCCATTCGGCGCACTTCTCGGCACTGCCCCAGGCGTACGCCTGGATGCTGCTCATCTGCTCCAGCGAACGGCCGTAGTAGTGGCTGATGTAGTGCTCCAGTTCGGCCCGGGCCGCGCGCTCGTCGCTGTTCACCGTCACCGTGGCGTACAGCGCCGGGGTGACCGTGCGGCCCGCCTCGGCGGCGAGTTCGGCGATACGGCGGCTGGCCCGGCCGTAGGCGTCGACGTCCGGCAGGAAGGGCAGCCAGCCGTCGTAGCGGGTGGCCGCGCGGGCGAGCACCTTGGGGGTGTCGCTGCCGGCCAGCCACAGCGGCGGGCCGCCGGCGACCGCGGGCGACGGGAGCCGGTCCAGGTGCTCCGACTGCCAGTACTTCCCCTGGAACTCGGCGGGTTCGCCCTCCTCGCCCGAGCGCCAGGCCGTGCGCCACAGCGCGGTGATCTCGTCCAGACGGCCGACCCGGCCCTGGAAGGAGGCGCCGACGGAGGCGAACTCCTCCTCCGTCTCGGCCATGGGGAAGCCCGAACCGAGGCCGAGGACCAGCCGGCCGGCGGCGACGTGGCTGAGGCTCGCGATCATGTTGGCGCCGATGAGCGGGTGGCGCAGGGCCGGGGTGAGGGCGGCGGTGCCGACGGTGATCCGCCGGGTCGCCGCGGCGGCGGCCGACAGGACGACGAGGGGGTCGAGGCGGGGGCGCGCGGTGAGTGAGTCGCCGGCCCACAGGGAGTCGAACCCGAGGTCCTCGGCCCGGCGGGCGAAGTCCAGCAGGGGGGCCGCCGCGTAGCTGCCGTTGATGGCCTGCTCCCGGGTGGGCAGCAGGATGCCGATCCGCAGGGGCTCGGTGCTCATGGACAGTCCTTCTCGACGAGGGGCTTGGAGGGTGACGTCATACGGTGCTCGCCAGCGGGTCCCGGGCCGGCGCCGTCAGCCGCTCCCGCACCGCGCGGCGCAGGATCTTGCCCGAGGGGTTGCGGGGCAGCGACTCGGCGAAGTGGTAGGTGCCGGGGATCTTGTAGTCGGCGATCCGGCCCCGCAGGGACAGCAGCAGCTCGCGCGGGGTGGCGTTCGCGCCGGGCCTGAGCACCACCACGGCGTGCACGCTCTCGCCCCAGCGGTCGTCGGGGAGCCCGACGACGGCGGCGTCCGCGACGGCCGGGTGGGCGGCCAGCGCCTTCTCCACCTCGGCCGGGTAGATGTTCTGGCCGGCGACGATGATCGTGTCGTTGATGCGGTCGCACAGGTGGAGGTAGCCGTCCTCGTCGAGGTAGCCGGCGTCGCCCATGTGCAGCCACTCCCCCACCAGCGTGCGGGCGGTGGCCTCGGGCAGGTTCCAGTAGCCGAGCATCCGCGAGGGGGCGCGGACGCAGATCTGGCCGATGGCGCCGGGCGGCAGCGCCTCGCCGTCGGGGCCGACCACCTTCACCTCGTTGCCGGGGCAGGGCTTGCCGACGGAGGTGAGGACCGTGCTGCCCGGGTGGTGCGCCTCGGGCGGCAGGCACACCGCCACGCTGCCGGTCTCGGTGCTCGCGTAGATCTGCGCGAACTCGCAGCGGTAGGTCTCCAGGCACTGCTTGAGCAGCGTCTCGGACATGGGCGCCGCACCGTAGGCGATCTTGCGCAGGGAGGCGAACGCCTCGGGTCCCGCGCCGCGTTCGGCCGCCATCGCCTGCAGCATGGCCGGGGCGGCGAAGGTGGTGGTGACGCCGTGGGCGCGGATGAGGCGCACGGCCTCCTGCGGGTCGAACTGCGGCATGATCACGTTGGTGCCGCCGGCGTTGAAGGTGTGCAGGAACCAGCCGATGCCGGCCACACCGAAGCCCGGCAGGGAGATCAGCGCCACGTCCTCGGGCAGCCAGTCGATCCAGTCCACGCCCCGCTCGCGGCTGGCGTGCGGGAGCGTGAAGAAGCTGCGGTGGGCGAGGACCGCGCCCTTGGGCAGACCGGTGGTGCCGCTGGTGTAGATCTGGATGACCGCGTCGTCCGGCCCGGTGCCCGGCGCCGGGTCGGTGTCGGGCTGGTCGGCCGCCCAGGCCAGCAGGCCCGCGCCGCGGGCGGGTTCGCCGTCCGCGTCGGTGCCGTCGACCCGGATCACCCGGCGCAGCCCGCGCAGCTGGTGGCGGACGGTGGCGACGGTGTCCCAGAACTCGTCGTCGACGAAGATCAGCGCGGCACCGGAGTCGCGCAGGATGTGGTCGACCTCGCTCGGCGTGAGCCGCCAGTTGACCGGCACCAGGACGGCGCCCGCCTTGGCGCAGGCGATCATCACCAGGTAGTAGTTCGCCGACTCGCGGCCCAGGTACGCGACCCGGTCGCCGCGCCCGACCCCGCTGGTGCGCAGGGCGTGCGCGGCCCGGTTGCTGTCGCGGTGCAGCTTCTCGTAGGTGGTGACCCGGCCCTCGCAGACGATCGCGGGGTGGTCGGGGCGGCTCCCGGCGTGGGCGCGGGCGGCGTGGTGGAGCGTCCAGCGCTCCCTCGGTGTCTCAGTCATCGTGGTTTCCCGTCCCTTGGGGCTGTCAGGCCTTGGGGCTGTCAGACCGCCGGCACCGGGCCGAGCTGCCCGTCGACGAACTGGGCCAGCGCGCGGACCGTGGGGTGGTCGTGGGTGAGGGAGGCCGGCAGGGGCAGCCGGAAGGTCTGCTCCAGGGCGGCCTTGACCTGCTGGGCCATCAGGGAGTCGAGGCCCAGCGACACGAACTCGGTGGAGACGTCCAGCTCGTCGCCCTCCTCCAGGTGCAGGACGGCGGCGACCTTCTCGCGGACCACGCCGGTGACGGCGGCCAGGCGTTCGGCGGCGGGCAGCGCGGCCAGCGCCTTCAGGTCGAGGCCGGTGCCGTCGTCGTCGGACGCCTGCCGGGCCAGCCGGTCGAAGAACAGGTCGCCGGTGACGCTGCCGGAGACGTAGCGGTCCCAGTCGAACTCGCCGACGATCCGCTGGGTGCGCGGCCGTCCCCACAGCCGGGCCAGGGTGTCCAGGGCCCGGGTCGGGGAGAAGAAGCGGACACCGCTGCGTTCGATCTCCTGGCTGAGGTGCTCCTCCAGGCGGGCCGACATGCCGACCCGGGCCCAGGCACCCCAGTTCACCGACAGGCCCGGCACCCCGCGCCGGCTGCGCCACTCGGCGAGGGCGTCGAGACCGGCGCTCGCGGCGGCGTAGTGGCCCTGGGTGGCACCGCCGAGGACGGAGGCGATGGAGGAGTAGGTGACGAAGAACTCCAGCTCGGGGAAGGACTCCTCGGCGGCCTCGTGCAGCAGCCAGCCGCCGTACGCCTTCGCCGCGAGCTGGGCGTCGATCGACTCCCAGGTCAGCTCGGAGACCAGCTTCTTGTCGTAGGAGCCGGCGGCGTGCACGATCCCGCCGAGCGGGTACGGGCCGGCCGTGACGTGCCGGACCAGGCGCTGGACGTCCTGGGAGCGCGAGATGTCGGCGCGTACGACGTCGATCTCGGCGTCGGCGGCGAGGTCGGCGAGGACCTCGGAGGCCTCGTCGGTGGCCCGGCCGCTGCGGCTGACCAGGGTCAGGTGCCGGGCGCCTAGGGCGACCAGCTTGCGGGCGGTGACCAGGCCGAGTCCGCCGAGACCGCCGGTGACCAGGTAGGTGCGGTCGGCCCGCAGGCCGGTGGGGCCCTCGTCGGCGGGGTCGGTGCGCTCCTCGGCCGGGTCCTCCGGGAGCGTCACCCAGGCGCGTCCGGCGGGGTCGGCCAGGGCGGTGCGCAGGGCCTCGCCGGTCTCGTCGAGGCGGAAGGCGGGCGCGGTGTCGTCGGAGCCGGTGGCGTGCACGACGGCCACGGCGGGGACGGTGAGGGTGGAGCGGAAGGTGCCGTCGTGGCGGACGAGGACCTCGTCGCCGGCCGCGAAGCCGGTGCCGCCGGCGGCGGCGAGTACCGTGCCGCGGGCCAGCCGGCCGAGCAGCGGCGGGGGCTCCTCCCCGGTCGCGTCGGTGCCCTCCTCCTCCGCGCGTTCGGCGCGCCCGGTGTCCAGGGCGGTGCGGGCGTCCTCGGCGGTCAGGCCGACGGCGCGCACCTTGACCTGGACCTCCTCGTCCCCGGGAGCGCGGTCGGCGGCCGCGGCGAGCGCCAGGTCGGACAGGTCGCCGGAGTCCGGGGCGCGCAGTTCGAAGCCGCCGGTCCAGGTGAGGGTGGCGTCACCGGCGAGCAGCCGGCGCACGTAGCGGCGGCCCGGCCGGTGGGCGACCTGGTACTCGCCGGCCGGCTCCGAGCGCCACTCCTCGGCGAGCGGGGCGAGGCCGCTGCCCGGGGCGAGGTCCACGAGGGTGGCCCGGTACTGCGGGTACTCGGTGAGCAGCACCCGGCCGAAGCCCCACAGGGTGGCCGCGCCGAGGTGGCCGCCGTCACCGGCCGGGTCGCCGGGCAGCCACTGGGCGCCCTCGGTGACCAGCCAGAGCCGGGGCGGCCGGGCCGCGCCGGAGGCGTCCAGCGCGCCGACGAGCGCGAGGAGTTCGCGGTAGTTGTCCTCGCACTCGGCGCGCAGCCGGCCGTCGGACATCGGGGACGGCAGCTGCCGCCAGACCCGGCAGACGTCGGTGACCGTGGGGTCCTCCAGGGCCGCCTTGAGGTCGGTGAGGTCGGGCAGCCAGGTGACCTTCAGGCCGGGCTCGGCCGCGAGTTCGGCGGCCCGCACCGCGGACGGGTCGAGCAGGACCACGTGCCGGGCGGGCGCGTTCTCCGCCTCGGGCAGCGCGCGGCGCACCCACTCGGGGCGGTGCAGGAACTGGCGGCGGCCGCCGCGGCCCTCGGGCCGGGCCATGCGCACGCCGAGCAGTTCGGCGACCGGTTCGCCGTTCTCCAGCAGCAGCACGTCGGCCAGTCGCCGGTCCTGCTCGCCGCGGACGCGGGCGAGGACGCGCAGGTTCTCGCCGCGCGGCTTGCGGAAGTGCCGTACGGAGGCGATCTCGCGGGGCACGAAGACCGGGCCCTCGGGGTCGAGGACGACCAGCGCCTGGACGGCGGCCTCCAGCAGTTCGGCCGGGACGTGCTCGACGGCGGTGGCGTCGCGGCCGGTGAGCTCGCCGGTGACCAGGCCGTCCCCGTGCCGGGCGGCGCGCAGCAGCAGCCGCATGCGCGGGCCCTGGGGGCGGCCGACGGAGGCGAGGTCGGTGTAGATGTCCTCGTCGTCGATGAGCTGGCCGCCCGGGGCGAGGCCGGCGTCCAGCTCGGCCAGTTCGGAGACCGGGACCAGGGGTTCGGGGTCGGCGGAGACCACGGCGGTGGCGTGCAGGTTCTCCTCGCCGCCGACGACCGTGAACACCTCCACCTCGGCGCCGCCGCCGGGACGCGGCCGCCAGCGGGTGGTCAGCGCGGTCAGGGTCTCGGCGGGCAGCTCCAGCGGGGCGAGCAGCCTGAGGTCGCGGACGGCGGAGCGGGCGTGGCCCTGGACCGCGTCCTGCGCGGCGAGCAGCAGGTCGACGTAGGCGCCGGCGGGCAGGACGGTGCGGCCGCCGTCGGCGAGGTCGGCGAGGGCGCCCAGTTCCTCGGTGGTGAACTCGGCGTTGAACTCGCGCACCCCGCTGGCGAACCGCTCCTCGACGCCGAGCAGCAGGTGCCGTGCGGTGCCGTTCGCGGCGGACTTGCGGGGGGTGACGGAGGGCAGCCAGTAGCGCTTGCGCTGGAAGGCGTAGGTGGGCAGGTCCACGCGGGCGGGCGCGGGGTGACCGGCGTGGTAGTCGGTCCAGGAGACGGCGAGTCCGGCCGCGTAGTACTCGGCGAGCGCGGTGAGGGTGGTCGCGGTGGTGGTGTCCCGGCGGCGCAGGCTGGCCAGCCACAGGTGGTCCTCGACCGTGACGGAGCGCCGGGCGAGGGCGGTCAGCCCGGCCTGCGGGCCGATCTCGACCAGGGCGTGCCGGCCGCGCTTGGCGACGGCGCGGATGCCGTCGAGGAAGCGCACCGGTTCGCCGATGTGCCGCACCCAGTAGTCGGGGTCGCCGATCTCGCGGAAGCGGGCGAGGCGTCCGGTGACGTTGGAGATGATGCTGATCTTCGGCTCGTGGAAGGTGATGCCGTCGAGGGCGGCCCGGAAGTCGTCGTAGACCTCGGCCATCAGCGGCGAGTGGAAGGCGTGCGAGACCTTGAGGCGGTCGACGCGCACGCCCCGGCCCTCCAGGATGCCGACGACCTCGTCGAGGGCGGCCGTGGCGCCGGAGACGACCGTCTGGTCGGGGGCGTTGATCCCGGCCAGGGCCAGGTCGGGCCGGCCCTCCAGCAGCGGGGCGACCTCCTCGACGGGCGCGGCGACGGCGGCCATGCCGCCCTCGGCGCGCACCGCCTGCATCAGCCGGCCGCGGGCGGCGACCAGCCGGACCGCGTCGGGGAGGCTGAACAGGCCGGCCACGGCGGCGGCGACGACCTCGCCGATGCTGTGCCCGATGAGCACGTTGGGGCGTACGCCCCAGGCCATCCACTGCAGGGCGAGCGCGTACTCCAGGGTGAACAGCGCGGGCTGGGTGTACTCGGTGCGGTCGATCGCCTCGGGGTCGTCGGCGGTGCCGAGCAGCAGGTCGCGCACCGAGCCGTCGAGGTGCTGCGCGAACAGCTTGTCGCAGGCGTCCACCTGGGCGCGGAAGACGGGCAGGGCCGCGTAGAGGGCGGCGCCCATGCCGGCGTACTGGGAGCCCTGGCCGGTGAACATGAACGCGGTCTTGCGGATGCCGGTGGGGCCCTCGTGCTCGGCCTCGGCGGCCTTGTCCAGCAGCTTGACGAGGGCCGCGCGGTCGGCGACGGGGGCGGCGACGCGGTAGGGGTGGTGGGTGCGGGCGGTGTTGGCGCTGTGGCACAGCGCGGGCACCGAGACGTCCGGCCGCTCGTCCAGCAGGCGCCGGTAGTCGGCGGCGAGTTCGCGCAGCGCGGTGGCGTTCTTCGCGGACAGGGTGAACAGCGGTGCGGCGCCGTCCTCGTCGGCCGGGCGGGCGGCCGGCTCGGGGGCCTGCTCCAGCACCACGGCGCCGATGGTCCCGGCGAACCCGAAGCTGTTGACGACCGCGCGCCTGACCTCGGCGTCCCAGGGCTCGCAGGCGGTGGGGATCCGCACCGGGTACAGGTCCCAGGGGATGCGTCCCGAGGGGGTGTTGAGGTTGATGTGCGGGTAGATCGTGCCGGCGCGCAGCTGGAGCACGGTCTTGATGACGCCGACGATGCCGGAGGCGGGCTCCATGTGGCCGAGGTTGGTCTTCACCGAACCGACCAGCAGCGGCTGGTCCTTGGTGTGGGAATCGACGAACACGTCGCCGATGGCGCCGAACTCGATGGGGTCGCCGAGCGGGGTGCCGGTGCCGTGCGCCTCGACGTACTGGATGTCCTCGGGCGCGAGGTGGGCGGCGGCCAGGGCGCTGCGGATGACCTTCTCCTGGGCGGGGCCGTTGGGCACGGTCAGGCCGGCGCTGTCGCCGTCCTGGCCGACGGCGGTGCCGCGCACCAGGGCGAGGATCCGGTCGCCGTCGCGCTCGGCGTCGGAGAGCCGCTTGAGGACGACGATGCCGCAGCCCTCGGCGCGCGCGTAGCCGTCGGCGGCCTCGTCGAAGGTCTTGCACTGACCGTCCGGGGACAGCATCTGGGCGTTGGAGAACATCACCGGGATGCGCGGGTGGTGCAGGGCGTTGACGCCGCCGCACAGCGCGATGTCGGTCTCGCCGGCGCGCAGGGCGTTGGCCGCCAGGTGCAGCGCGACCAGGGAGGACGAGCAGGCGGTGTCGACGCTCATGCTGGGGCCGCGCCAGCCGAGGAAGTAGGACAGGCGCCCGGACAGCGGGAACATGGTGATGCCGGAGGCGAGGTGGCCGTCGAGCTCCTCGTACGGCAGTGAGTCCAGTTCGAGCGCGTAGTCGATGGAGCTGGCGCCGATGTACACGCCGCCGTTGCCGCGGCGCAGCGGCGCGGGGTCGATGCCGGCGTGCTCCAGGGCCTGCCAGGCGGTCTCCAGCAGCAGCCGCTGCTGGGGGTCCATGTAGCGGGCCTCCTTCGGGGAGATGTTGAAGAAGGCGGCGTCGAACGTGTCGATGCGGTCCAGGAACCCGCCGGCCGTGGCGCGGATCTTGCCCTTGTCGTCGGGGCCCTCGGGGGTGAACGCGTCGACGTCCCAGCGGTCCCGTGGGATCGGCCGGATCCCGCTGCGGCCCTCCTTCAGGAAGGCGTCGAACTCGTCGGGCGAGCCGCTGCCGCCGGGGAACCGCAGACCGATTCCGACGATCGCGACCGGCTCGGGCGCCTGCTCAGATTCCTTACGCGGCATGGAACGACTCCTCAAGCTTCCTGAATGGCCTGGGTCAGGTGGTCCACGAGATGGGCGATCGTCGGCTCGTTGAAGAGCACGTTGACGTTGATCGACAGATCCAGGAGCTGTTCCAGGCTCTGCCGTATCTCGGTCAGCCGCAGCGAGGTGAGGCCGAGATCGAAGTAGCTGACGTCGACGGGGAGGTCCTCCGCGTCGTCCATGAGCAGGACGACCCGGAACTTCTCCAGGACGATTGACTCGATCTCTTCGGCGAGTTCACTGCGCGGAAGGTCGCGCAACCGCTCGATCGTGCTGTCGACAGGTGGCATGCGGCCATGCAAGCAGCGCCGACTGACGCCCCACTGACAGCCCGAGAGCGCTCCCGTGGCCGGATCGGTCCGGTCAGTCACGTGTCAGCGCGGGGTCAGATTCCGCTGTCAGGCTCGCATTGCTTCAAGAAATCCACACGCCATATCCGAAAGGCTGAAGATGCTTCGCGAAGCCGCGCAGGAGGAGAGTGCTGAGGCACCTTCCGGATTGAAGAGTTACGACCTCTACATCGCGGGCAAGGACGTCGCCGGGGACGGGTGGGTCTACACCGTCAGCGGACGTTCCCTGCTGGAAGACGTTTTCACGAGCGTCAGCCTGAAGCGCACCCTCGAACAGGACCCCGAGTCCGAGGCGGCCCAGCACCCCTACGTCGTCGGACGGTGCGCGATCGCCGACGACTCCGCCATCGACCTGGCCACCCAGGCGGCCGCCGCGGCCGCCCCCGACTGGCGCGCCGTCCCGCTGGAGCGGCGGATGCGGCTGGGCACCCGGTTCCGCGAGGAACTGATCAAGCACCAGGACGAGTTCCTGCGCATGCTGGTCGCCGAGTCCCACCCCGTGAAGCTGGCCCGCTGGGAGCTGAGCTGCCTGCTGCAGATCTACGCCCCGGGCTCCCTGCGCTGGTACATGAAGCAGATGCGGGTCGAGAAGGAGTACAACGGCCGCAAGCTGATCCTGCACCGCCAGCCGGACGGCGTGGTCGCCTTCAACCCGCCGCAGAACGCCCCGCTGCCGAGCGCCGCCCTGTGCGTGCTGGCGCTGATGGCCGGCAACGCCGTCGTCGTGCGGGCGCCCCGCAGCATCGCGCTGTCCACCATGTGGCTGCTGCGCGACATCGTCGCCCCGCTGCTGGAGGAGATCGACGCGCCGGCCGGTGTGCTGAACGCGGTGTGCTCCAACCCGAAGCAGACCATGGACCGCTGGATCGCGGACCCGCTGATCAACGACATCTTCTACATCGGCGGCAGCCAGGAGGGCCTGCGCTTCGAGCAGCAGTGCGTGGCGCACGGCAAGAAGCCGATCCTCGAACTCGCCGGCAACGACGGCATCGTGGTCTGGAAGGACGCCGACGTGAAGTGGGCGGCCGAGGCCATCACGGAGTCGTTCTACGGCTCGGGCCAGATCTGCATGGTGCCCAACTACGTGCTGGTCCACCCGGAGGTCGCCGAGGCGCTGATCGCCGAGGTGAAGGAGCAGGTCAAGGGCATCAGGCCGGGCCTGCCCGAGGAGGAGGACGTGCTGCTGTCGCCGGTCAGGCGCAGCGAGCGGTTCTTCCGGCTGCTGCGCCAGGCGCTGGACAACGGCGCCGAGCTGGTCACCGGCGGCAACCGCACCGAGGTCGACGGCACGGTGTCCGAGACCGGTGTCTTCCTGCAGCCGACGGTGGTGCGGGTGGACGGCCTGGACCGGGCGCGGACCTACGACGTGGTCCGGGAGGAGACCTTCTTCCCGCTGATCCCGATCGTGGTCCCCGACCGCGACAACGACGACGCGCTCCTGGAGGCGTTCCTCCAGTTCGTCAACAGCAACGACTACGGGCTGCGCAACTCGCTGTGGTCGCGTTCGGACCACGTCATCGAGACGTTCGTGCGCCGGGTCGTCAACGGCGGCCTGCTGAAGGTCAACGACTCCCACATCGGCTTCCTGCCGTACCTGCCGAGCCACGGCGGCACCGGCCGCACCGGCGGCGCGTTCGGCGAGGCCAACTACCCGATGCTCAAGACCTCCCACGTCCAGGGAGTCAGCATCGCCCGCGACGTGAGCCCGTACGACGCGGTCTTCGGCGCCTGACCGCCCGTCCCGAAGTCTCCCGGAGGTTTCCCGTGCGTTCCCTCGATGCTGCCCGGACCGTCTGCGAGCGGTTCCACCCCGGACTGCTCAAGGAGCTGGAGCAGATCCCCTACACCGAGCGGGAGCGGCCCGGCAGCCCGGTGATCGACCTGTTCCGCATCCATGGCGGGGTCGGTCTGCTCATACCCGAGGCCTACGGCGGCCACGGCGCCGCCCCCCTCGAGGCGCTGCGGGTCCAGCTGGCCCTGGGTGCCGTGTCGCCGTCGCTGGTGGCGGCCGTGTCCATGCACCACTTCACCGCCGCCATGCTGTACTCGCTGGCGGTCAAGTCGGGCCGGCTCACCGGCGCGCAGACCGAGCTGCTGCACCGGATCGTGCCGGAGCAGCAGGTGATGGCCTCCGGCTGGGCCGAGGGCCGGACCGCGCAGAACATCCTGAAGCCGGCCGTGACCGCGCGTCCGGTCGAGGGCGGGTTCCTGCTGTCCGGTTCGAAGAAGCCGTGCAGCCTGTCCCGTTCCATGAGCCTGCTGACGGCGTCGATCGCCATCCACGGCGAGGAGGGCGGCGAGCCCGAGCTGGCGCTCGCGCTGGTGCCCGCCGGCGCGCCGGGCCTGTCCGTGCACGACTTCTGGGGCAACGACCTGCTGGCCGGCGCCGAGAGCGAAGAGGTGCGCCTGGAGGACGTGTTCGTCCCGGCCGACATGGTCGTACGGGCCGGCGCCGACGACCCGACGCGCCTCGACGACCTCCAGTCGGCCGGGTTCGTCTGGTTCGAGATGCTGATCTCGGCCGGCTACGCGGGCAGCGCCGCCGCCCTCGTGGAGCAGGTGGTGGAGCGCAAGCGCGGCAGTGTCGAGGAGCGGGCCGCGCTCGCCGTCGACATGGAGGCGGCGCTCGCCCTGCTGGAGGGCGTGGCCCGCGGCACGGGCGCCGAGCCGGGCGACGAGGAGTCGGTGGCCCGGGTGCTGGTCGCCCGGTACGCGGTGCAGAACGCGCTGCCGGACATCGTCGGACGGGCCCTGGAGCTGCTGGGCGGCCTCGAGTTCATCAACAACCCGGCCAGTGCGCAGGTCGCCGCCGCTACTCGGGCGCTGGCGTTCCACCCGCCGTCCCGGATCGCCGCCTCGGAGCCGTTGCTCGCCTACTTCGGCGGCGGGCCGCTGGTTCTGGCCTAGAGCTCGGCAGGCGGAGCTGAGTGGGCTTCTGCGGGCCGGCTGTGGCTGGTCGCGCCCACGCGGCGGTAGCCGCACATCGACAGGGCCCCGCGCCCCTTCGGGGCGCTTCCCCCCACCCGACCTTTTGGAGTGAGCCACACGTGACCGTCATTCAGGACTCGCCGGCGCCGGCGACCGCCGTCGACGACGAGGCGGAGATCCTCAACCTGTACCGGGCCCACCTGAGCAAGGGCCGGGCCACCCTCGCCGAGCTGTTCGGCAGCCACATGGAGGTGGCGTCCGAGGGCGCCTGGCTCACCACCAGCGACGGTGAGCGCTTCCTGAACGCGGGCGGCTACGGCGTCTTCATCATGGGTGCCCGCCACCCGATCGTGATGGAGGAGGTGGAGCGCCAGCTGCGCACCCACCCCACCGCGACCCGCATCCTGCTGGAGCCGACGGTGGCGCGCGCCGCCGAGGCGCTGGTGTCGGTGCTGCCGGCCGGCCTGGACCGCGTGCACTTCGCGCTGTCCGGCGCCGAGGCGGTGGAGACCGGCCTGAAGCTGGCCCGCGCGGGCGGCTTCAAGCGGACCGTCTCGATGCGCGGCGGCTACCACGGCAAGACCCTGGGTGCGCTGTCGGCGACCGCGAAGGACGTCTACCAGGCGCCGTTCCGCCCGCTCATCCCCGACTTCCAGCACCTGCCGTTCGGTGACGCCGACGCCCTGGAGGCCGAACTGCGCGCCCACCCGGGCGAGCTGTGCGTGATCCTGGAGCCGGTCCAGGGCGAGGGCGGCGTGATCATCCCGCCCCGCGGCTACCTCAAGCGGGTCGAGGAACTGGTCCGCGAGTACGAGGGCTTCCTGATCCTCGACGAGGTGCAGTCCGGCTTCGGACGGCTGGGCGAGTGGTGGGGCGCCGACGTCGAGGGCGTCGTCCCCGACGTCCTGCTCACCGGCAAGGCGCTCGGCGGCGGCGTGATGCCGGTGTCGGCGGCCGTCGCCACCCGCAAGGCGTTCCGCCCCTTCGACAAGGACCCCTACGTCCACACCGCCACCTTCTCCGGCCAGCCGGTGCTGATGGCGGCGGTGCAGGGCGCGATCCGGGCCGTCAAGGAGGAGCGCCTGGTGACCCGGGCCATGGACCTCGGCGCCCGGCTGCTGCCGCGCATCGCGGAGGTCGCCCACCGCAACATCCCCGAGCTCGTGGTGGACGTGCGCGGCCAGGGGCTGCTCATCGGCGTGGAGCTGGTCGAGGCGGGCCTCGCCGGCGAGCTGCTGATCGAACTGTTCAACCACGGTGTGGTCGCCAACCACTCCATGAACGGCAGCTCGGTGGTGCGGTTCACGCCGCCCGCCGTGCTGGACGACACCGACGTGGACTTCCTCGTCAACTCCTTCGACCTGGCCACTCGCGACCTCATCAAGGGCGCGGCCAAGATGCCGGAAGGCGGTAACTGATCGTGCGGCACGTCGAACTCGATGCCCTGATACCCGCGGAGCAGGCTGAAACGGTCCTGCACGCCGTACGGCGCTGGGAGAGGTACCCCGACCTCGCACCCCACGTCAACGCGACCACCGTGCACTCCTCCTACCCCGACCCGAACCCCTCCTCCAGCTGGGAGCTGCACTTCCGCAGCGGCCTGCTGCGCTGGACCGAGGACGACACCGTGCTGCCGGAGAGCGGGGAGATCCGCTTCGAGCAGTCCGACGGCGACTTCGACTCCTTCACCGGGACCTGGACCTTCCGGCAGTCCGGACAGGACGTCGCCGTGCGTTTCGACGCCGACTTCGACTTCGGGATCCCGAGCCTGGAGGGGATCCTCGACCCGATCGCCGAGCGGGTCATCAAGGAGACGGTCGCCTGGGCGCTGACCGGCCTGTACCCGGCCGTGCGCATCCAGGGCGGGATCGAACTCACCGAGCCCGCCGCCGTCGGCGCCTAGGGATCGCCGAGGAGCTGACCATGGACCAGGCGAACCCCTTCGAGACACCCCGCACGTACTCGCTGCACCGCGCCGAGTACCTGGTGGGCCTCGCCGTCACCACCGGCATGATCGTCTACCACTTCGGCGACATCCGCTGGCTGCCCGCGCTCGGACTGTTCCTCTACATCGACCTGATCGGCTACATCCCCGGTGCCATCGCGTTCAAGAAGAGCGGCGGCCGGCCGATCCACAAGGCGTACTACGTCCTCTACAACGTCATGCACAGCCTCATCACGCAGGGCGCGGTGGCCGCGCTGTGGTGCTGGCTGGTCAAGCCGGAGTGGGCGCTGCTGGTGCTGCCGTTCCACCTGTTCGGCGACCGCGGCCTGTTCGGCAACTTCATGAAGTCCTTCGCACTGCCCTTCGAGCCGGTGCGCCAGGAGGGCTACCTGCGGCTGCTGGACGACCTGGGCCTGCCCCACCCCAAGCCGGTGGGCCACGCCATGGACCCGGTGCCGGTCGGGCACGTCCCGGCGGCGCGGACGGTCGTACGGGAGAAGGAGGCCGTGCGATGACCACGGCCACGGACGTACGCCGTCCGGTCCGGCAGGACCCGGCCGAACGCCGCCGGGCGCTGTACCACCTGGCGTCGCCGGTGTCGGTGCTCACCACCGGCCCCGAGGACCGGACGCACGGCACCACCGCGAGCACGGTGACCCTGGTCTCGCGCTCGCCCCTGCTGGTCGGGGTCGTCCTGCGGGCGGGGTCGTCCTTCGCCCGGCTGGCCGCCGCCGAGGGCCGGTTCGCGATCAACGTGCTCGCGGGCGACCAGGCCGACGTGGCCCGGCGGTTCGCCGACAGCGGCCGGCCGGACGGCGACGCGGCCTTCGCGGGCCTGGCCTGGACGGCGGACCGGTACGCGCACGCCCCGCTGATCGCGGGCGCGCTCGCCCACTACGTCTGCCGGTTCCACTCCGCGCACGCGGCCGGGGACAGCGAACTGCTGCTCGGACACGTGGTGCGGGCCACCGCGGACGACGGGCTCCCCCTGTTCAGTTACGCCGGCGGGCTGTACGCCGGCTCCCTGCGCCCGGCTAAGGAGGCCGCCGCATCATGACCGCACCCGTAGCTCCGGAGGCGGACTGGGACAAGGCGCCCGGTCTGCTGGACGGCGCCAAGGAACTCACCCTCGGCCCCGAGGAGTGCGACCTCGCCTACTGGATCACCTCGGTGGCCCAGGGCACGCTGCGCGACCGCGGGGTCACCGGACACCACGAGAACGCGGTCACGCCCGGCTTCCTGAAGGCGCCCGGCCCGCTGCGCGAGGCGCTGGTGCTGGAGTTCGGCTTCCGGGCGCTGGCGGAGGAGCTGGCCACCCGGCTGCTCGGCCACTACGTGTCGATCGCGCCGGGCATCCCCGAGATGGAGTTCTACGCCACCCAGCTCATCGACGAGGCCCGGCACGCCCGGGTGTTCCGCCAGCACCTGGTGGAACTGGGCATCCCGGCGAGCACCCTGCTCAGGGACATCGAGGACATGGCGCGGGACTACCGCAAGCGGGTCCTGGACCCGGTGGTGGACTTCACCCTCGACATCGTCCGCGACCGGGCCGACTTCCCCGGCGGGGTCGCCGTGTTCGCCATCATCATCGAGGGCGTGCTGGCCCCGGCGGCCGAGCTGAGCGAGCGCAAGTGGACCCCGCTGTCCCCGGCGACCGGTGAGATCTCGCGGGGCACCGCGATCGACGAGATCCGCCACCTCACCGTGGCCAGCACCATCCTGCGCGACCACGTGGCCCGGCACCCCGAGTACACGCCGCGCCTGCTGGAGATCCTGCGCTCGGGCGTGAAGCTGTGGGACGAGATCCCGGACCGGGAGTTCGTCATCCACCGCGAGGAGCTGTTCCAGCAGGGCATGGCCGAGCACGCCGACAAGATCGGTGACTACGAGGTCTGGCCGGGCGTGCGGCTCCTGGACACCACCGCCGAGCAGCGCTACGACATGGCCGAGCGGTGGACCGACGAGATGGCCGAGGTCCGCATGGAGTACATGGGCCTGCCGGTCGAGGTGCTCTCGTCGGAGGCCGGCGCATGAGCACCGGCCGGGCCGCGGTCGTCACCGGCATCGGGTCGTACGTCCCGCCCAACGTGGTGACCAACGACGACCTGGCCGAACGGCTCGACACCTCCGACGCCTGGATCAGGTCGCGCACCGGGATCGCCGAGCGCAACTTCATCACCCCGGGCACCTCCACCGGCGACCTCGCGGTGGAGGCCGGTCTGAGGGCGCTGAAGTCGGCGGGCGACGAGCGGGTCGGGGCGGTGGTGCTGGCCACCACCACCCCCGACCAGCCCTGCCCGGCGACCGCGCCGCAGGTGGCCGCGCGGCTGGGGCTCGGGCAGGTGCCCGCCTTCGACGTGGCGGCCGTCTGCTCCGGGTTCCCCTACGGCCTGGCCTCGGCCGCGGGGCTCATCGCGGCCGGCATCACCGACCGGGTGCTGCTGATCGCGGCGGACGCCTTCACCACGATCATCAACCCCGCGGACCGCACCACCGCGGTGATCTTCGCGGACGGCGCGGGCGCGGTGGTGCTGCGGGCCGGCGACGCCGACGAGCCCGGGGCGATCGGCCCGCTGGTGCTCGGCAGCGACGGCGAGCTGAGCCACCTGATCGAGGTGCCGGCCGGCGGCTCCCGGCAGCGGTCGAGCGACCGTCCGGTCGACCCGGAGGACCACTACTTCCGGATGCTCGGCCGGGACACCTACCGGCACGCGGTGGAGCGCATGACCGCCGCGTCCACCGAGGCCGCCGAGCGGGCCGGATGGCGTCTCGACGACGTCGACCGGTTCGTCGCCCACCAGGCCAACGCCCGGATCCTGGAGGCCGTCTCGGACCGGCTCGGCATCCCCGCCGAGCGGCAGTTGAGCAACATCGCGCGGGTCGGCAACACCGGCGCCGCCTCGATCCCGCTGCTGCTCGCCGAGGCCACCGCCGAGGGCCGGCTCGCGGCGGGGCACCGGGTGCTGCTGACCGCGTTCGGCGGCGGCCTGTCCTGGGGCGCCACGACCGTGGTCTGGCCGGAGCTGCAGACAACCTGACCGACCGTCAGTCACTCATATCGATTCAGCGGTGCGCGCGGCGCGTACACCCTCGAAAGGAACCGACATGCTGGAGCAGCTCAAGGAAATCCTGTCCAACAAGCTCAAGGTGTCGCCCGAGTCCATCACTCCGGAGGCCACCAGGGAGGACATCGAGCTGGACTCGCTGGCCGTGGTGGAGCTGTCGCTGCTGCTGAAGTCCGAACTGGACCTGGACATCAGCGACGACGATCTCCTTGAGGCCGAGACCGTGGGCGACATGGTCCGGCTGATGGAGGAGCGGAGCGCGAAGGTCTGATGGCCGGGATGGACATCGCCGTCACCGGGCTCGGCCTGGTCACCCCGGGCGGTATCGGGGTCGGGCCGAGCTGGGCGGCGGTCTGCGACGGCAGGCCGGCCGCCGCCCTGGATCCGGTACTGGCGAACAACCCTGTACAGATCTCCTGCCGGGTGCCCGGCTTCGACCCCGAGAGCCTGCTCAGCGCGCGACGCGCGCACCGCCTGGACCGGTTCGTCCAGTTCGCGCTGGTCGCCGCGCACGAGGCGGTGGCCGACGCGGGCCTGGACCCGCAGTCCTGGGACGGCGCGCGGGTGGGCGTGGTGCTCGGCTGCGCCGACGGCGGGCCGGGCACGGTCGAGGAACAGCACCATGTGCTGCGCGAGCAGGGCGCCGACCGGGTGTCGCCGCTGCTGCTGCCCATGCAGCTGCCGAACATGCTGGCCGGTCAGACGGCCATCGAGTTCGGGGCGACCGGGCCCAACCTGGTGGTGGCCACCGCCTGCGCCTCGGGCGCGACCGCCATCGGCACGGCCCGTGACCTGCTCGCCCTCGGCCGCTGCGACGTCGTCCTCGCGGGCGGCAGCGAGGCCATGATCACCCCGCTGGTGATGGCCGGGTTCGCGCAGATGGGCGCCCTGTCCAAGCGGCACGACGACCCGGCGTCCGCCTCCCGTCCGTTCGACGTGGACCGGGACGGATTCGTCGCCGGGGAGGGCGCCGGAATCCTCGTGATGGAACGCGTCGCGGACGCCCGCGCCCGGGGCGCGCACATCCACGGCCGGATCATCGGGTACGGGGCGACCGCCGACGCGCACCACATGACGTCGCCGCACCCGGACGGCACCGGCATCGAGGCCGCCGTACGGGCGGCCCTCGCCGACGCCGGAGCCGATCCGGACGACGTGCAGCACGTCAACGCCCATGGGACTTCGACCCCGTTGAACGACCTGTCGGAGGCCCGCATGATCCAGCGGACCCTGCGCGGGGACCCGCTGGTCACCTCCACGAAGGGAGTCACCGGTCATCTGCTGGGCGCCGCCGGCGCGGTCGAGGCCGCGTTCGCCGTGCTCAGCGTGGAACACGAAGTCATCCCGCCTACCGCCAACCTGGTCATGCCCGATCCCCGGATCGAGGTCAAGCTGGCCCAGACCGTCACCGACATGCCGATCGACCTGGCCCTGAGCAACTCGCTGGGTTTCGGTGGGCAGAACACGTCGCTGGCGATCGCGCCCGCCTAGTCCGCGCCCCTGTGGGGCGCCTCGACAGCCGTCCGCTGAGGATCCTCCGCGGGCGGCTGTTCTCCGTCCCGCTCCCCCTTTCCGCCCTGCTCGCTCTGGAGTTCCCCATGTCCACCAGTGGTTCCCCACCCCCGTCCGGACGGCTCGGTACCGGGCACATCCTGTTCCTGATCGTCGCGGCCGCGGCCCCGCTCTCCGCCATGGTCGGCACGGTCCCCCTCGCCTTCGCCTTCGGTGACGGCGCCGGCGTCCCCGCGGCCTTCCTGTTCGCCGGCGTCACCCTGCTGTGCTTCTCGGTCGGCTACGCGGTCAGCGCCCGCCGCACCGGGGGGTCCGGCGGGTTCTACGCCTCCGTCGCCGACGGGCTCGGCCGGCCGCCCGCGGTGGCCGCCGGCTACGTCGCGCTGCTCTCCTACAACTGCGCGACCATCGGCCTGGCCGGCGCGCTCGGCTACTTCACCCAACTGGTGCTGGCCGCCCACGGCCTGACCGTGTCCTGGGAGTGGTGCGCGGCCGTCGGCCTGCTGCTGACCGCCGTGCTCGGCTACCGGGAGATCGCGCTCAGCGCCCGGGTGCTGGCCCTGCTGATGCTCGGCGAGATCGGCGTCCTGGCCGCCCTGGACGTGGCGATCCTCGCCCGGCACGGCCTGCACGCCCTGCCCGCCACCTCCTTCTCCCCGCACACCGCGGCCGGGCACGGGGCCGGCGTCTCGCTGATGTTCGCGTTCGTCTCCTTCATCGGCTTCGAGTCGGCCGCCCTGTACGGCAAGGAGGCCAGGGACCCGCGGCGCAGCGTGCCCCGCGCCACCTACGCGGCCGTCACCCTGATCGCCGGCTTCTACGCCCTGACGAGCTGGCTGGCGGTCGGCGCGGTCGGCAGCGACCGGGTGCGCGAGGTCGCCGGCAAGCAGATGGGCGACCTGTTCTTCGTCCTCGGCGACGACTTCCTGGGCAAGGCGGGCAGCACCGGGCTGCAGATCCTGCTGTGCACCAGCCTGTTCGCGGCGACGCTGGCCCTGCACAGCGCGGCCAACCGCTACGCCCAGGTGCTCGCCGAGGACGGCCTGCTGCCGGGCGCTCTGGCCGCCGAGCACGCCAGGCACCGCTCCCCGCACCGCGCGAGCCTCGCGCAGAGCGCCCTGACCGCGGTGGTCGTGGGCGGTTTCGCGGTGGCCGGTCTCGACCCGTACGCCGACCTGACCACCAGCATGCTGGGCCTGGGCACCCTGGGCATCGTCGCCCTCCAGGCGCTGGCCGCGCTGTCGGTGCTCGGGCTGCGGCTGCGGCGGCGCGAGGGCGGCGGCCACTGGTGGCGGGAGGTCGTCGCCCCGCTGCTGGGCTTCCTGGGCCTGGCCGCCTCGGTGTGGCTGGTGGTCGGCAACTTCGACATGCTCACCGGCTCCCCGTCCCAGGTCATCGCCGCCCTGCCCTGGCTGCTGCCGCTGGTCGCGGCGGGCGGCCTGCTGTACGCCGCCCGGCTGCGCTCCGCCCGGCCGGCCCGCTACGCCCTGCTCGGCACCCGGCACACCACGACCGCGGCGCCGGACCCCGGCCCGGCCGCCCCCGCTCTGTCAGGAGACCGCCATGCATGACCCGAACGAGCTGATCGAGGCCGGTCCCGAGGCGGTCCGCCGCCTGGCCCGGCGCCGCTACGACCTCGACCTGGACGCTGTGAGCGGCGCGCTGCGGGACCGCTCGGCCTCCCAGGCCGAGGTGACCCGGCTGCGCACCGAACTGAACCGCACCGCCAAGGCCCGCCGCTCGGGGCCGCCGACCGAGGCGGAGAAGGAGGCGGCCCGGGCGCTGCGCGCCGAGGTGCAGCAGGCGGAGGGCACCGCCCGCACGGCCGCCGGCGCGCTGACCGAGCTGCTGCTGGGCATCCCCAACCTGCCGCTGGACGCCGTGCCGGACGGCGACTCGGAGAAGGAGGCGGTGGAGGTCAGGCGCGGCGGTCCCGCCCCGCGCCCGACCGACGGCGCCCGCCACCACGCGGAGATCGGGGAGGCGCTCGGCATCCTCGACTCCCCCGCGGCGGCCCGGCTCTCCGGTGCCCGGTTCAGCGTGTCGCACGGGGCCGGGGCCCGGCTGGAGCGGGCCCTCGGCGACTTCTTCCTCGACCTGCACACCCGCGAGCACGGCTACACCGAGCAGTCGGTGCCGTTCCTGGTCGGCCGCGACACGATGACCGGGACCGGGCAGCTGCCCAAGTTCGAGGAGGACCTGTTCCGCACCCAGGTCGGCGACCGGGAGCTGTTCCTGATCCCGACCGCCGAGGTGCCGCTGACCAACCTGGTGGCCGGGCAGCTCCTGGACGCGCGCAAACTGCCGTACGCGTTCACCGCCCGTACGCCCTGCTTCCGCGCGGAGGCGGGGGCGTACGGCCGGGACACCCGGGGCGTGCTGCGGCTGCACCAGTTCGAGAAGGTGGAGCTGGTGCGGATCTGCGCACCGGAGGTGGCGCAGGAGCAGCTGGCGCTGATGGTCGCGCACGCCGAGGAGTGCCTGCGCCGGCTCGAACTGTCCTTCCGCACCGTGCTGCTGCCCGCGGGCGACATGGGCTTCTCGGCGCGGATGACGTACGACATCGAGGTGTGGCTGCCCGGCGGCGGCGCCTACCGGGAGATCTCCTCGGTGTCCGACTGCGGGACCTTCCAGGCCCGCCGCGCGGACATCCGGGTCAAGCGGGCCGACGGCCGCAAGACGCCGGCGGCCACGCTCAACGGCTCGGCCCTGCCGATCGGCCGCACGGTGGCCGCGCTGCTGGAGCAGGGCGTGCGGGACGACGGGTCCGTGGTGCTGCCCGACGCCCTCGTGCCGTACACCGGGTTCCGGCGGATCCTGCCGGGCGGCGGGACCGAGTAGCCGGGGCCCGGCCCGGGACGCGAAAGGGGCGGGAGCCGAGGTGAGGACCTCGGCTCCCGCCCCTTCGCGGTGCCTCACGCGCCCATCATGTGCACTCCGCCGTCCACGTGGACGATCTCGCCGGTGGTGCGCGGGAAGAAGTCCGACAGCAGGGCGACGACCCCGCGGGCGGCCGGGTCCGGGTCGGCGAGGTCCCAGCCGGCCGGGGCCCGCTCGGTCTCCCAGACGTCGGCGAGCTGCGAGAAGCCCGGGATGGACTTGGCGGCCATGGAGCGCAGCGGGCCGGCCGCGACGAGGTTGCAGCGGATGCCGCGGCCGCCGAGGTCGCGGGCGAGGTAGCGGCTGGTGGCCTCCAGGGCGGCCTTGGCGACGCCCATCCAGTCGTAGTGCGGCCAGGCGACGGCCGCGTCGAAGGTGAGGCCGACGACCGAGCCGCCGCGCCGCTCCAGCAGCGGCAGGCAGGCCGTGGTGAGGGACTTCAGCGAGTAGGCCGAGACCTGCACGGCGGTGGAGACGTCGTCCCAGGTGCCGTCCAGGAACGAGAAGGCGCCCTGCGGGCCGTAGGCGATGGAGTGCACGACGCCGTCGAGGGAGTCGACGTGCTCGCCGATCCGCCCGGCCAGGGAGGCGAGCTGGTCCTTGTCGGTGACGTCCAGCTCGATCACCGGGGCGGGTTTGGGCAGGCGGCCCGCGACGCGCTCGATGAGGCTGAGCCGGCCGAAGCCGGTCAGCAGGACCTCGGCGCCCTCCTCCTGGGCGATCCGGGCCACGTGGAAGGCGATGGAGGCGTCCGTGACGACCCCGGTCACCAGGACGCGCTTGCCGGCGAGGATGCCGCTCATGCCACCGTCACCTCCTGGGGCAGGGCGCCCACCAGCGGGGAGTCGTGGTCCTGGGGGCCGAGGGCGCTGCCGCCGCCGGGCGAGCCGAGCCCGTCGAAGAAGGCGGCGTTGGAGGCCGCGTGGTCGGCGCCCCACTCCTCGGGCATGTCGTCCTCGAAGTAGATGGCGTCGACCGGGCACACCGGTTCGCAGGCGCCGCAGTCCACGCATTCCTCCGGATGGATGTAGAGGGCGCGGCGGCCCTCGTAGATGCAGTCCACGGGGCACTCCTCGATGCAGGAGCGGTCCTTGACGTCGACGCAGGGCAGTCCGATGACGTAGGCCATGCTCAACTCCTCGTTAGGTCGGCCGGTTTCACTTCAGTGGGGTGCCGGTGGTGCGCTCGCCCAGGGTCAGCACGGTGACGGCGAGGACGGCCATGGCGGCGGCGATGACACCGAACAGGGCGCCGGTGCCGTGCGTGTCCAGCACCGGCAGCAGCACGAACGGCAGTGCGGCGGCGCTGAGTTTGGACAGCGAGTAGGCGGCGCCGGAGGCGGTGGCCCGGATCGCGGTGGGGTACTGCTCCGACAGGTACACGTGCGAGACGCTGGAGAAGACGTTGCTGAACAGGGTGTAGGCGAAGCCGCAGACGACGATCGTCGCGGCGGAGTCCGCGTAGCCGAAGCCGAGTCCGGCGAGCATCATCGCGGCCGCCGAGAGGGCGACCAGGGTGCGCCGTTCGACGCGGTCGACGACGGGCAGGGCGAGGGCGGATCCCACCGGGTAGCCGAGGAAGGACAGCGCGGTGAAGCCGAGGCCGGCGACGATGCCGTAGCCCTTGGCTGCGACGATCTGCGGGGCGAGGGTGCCGAAGCCGTAGTAGCCGACGACGGAGAGCACGCAGAACAGCCACAGGACGAGCGTGCGGCGGAGCATGCCGGGGCGCAGGACGTCCCGCAGCCGGGCCTGCGGGCCGGCCGTGCCGGGCTCGGCGGGCGCGGGGGTCTCCAGCGGCAGGCCGCGGCCCGCCGCCTCCGCCTCCATGCGGTCGACCAGGTGCTCCGCCTCCGCGGTGCGGCCCGCGGCGGCCAGCCAGCGCGGGGACTCGATGAGCTGCCGGCGCAGGATCCACACCACGGCCGAGCCGAGCGCGCCGAGCACGAACAGCCAGCGCCAGCCGGCCACGCCGAGCGGGGTCAGCGGCACCAGCC
Source organism: Streptomyces collinus Tu 365 (assembly GCF_000444875.1). NCBI lineage: Bacteria > Bacillati > Actinomycetota > Actinomycetes > Kitasatosporales > Streptomycetaceae > Streptomyces > Streptomyces collinus. Next base: position 6,442,969 of record NC_021985.1, on the reverse strand, counting down.
ACAGGGCGGCGAAGCCGACGGCGGGGACCCCGCAGAAGGCGAGGGTGTAGGCCCAGGCGATGAACCGGCCGCGTTTGCGGGCGGGCAGCACGTCGGCCAGGTAGCAGTCGGACAGGGCCTGTTCGGCGCCGATGCCGACACCGGCGAGGAAGCGGGTGACGATCAGCCAGCCGGCGTTCGGGGAGAACGCGCCGAGCAGCGAGAACACCGAGTAGATGGCGAGGTTGATCAGGAAGGCGCGGCGCCGGCCGAACCGGTCGGCGATCCGGCCGAGCGTCAGGGAACCGATGAACTGGCCGACGAACACGGAGGCCAGGACGAGCTTGAGCGAGGTGGCGCCGAAGCCGAAGTCGCTCTGCAGCACCTTGCCGATGGTGCCCGACAGGTTGTTCTCGAAGGTGTCGAAGAACAGGCCGACGCCGATGACCGCGGTGAGTCTTCGGTGCAGCGGGGTGATCGGCATGCGGTCCAGGCGGACCCCGATCGAGGCGGGGGCGGTGACTCCGCCCGCCGCCGCGGTGGTCTGGGACATGGGGCTGGCTCCTTTGGGGACTTGCCTGCGAACTCTTGCGTCGCTCCCGGGAAGGAACCGCCCGGGCCACCGCGGGGCCGGGCGCGCGGCCCGGGCCCGCGGTGGCCCGGGCGCGCGGCCCGGGGGCCGGGTGTGGGGGTGTGGGGGCGGGTGCCCGCTGTGGGGGGTGTGGGGAAGAGGGCGCGGGGGTGTGGGGAAGGTGGTGCGGGGTGGTGGACCGGCCTCAGGCGGCTTCCATGGCCTGGCGCCGGATCTGCTCCTCCACGTCGCCGCGTCGCACCGGCGCGCTGACCTCGTGCAGGAACGAGGCGACCTCGCGGTACGAGGCCCAGAACCCGACCTCGTGGTAGGGCACCCCGCGCTCGGCGCAGTACTCGCGGGTCAGCTCCCGGGCGCGCGGCAGGCTCTTCTGCGGCATGGCCGGGAACAGGTGGTGCTCCACCTGGTAGTTGAGACCGCCGTAGAGGAAGTCGATCAGCAGGCTGGGCCGGATGTTGCGGGAGGTGAGGACCTGGCGCTCCAGCCAGTCCAGGGTCTCCTCGTCACCGTCGCGGATGTCCATGCCCTTGTGGTTCGGCGCGAAGATCATCCCGAAGTAGACGCCCAGGGCGGCGTGCTGGACCAGGACGAAGGCGACGGCCAGGACCGGGGAGAGCACGGTGAAGACGAGGCCGAGGTAGACGGCGGTGCGCAGCACGATGAGGGAGGTCTCCAGCACGGGCCGCTTCGTCTTGCCCTGGGCGATCGACAGCACGGCGGTCTTCAGCATCTTGAAGCCCTCGAGCACCAGCAGCACGAAGAACAGCACGCTCTGGTAGCGCACGACGAACTTCTGGGTGCCCTTGCGGGTCGGGTACTGCTTGATGTCGAAGATGGCGGTGCGCCGGCCGATGTCCGGGTCCATGTCCAGGTGGTTGGGGTTGCTGTGGTGGCGGTTGTGGTGGTTGACCCACCAGCCGTAGCTGACCCCGTTGACCAGGTTGGCGTGGACGTAGCCGACCGCCGAGGCGGCCTTCTTGCTGCGGAACATCGCCTTGTGGCCGGCGTCGTGCCACATGAACGCCGACTGGCCGCCGCACAGCCCCATCCACAGGGCCGTCAGCAGCTGCCACCAGGAGTCGCCCAGCTCGAAGAAGGCGGCGAACCCGATCAGCAGCAGGGCGGTGTTGAGGGCGAGTTTGCCCACGTAGTACCGGGGGTCGAGGTCGAGCAGACCCTCGGCCTTGACCCGTTTGAGTAGTTCGGAGAAGGTCGCCGAGGCACCGGTGCGCTGCCCGGCGCCGGCGCCTGAACCGGCGGCCAGCGCGGCCCCGGCCTCTTGTGTGTGCGGACGCTGCATGCGTTGCTCTCCTTGGGAGAAGTGCCCGGATCGGGCGGCGGCACCGCTGCCCCACGGAGCTGCGGGCGCCGCGAGTCGACTTCAGCTCCCGCGCGGTCACCGCCGCGGGACAGGGCCTGGGGTCCGTCCGGCGGACCCGGGCGACGGGAGCACAGTGCGGTGCTCCCGGGCCCGGACCGCCGGGCGAACGTGTGTCCAGCGTTCCGTGGAGCGCTGATGTGGCACTGATACCGGTCTGACCGGGTGTGCGGCGCGGGGCTCAGCCGGCCGCCCCGGCGCGCAGGCGCTCGTCGAGGGCGCGGACGACCGAGTCGGCGGCCTCGGCCACCGCCTCGTCGTCGGGGGCGCCGATGACCGCCATCAGCTGCTCGACCATGGCGTGCTGGAGTTCCTCGGTGGACTGGCTCATCTCTGCTCGCTCCTTCCGGTGCGTGTGTGCGGTGCGGTGGGGGTGGGTGGTGCGCGGTGGGGAGTGGGGTGCCGGTGCCGTCAGAAGGCGTTGCAGGCGCGGAAGACGTGCGCGAAGCCGGGCAGCGAGGCCTGCGGGCCGTCCACGGCGACGTACTCCGGGATCAGCACGTCGGGAGCCCACTTCTGCTTGTACGACAGCTGCGTCTGCGCCGGGTACAGCGCCGCGCCCTCGGCCCACAGAGCGTGCATGAGCCACTGGAACGCGGGGCTGTGGCCGTCGAGTTCGTGGCTCGCGTCCAGCCCGGTGAAGGGCGTGAACCCGAAGTGCAGCCACTGCACGCCCTCGGCCCGGAACACCTCGATGGCGTGCGCGTTGATGGCCTCCATGAGGCCCGGCGAGCCCTCCGGGATGCGCCGGCTCAGGTCGTGCATCCAGCCGGCCCGGCTGCCGTAGACCGGCGAGTACGAGATGTACGCGACCGGGGCGCCGTCGATGGTGCCGACGAACAGGCGGCGGTGCTCCTGGACCGGGCCGCCGATCTGGCCGACCAGGAACTCCAGTTGCTGGGCTCCGCCCTTGGAGCCGAGCCAGGCCTGGTCGATGGTGGCGATGGCGTCCTGGACGTCGGCCGCGTCGACCTCCTTGATCGTCAGGCCGTTGCGGTGGGCGCGGGAGATCTTGTTGCGCAGCTGCATGAACTTGGTGCCGCGCAGGGTGAACTCGGGCAGGCCCACCGCCCAGGAGGCGCCGACCTGGTTGACGGTGAAGCCGGCGGCGGCGTAGCGCTCGGCGTCGGAGCGCTGGAGCTGGACGCCGACGAGGCTCAGGCCCTCGTCGCGGACGTACTGCCGGAAGCCCTCCAGGAGGGTGGCGTAGTCCTGTCCGGCGGCGAACGGGCCGCCGAACTGCACGGCCCAGCGGCCGGTGCGGCGGTAGACGACGACACCGTCCGTGCCCGGGACGGTGAACGTACTGTTTCCGCTGTTGAGCGCCAGGAAAGAACTCGGGTTCTCGGCGTCCGTGTGGCGGCGTATGGCGTCGAGAACCAGGTTTCCGGTGACGGTTTCGGTGGTGGTCGCGGTCATTCCCTTACCCCTTTCGGGAGCGTTTTCCATCGAAGGGAGTACAACACCGTGAGGACGTCCGAGAAAAGGGCCACAAGGAATTCATTGCCTGCGTCAGAAGCGTGTCAGCATTCCGTCAGCGGGTGCTGCGACTGTTGTTTCCGTGAACGGCACGGGAAACCGGGCCGGAAGCGAGGAGAGGTGCCCGGAGTGGCTGATCGGGGACCTTGAGCACGCCTCAGGTCGGGCCGGCGACGGCCTGCGCAGGTTCGAATCCTGCCCTCTCCGCCACGGTCGGAAGTACACGAGCAAGAATTCTTTCCGTCCGGTGCCGCGCCGAAGACGCTGCGGGACCGGACGTCCCAGGAGCCGCCGGCCGCCCCCCGTCCCGGCGGAGCAACCGCCCCGGCGGGCCGATGAGAAATCATGCGCCCGCCGGGGCGCGGCGCGTTCGGGGCCCCGGCATTTCACCGTGGCACGGGCCCGGAAAGAATCGGGAAAGAAACATCTTCGCCAGGAATTGTCGTTCAAGGGGGAGAAGGCATGCTGAGGTTCTCCGTACTCGGAGCGCTGCAGATACTCACCGTCCACGGCCCGGCGGACGTCTCCGGCGACCTGCAGCGCACTCTGGTGCAGACGCTGCTGGTCAGCGAGGGGCAGCCGGTGTCCGGGGAGAGCCTGGCGGAGGAGATGTGGGGGGACTCGGTCCCCGACAACCAGGCCAACGCGCTCCAGGCCCACGTCAGCCGGCTGCGCCGCAGACTCCGTGACCTGGAGCCGGACCGGCCGGCCTCCCGGGTGACCATGCACCCCTCCGGCTACCGGCTCGGTGTCGGCGAGGGCGAGCTGGACGCGGCCGAGTTCATCAGGGCGGTGCGGCTGGCCGAGGCCGCGACGCCGGACGACGCGGCCCGCACCGCGCGGCTGCTGGGCGACGCGCTGGGCATGTGGCGCGGTCCGGTGTTCGGCGGGTTCACCGCCGGGACGCTGTGCCAGCTCGCTGCCGCGCGCTACGAGGAGTACCGGATGCGCGCCATGGAGCTGCGCTTCGACGCCGAGCTGCGGCTGGGCCGCCATGCCGCGGTGCTCGCCGAACTGACCGAGGCCCACACCAACCACCCGTTGCGGGAACGGTTCTGCGAGCAGCTGATGATCGCCCTGTACGGCTCGGGCCGGCAGGCCGACGCGCTCGACGTCTTCCGCCGGATGCGCCGCCACCTCGACGACGAACTGGGGATACAGCCCTCCCCCGCGCTGCGCCGGGTCGAGCACGCGATCCTCTCCCACGACCCGGCCCTGACCGGCGACATGCGCCTGCAGCCGGTCTGAGGGACCGGCCGGGCGCGTAAGCGCTCCGTCAGCCGCCGGTCAGCCCGTCCTGGCACGCTCTTCGGGCAAGTGGAATCAGACTTCCCTACTTTCGGAGGCCCCATGACCACGAGCCAGACCCCGGCGCACGCGGCGCGGCATACGCTCACCCGCTCCGCCGCGGCCCGCCCGTTACGGACCTTCCTCGCGCTGGACGCGGCCGTCACCGCCGCCAACGGCCTGATCTACCTGCTCGCCGCCGGACCGGTGGGCGATCTGCTCGGCCTCGGCTCCGGACTCCTGCGCGGCATCGGGGCGTTCCTCACCGTGTACGGCGCCCTCGTGGCCCTGCTGGCGAGCCGGCCGGTGCCCGGCGGGACCGCCACCAAGGCGGTGATCGAGGCCAACGCGCTGTGGGCGCTCGCCTCGGTCGTCACCGCCGTCTTCGGGTGGTTCGGCCCGAACACCGTCGGCACGGTGTGGACCGTGCTGCAGGCGGCCGTCGTGGCGGCGTTCGCCGCACTCCAGGCGAGCGCGCTGCGCCGGCTCGGCGACCGGTAATCCGTCACTTCAGGGAACCAGGGGGAGACATGAGGTCCCAGGTCGAGGAACTGGCCGGCATACGCGAGCGGGTGCTCGCCGGCCCGAGCGAGAAGGCGACCGCCGCCCAGAAGGCCAAGGGCAAGCTCACCGTGCGCGAACGGATCGGCCTGCTCCTCGACGAGGGCTCCTTCCAGGAGGTCGAGTCGCTGCGCCGGCACCGGGCGACCGGGTTCGGCCTGGAGGCGAAGAAGCCGTACACCGACGGTGTCGTCACCGGCTGGGGCACGGTCGAGGGACGTACCGTCTTCGTCTACGCCCATGACTTCCGGATCTTCGGCGGCGCCCTGGGCGAGGCCCACGCCGCGAAGATCCACAAGATCATGGACATGGCCATCGCGGCCGGTGCGCCCCTGGTCTCCCTGAACGACGGCGCGGGCGCCCGCATCCAGGAGGGCGTCACCGCCCTCGCGGGCTACGGCGGCATCTTCCGGCGCAACACGGCGGCGTCCGGCGTCATCCCGCAGATCTCGGTGATGCTCGGCCCGTGCGCCGGCGGTGCCGCCTACAGCCCGGCGCTGACCGACTTCGTGTTCATGGTCCGCGAGACCTCGCAGATGTTCATCACCGGCCCCGACGTGGTCAAGGCCGTCACCGGCGAGGAGATCACCCAGAACGGCCTGGGCGGCGCCGACGTCCACGCCGAGACCTCGGGCGTGTGCCACTTCGCGTACGACGACGAGGAGACGTGCCTGGAGGAGGTGCGCTACCTCCTGTCGCTGCTGCCCCGCAACAACCGCGAGAACCCGCCCTCGGTGCCCTGCGACGACCCCGCGGAGCGGCGCTGCGAGACGCTGGCCGACCTGGTGCCCGCCGACGGGAACCGGCCGTACGACATGACGCGGGTGATCGAGGAGATCGTCGACGACGGCGAGTACCTGGAGGTCCACCAGCGCTGGGCGCGCAACGTCATCTGCGCACTGGCCCGGCTGGACGGCCAGGTCGTCGGGATCGTCGCCAACCAGCCGCAGACCCTGGCGGGTGTGCTGGACATCGAGGCGTCGGAGAAGGCGGCCCGTTTCGTGCAGATGTGCGACGCGTTCAGCATCCCGATCGTCACCCTGCTGGACGTGCCCGGCTTCCTGCCGGGCGTGGGCCAGGAGCACGGCGGCATCATCCGCCACGGCGCGAAGCTCCTGTACGCCTACTGCGACGCGACGGTGCCCCGGATCTCGCTGATCCTGCGCAAGGCGTACGGAGGTGCCTACATCGTCATGGACTCCCAGTCGATCGGGGCCGACCTCACCTACGCCTGGCCCACCAACGAGATCGCCGTGATGGGCGCCGAGGGCGCGGCCAACGTCATCTTCCGCCGCCAGATCGCCGAGGCCGAGGACCCCGAGGCGATGCGGCAGAAGATGGTCAAGGAGTACAAGGCCGAGCTGATGCACCCCTACTACGCGGCCGAGCGCGGCCTGGTGGACGACGTCATCGACCCCGCCGACACCCGCCGCGTCCTCATCGGCGCGCTGACGATGCTGCGCACCAAGCACGCCGAGCGTCCCGTGCGCAAGCACGGCAATCCCCCTCAGTGACGGAGGTCCGCATGTCCCTGATGTCCCCCACGACCCCGGCGTCCCCCGCGTCCGTGACGTCCCCCACTCCCCCGATCCGTGTCGAGCGCGGCGAGGCCACCGACGAGGAGCTGGCCGCCCTGACGGTGCTGCTGCTCAGCCGGAGCGCGCTGGCCGGGCAGGGCGCCGAGCCCTCCTCGCCCGGCACCACCTCCTGGCGCCCCCACGCCTTCCACGCCCCGCACAGCTGGCAGCGCTCCTGACGGCCTCGGCCCGCGCCCGGCGGCCCGGCCCCTCGGGGGTGGGCCGCCGGGCGGGCGTGTCAGTCCTGGACGAGGGTGACGTCCCGCTCCGCCACCGCGTGGAAATAGGGCAGCGGCACGATGCCCGACGGGCGCAGCTCCACGAGGGCGGCCTGGACATGGGCCGGCCCCGCCTCGACCGAGCCGGGCACGACCTCGCCGGAGTTCTCCCAGCGGTGTTCGGCGCCGTCGCACAGCGCGACGCCGCCGCCGACGCCCTGCTGGACCCGGGGGTCCGACTGGCCGACCGAGGAGCCGACGAGGACCGGACCGGTGCCGGCGGTGCAGCGGTAGGTGCCGGAGAGGGTGACGGTGCCGTCGGGCGCGACGGTGCCGGTGGGGTCGACCGTGATGCTCTCGCCGGTGCCGGCGGCGGCCGGGCCGACCGCGGCACACAGCAGCGCCGCTGCTCCCAGGGCGGTGGCGAGGGCGTGACGTACGGGCATGGGATGCCTCCCGGTTCCGTGATGTGGGGGGGGTCCCACTGGTACCGGTCGGCCGGGCCGGCCGCCGTGACCGTCACCCCATCGGTGGCGCGTCTTCGGACCGTCCGGAAGCTGTCCGCGTGTTGTCACGCTTCCTGGCGGACGGTTCCCCCCTGCCCGCGGCGCGGGCATGGTCGGTGCACGGGCCGCGGCCGATCCCGCCGGCCCTTCCCACCCCGCTGTGGAGGTGCGCCATGTGCTCCTGCCCGATCTCGTCCACGGCCGTCCGCGCCGGTGTCCCGCATCTCGTGACCGCCCGTCCGGAGCAGGGCTGGGCCCTGCTGTGCGACGGCTCGATCGTCTTCGACGACTCGGGCGAACTGCACCCGGACGGCAGCGTGGTCCCGCCCCGGCGGGTCCCGGCCGAGCGGCTCGCGGTGGCCGCCTGAGGGTTCAGGCCAGCACCGCGAACCCGTCCAGTTCCACCAGCGCACGCTCGTCCCACAGCCGGACGACCTCCACGACCGCCATCGCCGGGTAGTCCCGGCCGGCCCGCTCCCGCCAGATGCGGCCCAGCTGACGGGCGTGGGTGCGGTAGTCGGCGACGTCGGTGGCGTAGACGGTGACGCGGGCGAGGTCGGCGGGGGTGCCGCCGGCCGCGGCCAGGGCGGTGAGGAGGCTGGTGAGCGCCTTCTCGAACTGCTCGGGCAGGGTGGTGCCGGTGATCTTTCCGTCGCCGTCGAGCGCCGTCTGGCCCGCGAGGAACACCACGCGGGAGCCGGTGGCGACGACGGCGTGCGAGAAGCCCGCGGGCGGGGACAGTTCGGGCGGGTTGACGCGCTCGGTCGTCACCGTGCCTCCCGGGTGGGTGTGGCGTACAGCTCCTTGGCGATGATGCCCCGCTGGACCTCGCTCGCGCCCTCGTAGATCCGCGGGGCGCGCACCTCGCGGTAGAGGTGTTCGAGGAGGTGGCCGCGGCGCAGGGCCCGGGCGCCGTGCAGCTGGACGGCGGTGTCGACGACGTACTGCGCGGTCTCGGTGGCGAGCAGCTTCGCCATGGCGGCGCGCCCGGGGACGTCCGGTGCGCCGGCGTCGTGGGCGCTCGCCGCCGCGTACACCATCAGCCGGGCCGCCTCCGTGCGCAGGGCCATCTCGGCGACCTGGTGGGACACCGCCTGCATGCGCATCAACGGCCCCCCGAACGCCTCCCGTTCGGCGGTGTGCCGCAGGGTGGCGTCGAGCGCGGCCTGGGCCATGCCGACCGCGAAGGCGCCGACGCTGGGCCGGAACAGGTTGAGGGTGCCCATGGCGACGGCGAAGCCGCGGCCGGGTTCGCCGAGCACGTCCTCGGCGGTGACGGGCACGGCGTCGAAGTCGAGGGCGCCGATGGGGTGCGGCGAGATCATCTCCAGCGCGGAGCCGGTCAGGCCCGGCCGGTCGGCGGGGACCAGGAAGGCGGTCACCCCGCGGGCTCCGGCGCCGGGGGTGGTGCGGGCGAAGACGGTGTAGAAGTCGGCCTCGGGGGCGTTGGAGATCCAGCACTTGGCGCCGGTGAGCCGCCAGCCGGAGCCGCCGTCGGGCTCGGCCGCGAGGGCGAGGGCGGCCGCGTCGGAGCCGGCGCCCGGCTCGCTGAGCGCGAACGCGGCCACCGCGCCGCCGTCGGCCACCCGGGGCAGCCAGCGCTCCCGCTGGGCGGCGCTGCCGTGGGCGTGCACCGGGTGGGCGCCCAGGCCCTGGAGGGCCAGCGCGGTCTCGGCCTCCGTGCAGGACTGGGCCAGCGACTCCCGCATCAGGCACAGGTCGAGCGCGCCGGACGCGAACAGCCGCGCCAGGAGGCCGAGCCGGCCCAGCTCGGTCAGGAGCGGCCGGTTGACCCGGCCCGGTTCGCCCTTGTCGGCGAGCGGGCGCAGCCGTTCGGCGGCCAGGGCGCGCAGCTCGGCGCACCAGGCGGTCTGTTCCGGTTCGAGTGAGAATGCGGGCACTGCCGGTCCTCCCTCCGGGACGGGTCCCGTCGTGACCTTCCCGTCTCCGGGTGAGGTTATCGCGCACAGTTGACTGCCGTCACCAACACGATACGCTCGATCCGCGAGCGCACCAGGACGCCCGTCTCGACGCCTCACGGCATAGGGGGCGAACCGCCATGCACGTCTCGGCCCACGTCGACACCTTCGCGCGCGACCATCTCCCGCCGCCCGACGAGTGGCCCGAGCTGTGCTTCGACCTGCCGGAGCTGCGCTACCCGGAGCGGCTCAACTGCGCGGCCGAGCTGCTCGGCGGCACCGACCCCGCCCGGCCGGCCTTCCACACCCCGGCCGGCCCCGCCTGGACGTACGGCGACCTGCGCGCCCGGGTGGACCGCGTCGCGCACGTCCTCACCGGCGAGCTGGGAGTGGTGCCCGGCAACCGGGTGCTGCTGCGCGGCCCCACCGGCCCCTGGCTCGCCGCCTGCTGGCTGGCGGTGCTGAAGGCGGGCGCGGTCGCGGTCACGGTGCTGGCCCAGCAGCGTCCGCACGAGCTGGCCACGATCTGCGAGATCGCCCGGGTCCGGCACGCCCTGTGCGACGTGCGGGCCGTGGACGACCTGGCGAAGGCCGCGATACCGGGCCTGCGCATCACGACGTACGGCGGCGACGCGCCCGACGACCTGCTGCGCCGCCCGGCGCCCGGCACCCCGTACCCGGCGGTGGACACGGCCGCCGACGACGTGGCCCTCATCGCCTTCACCTCCGGCACCACCGGCCGGCCCAAGGGGTGCATGCACTTCCACCGGGACGTGCTGGCGACAGCCGACACCTTCTCCGCCCACGTGCTGCGCCCCCGGCCGGACGACGTGTTCGCCGGCAGCCCGCCGCTCGGCTTCACCTTCGGCCTCGGCGGCCTCGTGGTCTTCCCGCTGCGGGCCGGCGCCAGCGCCCTGCTCCTCGAACAGGCCGGCCCCCGGCAGCTGCTGCCCGCGATCGCCGAGCACCGGGTCTCGGTGCTGTTCACCGCGCCGACCGCCTACCGGGCGATGCTCGACGAGCTGGACGGCCACGACGTCTCGTCCCTGCGCCGCTGCGTGTCCGCGGGCGAGAACCTGCCCGCGGCCACCTGGCGGGCCTGGCGGGAGCGGACCGGGCTGCGCGTCATCAACGGCATCGGCGCCACCGAGCTGCTGCACATCTTCATCTCGGCGGCCGACGAGCGGATCAGGCCGGGCACGACGGGCGTCCCGGTGCCGGGCTGGCAGGCGCGCGTGCAGGACGCGCACGGCGACCCGGTGCCCGACGGCGAGCCCGGCCTGCTCGCGGTCCGCGGCCCGGTGGGCTGCCGCTACCTGGCCGACCCGCGGCAGCGGGAGTACGTGCGCGGCGGCTGGAACGTCACCGGCGACACCTACGTCCGGGAGAGCGACGGCTACTTCCGCTACGTGGCCCGCGCCGACGACATGATCGTCTCCGCCGGGTACAACATCGCCGGCCCCGAGGTGGAGGACGCCCTGCTGCGCCACCCCGACGTGGTCGAGACGGCCGTCGTCGGCCGGTCCGACGAGGCCCGCGGTCAGGTGGCGGTGGCGTACACCGTCCTGCGGGAGGGCGCGGCGCGCGACCCGGAGGCGCTGCGCGCCTTCCTCACCCGCGAGCTGACCCCGTACAAGTGCCCGCGCGAGTTCGTCTTCCTGGACGCGCTGCCCCGCACGGCCACCGGCAAGCTCCAGCGGTTCCGGTTGCGGGCCGGAGGTGACCAGCAGTGATGTCGACGAACTAAAATGATCAACGTGTCCGAGCAGCACGCCCCCAGGTCCCTCATCGTCACGCTCTACGGCGCGTACGGCCGCTTCGCACCCGGTCCGGTGCCCGTCGCCGAGCTGATCCGGCTCCTGGCCGCGGTCGGCGTGGACGCGCCGTCCGTCCGCTCCTCGGTGTCCCGGCTCAAACGCCGCGGCCTGCTGCTGCCCGCGCGCACCGCGACCGGGGCGGCCGGCTACGAACTGTCCCCCGAGGCGCGTCAGTTGATGGACGACGGCGACCGCCGCATCTATCTGGCCGGGCCGCCCGAGGACGAGGGCTGGGTGCTCGCGGTGTTCTCGGTGCCCGAGTCGGAGCGGCAGAAGCGGCACGTGCTGCGCTCCCGGCTGGCCGGCCTCGGCTTCGGCACGGCGGCGCCCGGGGTGTGGATCGCCCCGGCACGCCTCTACGAGGAGACCCGGCACACCCTGGGACGGCTGCGCCTCGACCCGTACGTCGACTTCTTCCGCGGCGAGCACCTCGGCTTCGCCCCCACCCCGGAGGCGGTCGCCCGCTGGTGGGACCTGGCGGCGATCGCCAAGGAGCACGAGCACTTCCTGGACGCGCACGCGCCCGTGCTGCACGCCTGGGAGGGGCGCACGGACACCGCGCCCGAGGACGCCTACCGCGACTACCTCCTCGCCCTCGACACCTGGCGCCACCTCCCCTACACCGACCCGGGCCTGCCCGCCCACCTGCTGCCGGCCGACTGGCCGGGCGTCCGCTCGGCGGAGGTCTTCCGGGGGCTGCACGAGCGGCTGCGGGACGCCGGGGCCGCGTTCGCGGGTGCCGGGCCCGGGGACGGGCCGTGACCGTGTCCGCGGCGCCGTGTCATGGCCGTAGCCCCTGCCGGAATCGGCCGTGGCCCCCGCCGGAACGCTCGGGCGGGGGCCTGGTGCGGCCCGGTCGCGGGCCGCTTCAGGATCCGTGCGGACCGGGAACCGCGCGGTCGGGGGGAAGGGCTGTGACCGGGTCGAGCGCCAGCCGCGGCCTCGGCGCGTCCGTGCGGCCGGTCTGGGGGCGCCTGCTGCCCGCCCGGTAGGGCGCGGGCCAGACCACGCCGGGGCCCTGGTAGCCCTGCTCGGCCGCCGCGTGCAGGGTCCAGTGCGGGTCGTACAGGTGCGGGCGGGCCAGGGCGCACAGGTCGGTGCGCCCGGCCAGGATCAGGGAGTTGACGTCGTCCCAGGAGGAGATCGCGCCGACGGCGATCACCGGGACGCGGACCTCGTGCCGGATGCGGTCGGCGAACGGCGTCTGGTACGACCGCCCGAACTCCGGTCGTTCCCCGGCCACGACCTGGCCGGTGGAGACGTCGATCGCGTCGGCGCCGTGCGCGGCGAAGGCCCGGGCGATCGCGACCGCCTCCTCGGCGGTGGTGCCGCCCTCGGCCCAGTCGGTGGCCGAGACGCGTACGGTCATGGGGCGGTCGTCCGGCCACACACCGCGCACCGCGTCGAAGACCTCCAGCGGGAACCGCAGCCGCCTGTCCAGCGAGCCGCCGTAGGCGTCGGTGCGCAGGTTGGTGAGCGGCGAGAGGAAGCCGGAGAGCAGGTAGCCGTGCGCGCAGTGCAGTTCGAGCAGGTCGAAGCCGGCCCGGGCGGCTCGCCAGGCGGCCGAGGCGAACTGCTCCCGGATGTCGGTGAGCTGGGCCCGGGACAGCTCGCGCGGGACCTGGCCGTCCGGCCGGTAGGGCAGCGGGGAGGCCGCCACCAGCGGCCAGTTGCCCTCGGGCAGCGGTTCGTCCATGCCCTCCCACATGAGCCGGGTGGAGCCCTTGCGCCCGGAGTGGCCGAGTTGCACGCCGATCGCCGTGCCGGGCGCCTGACTGTGCACGAAGTCGGTGATCCGCCGCCACGCCTCGCCCTGGCGCGCGGTGTAGAGGCCGGTGCAGCCCGGGGTGATGCGCCCCTCCTCGCTGACGCACACCATCTCGGTCATCACCAGGCCGGCCCCGCCGAGGGCGCGGGCGCCGAGGTGGACGAGGTGGAAGTCGCCGGGGACGCCGTCGACCGCGGAGTACAGGTCCATGGGTGACACGACGACCCGGTTGCGCAGGGTCAGGCCGTGCAGCCGGAACGGGGTGAACATCGGGGGTGTGCCCGGCGGGCAGCCGAACTCGCGCTCGACGGCCTCGGTGAAGTGGGCGTCGCGCAGCCGGAGGTTGTCGTGGGTGACCCGGCGGCTGCGGGTGAGCAGGTTGAAGGCGAACTGGCGGGGCGGCTGGTCGAGGTAGCGGCCCAGGTCCTCGAACCACTCCAGGCTGGCCCGGGCGGCCCGCTGGGTGGAGGCGACGACGGGCCGGCGTTCCTCCTCGTAGGCGGCCAGGGCGGCGGGCACGTCGGGCTGCTCCGCCAGGCACGCGGCGAGGGCCAGGGCGTCCTCCACGGCGAGCTTGGTGCCGGAGCCGATGGAGAAGTGGGCGGTGTGGGCGGCGTCGCCGAGCAGGACGACGCCGTCGTGCGACCAGTGCTCGGTGACGACCGTGCGGAAGGTGGTCCAGGCCGAGTTGTTCGAGCGCAGCGGCCGTCCGCCGAGGGCGTCGGCGAAGATCTTGGCGCAGCGCTCCACGGACTCCTGCGGCCCGGCCCGGTCGAGTCCCGCCGCCCGCCAGACCTCCTCGCGCATCTCGACGATGACGGTGGAGGCGTCGGCCGCGAAGGGGTAGCCGTGCAGTTGCACGACGCCGTGCTCGGTCTCGGCGATCTCGAAGCGGAAGGCGTCGAAGGCGAAGTCGGCGGCCAGCCAGATGTACCGGCAGCGGTGCTCGCTCACCCGGGGGCGGAAGGCGTCGGCGAGGGCCGCGCGGGTGGTGCTGCGCACGCCGTCGGCGGCGACGACCAGGTCGTGCTCCGCGCGGAGCTCGTCGAGGGGCGGCGCCTCGGTGGCGAAGCGCAGCTCCACGCCGAGCGAGCGGCAGCGCTCGTGCAGGACCCGCAGCAGCCGGCGGCGGCCGAGCGCGGCGAACCCGTGACCGCCGGAGCGGTGGCGCACTCCGCGGTGCACGATGTCGATGTCGTCCCAGCGGACGAACTCCTTCTTCAGGGCCTCGTAGACGACCGGGTCGGCGTGCTCGATGCCGCCGAGGGTCTCGTCGGAGAGCACCACGCCGAAGCCGAAGGTCTCGTCCGGGGCGTTGCGTTCCCAGACGGTGATCTGCCGCGCGGGGTCGAGCCGCTTCAGCAGGGCGGCCGCGTAGAGACCGCCGGGGCCGCCGCCGATGACCGCGATGCGCCGCACGGTCACCGCCCCCGCCACTTGGGGGGCCGCTTCTCCCGGAACGCGGCGTGGAACTCCGCGTAGTCCTCGCCGTTCATCAGCAGGGCCTGGGTCGAGGCGTCCAGTTCCACGGAGGCCGCCAGCGGCATGTCGAGTTCCGCCGTCAGCAGCGCCTTCGTCTGCGCGTGCGCCAGGGCGGGGCCGTCGGCCAGCCGGCGGGCGAGCGCGGCGGCGGCCTCGTCGGCCCCGCCCTCCTCGGTGAGCAGGCTGATCAGGCCGATGCGCTCGGCCTCGGGCGCGCGGACCGGCTCGCCCAGCATCAGCAGCCGGGTGGCGTGGCCGAGGCCGACGACGCGGGGCAGCAGATAGGCCGCGCCCATGTCGCCGCCGGACAGGCCGACCCGGGTGAAGAGGAAGGCGAACCGGGCGGAGGGGTCGGCGACCCGGAAGTCGGCCGCGAGCGCCAGGACGGCGCCGGCCCCGGCCGCCACCCCGTGCACGGCGGCGATCACCGGGAACGGGCACTCCCGCACCGCCCGTACGACCTGTCCGGTCATCCGGTTGAAGTCGAGGAGCTGGGCGGTGTCCATGGCCAGGGTGGCGCCGATGATCTCGTCCACGTCGCCGCCGGAGCAGAAGCCCCGGCCCTCGCCCGCGAGCACCAGGGCGCGCACCGCGCGCTCCCGGGACAGCTCGGCGAGCAGGTCGCGCAGGTCGGCGTAGGCGCCGAAGGTGAGGGCGTTGAGCTTGGCGGGCCGGTCGAGGGTGACGGTGGCGACCCCGTCGGCGATCTGGACCCGCAGGTGCTCCCAGTCGCGGGTGCGGGCGGCGGAGCCGGTGAAGGGACTCATGACGTGCGGCCTCCTAGGGGGGCGGTGCCTCACGCGTGCGCTACCCGGAAAAGCTATCACTCGTTCGTGACCGTCGTCACGATGGCGCGACAACGTGGCGGGTGCGGTCCCGTCCGGTGACGGGCGTCACCGGTGGTGGCCCGGCAGCGCGACCGCCGGGCCACATGTCGCTCAGCGAGTGTCAGTGCGCCTTTCGAGGCGGGTGCCGTGGCGGAGGGTGACCGACATCAGGTTGCTGGGGGCGTCCAGCTCCAGGCGGTGCCACCGGCCACGGGGAACGATCACGGCGGTGCCTGCCTGCAGCCGCACCATGTTCGTCGTTGCCGCCGCCGCGATCCATGAGGCGCTCGCCGCCTGTCCCTGGATCGTGGAGGTGCTGACCGCCGATGACCTGATGTCCGCAACCGCGCTGTGGTTCGTCGAGCAGATAGTCGACGGCCTGGTCGAATGCGGAATGTCCCTCGATCAGGCTGTGCACGGTTACCGTGCGATCTGGTACTACACCGCTGGAGAGATCATGATCCGGGCGACAGCGTCCCGGCGGCGCGCAGACGATGACCGTGCGACCTACCGGGAGCGAGTCTTCGCCGACCTCGACCCGGGCGAGCTACCCCGCTTGGCACAGGTCGCGGACCGCTGGGCCCCGCTGACCGCCGAGGACACCTATCTGGACGGACTCCGCGCCCTGGTGAGCGGCCTCCTGACTCCCCGTTGACCTGTTTCCCTGTCACAGATACGGGGTCAAGGCGACCGTGCTGGTCACAGTCCGCAACGCGTGGCTGTCACCAGCACGGGAACGAGATGTCCTAGCCGTCGATGTCGAGCGCCGTGCCGTACAGGCGCGGCTCCGATCGCAGCAGCGGGACTCGCCTCGTGAGCGCGGCAGCCGGAAGCAGATTGTCCGGTTCGATGCCAGGATCCGCGGTGACAACGACGCCGGCTGTTCGAGCGTTGAAGCCGGCTGGCCAGATCGTAAGGTCGCTCGCCAGTGCGCCCTCCAGCCTCGCCCCTTGCAGGTCTGCGTCGGTGAGGTCGCAGCCCCGGAGGTCGGCCAACCGCAGGTCCGCGCCGGCAAGGACAGCGCCCTGGGCACGAGTCTTGCGCAGGTTCGCCTCCCGCAGGTCCGCACGGGTGAAGTCCGCCGACCTCAAGTCGGCTTTGACCAGGCGTGCGCCGCGCAAGTCGGCTTGCAGACAGCGGACCTGGTGGAGAATGGAGGTGCCGAGTTCGGCATGCCGCAGGTTGGCGGCGATCAGTGATGCCTTGCTCAGGTTGACCTGGTAGACGCTCGCCGCTTCCATGCATGCGCCGTCGAAGTTGGCTCCGTGCAGCCACAAACCGTCACAGTCGGCTCGGCGGAGATCGGTCGAGCTGACGTTGAGCCACTCCGGACGGCGTTCCTGGTACAGGACCCCGAGGCAGGTCAGCGCCGTCTGGGCGTCCGCGGCGCGGGTCTCCAGCGGGGGCACCGAGTTAATGGACGCGTCCGCCGCCGGAACTGTGGGTTCCTGCGGCGGCCAGGGAAGGTGTGTCCGCAGATACGCCGCCATGATGGAGACGACCGCCTCGCGGTCGCGGTCGGAATGATCTGCAAGGCGCCACAGTGCGTAGATGCCTCCGATCCGCACGTCCAGCTTGTCACTGCCGAGCTGGTCCACGGCCCGGCTGAAGCGATCGGTGATGTTCCCCTCTCGGGTTGCGTTCAGCCCGTCTTGGCTGACGCGCAGCTGCCGCCATGTGGCACAGGCGCCGAACAGGACGACCGCACCGCCAACCGTCTGCAGAAGGGTGGTGCGCACGTTGTTCACCGCGTTCAGCCGGTCCGCTGCAGCGAGGTGGCCACCTGCGAGGTCGTGGTCGACCATCAGCCCCGGAAGAACCAGGAGCACGACGCCCAGTAACACGATCACGGCCACTACGGCCAGCGCCACAGCAACGGCACGAGTCAGGCGCTGCCGGTCACGAAAAGATCCCCCCATGGCCAGAGGATCCTAGGACAAGGCCGAACCCGGTGAACCTGTGCGGTCACAGCACTAGCATCGCCCCTCATGATCGCAATGGTCGTCACCATCGGGCTGGCGTTCGTCGGCTATGTCGTCACTTACCTCAACGGTTTGCGCCTGACGCAACGGCAAGAACGGCTCGCTCGCGTGAATCGCCAGCTCAGCGACCTCTATGGGCCTCTGTTCGCCCTCACGGAAGCCAACAGACGCACTTTCGACGCGTTCGTGGGACGTCATGCTCGCCCCGGCGGAACGTCGCCGTTCGATCACGAGATCCCGCCCACCCCGGAAGAGCTCACCGAATGGCGGCTGTGGGTGACCACCGTCTTTCTCCCCAACATCCAGGCCATGCGCGACCTGGTCATCAAACACGCGGACCTGTTGAGCGAACCAGACATGCCGCCGCTTCTGCTTCACCTGTGTGCGCATGTCTCGGGCTACGAGATCACAGCTGCCCGGTGGGCACAGGGAAACCACGACCACCACCTCTCGGTGGTGTCGTTCCCCAGCGAGGAGCTCGCCGCCTATGCGCGCCAAGGATTCGCCACGCTGAAGAAGGAACAGACCCGCCTGCTGGGGCAACGCAGCAGGATGCGCGATGCCGTCTTCGACCCGTATGCGTCGAGTTCAGCGATGGCGGCCGACGACAACTCGGCACCTCCGCGTCGGGCTTGACGGACACCGTCGAGGCCAAGGAGGCCGTCGCCCTCGCCTCCCGGGTCCGTGACGGGCTCGGCGTGCGGGAACGCGCACTGGTCGCGGTCATGCACAAGATCGTCATTGCCGCCTGGCACATGCAGTCATGGGGCGTCAGCCCATAGCCCGAGGGGGCCGGTGCCGGCGCAACCGCCGCACGGCCCCCTCAGCTCAGCGCGCCGCCTGGAAGGCCCGGCCCGCCGCCGTGGCCGTCGTACCGTCCGTGAACAGCCCGCTGCTCGGTTTCGACGGGTCCGCACCCAGCCCGAACCACGCGTAACGATGCACGTAGGGCATGCGGTCCAGCATCTTCGTGGACGCCGTGACGAACGCCGCCTGCTGTGCGGCGGAGGGGAACCGCGTCCCCTGCGAGAAGTCGATCAGCGCGTACTCGGTCAGCCAGATCGGCTTGTGATAGCGCGCGTACACCGACGTCAGGTACGACTTCAGCTGCTCGACCGCATGCGGGGTGCGGAAGTCACCGCCGTACCAGTGCAGAGTGATGAAGTCGACCCGGTACCCCCTCTCCGCCGCCCCGGCCATGAACCGGTCAAGCCAGCCGCCGGGCGTTCCCGCGCCCGTCGCGACCGCGGGGCTGCCCAGGATCTTCCCAGCCTCCATCAGCTTCGGCCACAGCCGCAGCGCCTGGTCGACCGACATGTTCGACTGCTGCGCGAAGTCGGGTTCGTTGAAGGCCAGCAGGTACGGCCCCGCGGCCCGGGCCTGCGCCAGCGCCGCGTCGGTGACGGACGAGGCGCCCCAGATCATCGGCACGAACGAAGCCGACTTCGCAGTCGTCACGCCCTGGTGCTGGGTGTTCCAGGTGTAGTACCACCTCGCCCCGCTTGCGGCGAGCGCCTGGCTCACCCCGTTGAACGTCCACACCCCGACACCCTTTTTCACGCCGGACGCGATCTGCACGGGGGTCGCGGACTGCTGCGTAGGACTCCTCTTCACTGACGCCTTTGCCGACGGTGAAGGGGATTTACTGGGACTGGGGCTGGGGCTGGGACTGGGGCTGGGGCCGGGGCTCGGCGGGGCACTGGACGAGGTGACGGCCATCGGTGTGGGCGGCGGAACCGTCGCCGCGGCCGGCGCGGACGGCCCCGCCGTCAGCCGGGTGGCGACCAGCGCGGCCACCGCGACGGCCGCGACCGCCGCCGAGCCGCCGACGACGGCCTGCTTGCCCGCCATCCGCCTGCCCGTCCGCGCAAGCCGCCGGTGCCCCCGCCCGGGCGCCCGGCCTCCACCGCTCCCCGAGCCGGAAGACCCCCCGGACCCCGAGGACGGCGGGGTCGCCGCCGTCCACACATGGGCGAGCACCCGCGCCGGATCGAGACTGGTCGGCACGGCCACCAGCGGCAGCCCGCCCAGCAGCCGTTCCATCGGCAGCAGCCCCCGCTCCAGGCCCCCGCACACCCCACAGCCGCGCAGATGACGGGCGAACCGCTTGCGCCACAGCGAACTCGGCGTGCCGTCCCACGGCGCGGCGATCTGGTCCAGCTCCGCACAGCGCGGCTCGGCGCCCAGCGCCCGCACCACGCCCCGCGATATCTCCATCTGCTTCTTCATCCGCTGCACCCGTACCGCCGTGTGCCGGTCGGACAGCCCCAGCGCACCGGCGAGGTCCGCGCGCTCCAGCTCGCCGGTCTCCTCCAGCCACCACAGGGACAGCAGTTCCTGGTCCTCCGCATCGAGCCAGCGCGTCGCCTCGGCGACCTCACGGCGCTGCTCGGTCAGTCCCAGCCGCAGGATGGTCAGCCCGGCGAAGTCGAGGGTGGGATCGGTGATCGTCTCCGCGTCGTCCAGGTGCGTCCTGCGGTCGCGGTCCATGGCCCGCGACTGCTCGCGGTTCCGTACCTGCCGGATCGTAATCGCCACCAGCCAGGACCGGAACGCGGACGGATCCCGCAGCTTCGGCAGCCCGCGCACCATGCGCAACAGCGTCTCCTGTACGACGTCGTCGACGTCGGCATGCCCGTTCAGGGCGCGGCCGACGATGTTGTAGACCAACGGCAGGCAACGGCCCACCAGTTCCTCCCGGGCCCGTCCGTCACCCGCGCGGGCGGCCGTGACCAAGCCGGGATCAGGCCCTCTCCGATGGTTCTCGATCATGTGGGTGTGTTCCTCCACGCAGGGATCGGCTGTCGGAACGGAGACCGCCCGAGGCTCACGGAGACAACAGAAAAACGGTGGATCGGCGTCAAGAACCGTTTCAGGCCCGCAATTCAGGTTGTACGGACCCCGTCCACGAGGTCTCCGTGAGGAAGGCACACATCTGGCACGCGCGGTTGGGCCCCCGCTCGACTGGACACATGATGCCCCGGACCACGGACCGGGCCCGTTGTCGGCGGGGAAGGGCAGTTCTCCCTCGACGTGCAGACCGCCTGCGTCCGCACGCCCGAGGTCAAGGCGCCGGCGACTCGGACGCGCGGACAGAGCTACTACGGCAAGGACGTGCCGCGCCCCGACGTGACCGACCCCGTCTGGTCCTCCCGCGAACCGATCAGCCGCTGAGCCCGGTCAGCTGGTGCCATTGACAGCCGCCTTGCAGGAGGCGGCCGACGCCCTGGACGCCGCCGCGCTCCCACTTGTCCTGAGGAGTCATTCCAGGAAGCCGTCGATGGGCATCGTGTTGTAGTCCGTCGCGCCCGCCGTCGTGATGCCGCTGGCTGAGCCGGGCAGCCGCAGAGAGCCGACACCGCTCACGTACAGGTCGGCCGTTCCGTCATCGTCCGTGTCGCGCAGCCGTACCAGGCCACCGAACTGGTCGTCGGCCATCAACGGACCCGGGACGCCAGGGGTGTTGCGGGCGAACCACTGCGAACCGGCTCCGGACAGGCCGCCCGCCCGCCCCTTGAAGACGTGCACGCCGCCCGCGTAGTCCTGGCCGTCGATCTCTTCGCCCGGCACGCCGACTGCGAGATCCGCGTAGCCGTCGCCGTTGACGTCACCCGCCGCAATGGATGAGCCGAATTCGTCCCGGTTCTCGGGGGTCCCGGCGACCCCACTGGTCGCCTGGGTGAGGCGGGTGCTTCGGGACGGGCCGGCGGACGAGCCGTACCAGACGCTGACGCGGCCCTTGTGCTTCGAGTAGAGGGGTGTGCCGATGGCGATGTCGCCGTAGCCGTCCTTGTTGAAGTCGGCGATGACACCGTCGCCGCCGCGCTCGGCGCTGCCGCCGTTGCCGGACTCGGACTCCAGGCGGAGGCTCTTGCCCGGGGTGAGCGAGGTTGCGCCACCCTTGATGAACCAGACGTCGGACGCGGTGTATTCGGGGCTGACCACGTCGCCGATGATCGCGAGGTCGGTCTTCTTGTCGCCGTCGACCTTGCCGGAGATCAGGGCCGAGGCGTAGAAGGACGACGTCTTGTCGAGCTTGGTCACGGCGCCGGTGGTGCCGGAGCGCTTGAACGGGCCGCGGTAGACGTAGGTCATCGATTCGTTGATGACGGCAAGGTCCTGCTTGCCGTCCCCGTTGAAGTCGCCGGTCGCCAAATCCTTGCCCATGTAGTTGTTGCGGCCGGGGTTCTTGTTCGGGAGGGCCGTGCCGGTGGACAGGCCGGAGGGGGAGCCCCAGAGAATCGTCACGGCGCCCTGGAAGCCGTTCTCGCCGGTCGCCGCCACCGCGAGGTCGCCGTATCCGTCGCCGTCGAAGTCCGCGGCGGCACGGACCTCGCCGAACATGTCATCGGCCTCGTCGGTGCCGGGCACGCCGGGGCTCGACTGGGTGATGCGCTGCTTCGAGGTGCCGGGTCCGGTGGCAGTCCCGTACACCACGGTGACCCCGCCGCCCCCTCTGGCGCTGAAGCTCGCGTACGCGTAGTCGCGGTAGCCGTCGCCGTTGAAGTCGTCGCCGTACTTCGCGGGTGCGGCGCTCGCCGAGGCGGCGGGCAGAGTGAGGGGGACGAGGCCCGCTGCCAGGAAGGTGGCGAGCGTGGCCGTTGTGCGGACGGGCATGGGTGGTGGGGCTCCTCGTGAGTCGCGGAGGCGGTGGCCTCAGTCGGCGGCGAGCTGTGCGCCGAGCGAGGGTGTGTGGCCGGTGGTGTGTGGGGACGCCACGTCGTTCATCGAGAGATTCCTCGGGTGCCGCGTGGGGTCCGCGAACAAGGGACCGGTAAGGGGGCCGAAGGGTTGTACGCGGGCGCGGAGGAACTTCGTACGTGCTTGTTCAGGGCGCTGCGACCGGCGCGGCTGTCTCGTGGGACCAGGGCGAGGAACTCCGCGTTGCCCCACGCGCGCACGCTCAGCCCGTCGAGCAGGCCGGCGGATTCGGCTGCCGGTGGTCACCGCCTGTCGTCAGCGTCTGCCTTGCGCCGGTTCGCGTGCCAGGGCCTCAGCGGTCCAACTGTCAGCGTCTGGCTGCTCCGGCACGTCAGGGGTCCGAGCGGCTGTCTGTACGCCCCTACGGGGGGGGTGAGAGCGACGCTTGTCGAAGGCCAAGACGGCGGCCGGTCAGGCGTCCTGGGCCGTGCGGATGACCTCGTCCAGGGTCTCCCGGGAGCGGCGCAGGTCAGCGATCATGCGGTCGATCCGGTCCCGCTCGGCGGTCAGGTCCCGCACCAGGCGTCCGGTGGCGATCGCGGAGGGCCCGCCGTCCCGGTCGCGCATGCAGGGCAGCAGTTGTCGGATCTTCCCGCTGTGCAGCCCGGCCGCGTACAGTTCCTGGATCCGGATGACCCGGTCGACGGCCCATTCCGGGTAGTCGCGGTGGCCGCCGGGGGTGCGCTCGGCGGTGAGCAGTCCCTGTGTCTCGTAGTAGCGCAGCGACCGCTCGCTCACGCCGGTGCGCCGGGCCAGTTCGCCGATTCGCATGTCCGCCTCCGCTGGGAAGTGGGCTTGAACCTCACATCGGTGTCAAGTTCTACCGTGCCGGCATGACGCGGACAACGGACTTCCTGGCCCCCGCCCGGCTCGGCCGGCTCGCCCTGCCCCACCACCTCGTGATGGCCCCGCTGAGCCGGAACCGCGCGGAGGCCGACGGCACCCCTACGGACCTGATGGTCACCCACTACGCACAGCGCGCCGCGGCCGGACTGATCATCGCCGAGGGCTCGACGCCCAACCCGGCCGGACAGACGTACCCCGACATCCCCGCGATCCACACCGGCCGGCACGCTGCCGGCTGGCGGCGGGTCACCGACGCGGTGCGGGCAGCCGGCGGACAGATGTTCCTGCAGCTCCAACACGGGGGCCGGGTCAGCCACCCGGCGACCACCGGCCTCACGCCCCTCTCACCCTCCCCCGTCCCGCTGCCGGAGAGGATCTTCACACCGCAGGGCCACCTGCAGGCAGCCGTCCCACGCGCGATGACGACAGAGGACATCCGGGACACGATCGCCGACTTCGCCGCCGCCGCACGCCGGGCCGTCGACGCAGGCTTCGAGGGTGTGGAGGTGCACTCGGCCAACGGCATGCTGCTGCACCAGTTCCTCGCGGACAACACCAACCTCCGCACCGACGGCTACGGCGGCTCCGCCGCGCGGCGGGTGCGGTTCGCGGCGGAAGTGGCCGAGGCGGCAGCCGACGCGATCGGAGCGGACCGGGTGGGCATCCGCATCTCCCCCGCGAGCACGGTCAACGGCGTCGTGGAGGAAGACACCGACGGCCTCTACGCCACGCTCCTGGACCGCCTGAAGGGGCTGGACCTCGCCTATCTGCACCTGGTGCGCTCCGACCCGGCAACCGGCTGGTACCGGCGGATCCGGACCGACTGGTCCGGCGTCCTGATCGGCAACCCAGACCTGACCGACCTTTCCACACAGGCCGTCACACGGGCCACGCGGGAAATGCTGGCGGCCGGCGCCGACCTGGTGGCGCTCGGCCGACCCTTCCTCGCCAACCCGGACCTCGTCACCCGGCTGCGCCTCGACGCACCCCTCAACCCGGTTCGGGACCGGTACTTCATGTATGTGGGCGGGGCCGCCGGTTACAACGACTATCCCGCCCTGTCGGATCAGATGGGGCCGCTGAGTGAGCGCGCCCGGTCTTGAGACGGTGCTTCGGATTGCGGAAGCCCTGCGCGTTCGGGATCGGGCCGAGCTGACGGGCCGCCCTGGCGATGCGCCCCGGGTGCAGGACGTTGCGGTCTTCGGCGAGGGCCTTCACCGAGTCCTGCGGTTCCTCGTGGGGTAGGCCGCCCGGTACCGGGGCCGGTGGTCCCGAGCGGCGCCCGGCGGCCGTCCCGTGGGGCCGGGCCCGTACCATTCCCTAGTCGAAAGCAGGACAGCCTGCTCCATGAACGGACTCGCCTTGCACGAACGCCCCGCCGGACCGGCCTCCTGGCGCATCGCGCTGCCGCACACCGCCGCCGCGGTGCCGGTGGCCCGTGCCCTGGTGCGTACGGCCATCGCCGAGGTGGAGCACCCGGCCGACAGCGACACCGCCGAGCTGCTGACGGCGGAGCTGGTGGCCAACGCGGTGGAGCACACGGCGGGCCGCGGCCCGATAGAGCTGGTGGTGGAGCTGCTGCCGAGCGGCTGCCAGGTCGAGGTGCACGACCCGGACCCGGCGCCGCCCGGTCATCTGACCCGCCCGGTGATCGAGGAGCCCGACGTCTGGCAGGAGGGCGGGCGCGGCCTGCTGCTGATCCGCGCCCTCAGTTCGTCCTGCGGTCACCGCCCCACCCCGTCGGGCAAGGCGGTGTGGTTCAGACTGCCTGTGGTTCCCGCTCAGCGGCGGCCGGCGTGACCGCGGGGACCGGCCGCGCGAGCGTGGAGTGCCGGCGCCCGTAGGCGAGGTACACGACCAGGCCGGCCACGAGGAACAGCGCGAACTGGATCCAGGTCCGCCAGCCGGTCTCGTACATCAGGTACAGGCAGAAGCCGACGCCCAGCAGCGGGCCCACGGGATAGAACGGCACCCGGAAGCTGCGGTCGAGACCCGGCTCGCGGCGGCGCAGGGCGATCACGGTGATGTTGACGACGGCCATGACGGCGAGCGTGCCGATGGTGCACAGGTTCATCACGGCGTCGAGCGAGGCGAAGGCCGCCGGGACGGCGAAGACGACGGCGACGATCAGCGTGCCGGCCACCGGGGTGGAGGTCTTCGGGGAGACCTTCTCGAAGACGCGCGGGATCAGGCCGTCCCGGGACATCGACATCAGGATGCGGGTCTGGCCGTACATCACGGCGAGCACGACGGAGGCGATGGCGACGACCGCGCCGAAGGCGATCACTCCGCCGCCGACGGCGGAGCCGGTGACCTGGTTGACGACGTACGACAGCGCGGCGGGCCGGTCGGCGACCTGGTGGCCGCCGATGGCGCCGATCGCGGCGAGCGCGACCGCGCAGTACAGCAGGGTGACCAGGCCCATGCAGACGAGGATGGCGACGGGGATGTCCCGGCGCGGGTTCTTCGCCTCCTCGCCGGCCGTGGTGATGGCGTCGAAACCGATGTAGGAGAAGAACGCTGCGGTGGTGCCCGCGCCGATGCCGCCGAGGCCGGCCGGGGAGAACGGGGTGAGGTTGCCGTGCTTGAAGGCGCTGTAGCCGATGGCGCAGAAGGCCAGCAGGATGACCAGCTTCACGGCGGCCATGGCGGCGGTCGCCCCGGCGCTCTCCCGCACACCGCGCACCAGCAGCACGGACGCCATGGCGATGACGATCACGGCGGGCAGGTTCACGATCCCGTGGTCGCCGGGGCCGGCGGAGAGGGCGGCCGGGAGCTGCCAGCCGGTGAGGCTGTGCAGCAGCTCGTTGACGTACTGGCTCCAGCCGACGGCGACGGCCGAGATGGAGATGCCGTACTCCAGCAGCAGGCACCAGCCGACCAGGAAGGCGGTGGACTCGCCGAGGCCCGCGTAGGCGAAGGAGTACGAGGAGCCGGAGACCGGGATCGCGCCGCCCAGCTCGGCGAAGGACAGGGCGGTGAAGACGCAGGTGACCGCGGCGAGCACGAAGGAGACGACCACGGCGGGGCCGGCCTGGGCGACGGAGTCGGAGAGGCCGACGAAGATGCCGGTGCCGACGATGGCGCCGACGCCGAAGCAGATGAGCTGGAAGAGGCCCATGGTGCGCTTGAGGCCGTGGCCCTCGCGGTCGGCGCCGGATTCGGCGACGAGCAGGTGCGGGGACTTGATGCGGGAGGCGGGCATGCGGGTGGTGCTCGTTTCTGGTGGTGCGGGCGACCCGTGGGGGTTTCCCCGGTCGCGGCGGCGGCCCCGGACGGGTGGTCCGAGGGCCGCCGGTCAGGATAAATCGACTCAGGCGAGGGTGGCGACCAGCACGGCCTTGATGGTGTGCAGCCGGTTCTCGGCCTCGTCGAAGACGACGGAGTGGGCCGACTCGAAGACCTCGTCCGTGACCTCCAGCGAGGTCAGGCCGTGGCTCTCGTGGATCTCCCGGCCGACCTTGGTGCCGAGGTCGTGGAAGGCCGGCAGGCAGTGCAGGAACTTCACGTCCGGGTTGCCGGTGGCGCGCAGGACGTCCATGGTGACGGCGTACGGGGCGAGGGCGGTGATCCGCTCGTCCCACACCGTCTTGGGCTCGCCCATCGAGACCCAGACGTCGGTGGCGACGAAGTCGGCTCCCGCGACGCCCTCGGCGACGTCCTCGGTGAGCGTGATCCGGGCGCCGGAGGACTCGGCCAGCTCCCGGGCGCGGTCGACGATCTCCTGGGCCGGCCAGTAGGACTTCGGCGCGACGATCCGCACGTCCATCCCGAGCAGCGCGCCGGTGACCAGGTAGGAGTTGCCCATGTTGAAGCGGGCGTCGCCGAGGTAGGCGAAGGCGGTCTCCGTCAGCGGCCGGGTGCCGTGCTCGGTCATGGTGAGCACGTCGGCGAGCATCTGGGTGGGGTGCCAGTCGTCGGTCAGCCCGTTGTAGACGGGCACGCCGGCGTGCGCGGCCAGCTCCTCGACCCCGGCCTGGCTGTCGCCCCGGTACTCGATGGCGTCGAACATCCGGCCGAGGACCCGGGCGGTGTCCCGCACCGACTCCTTGTGGCCGATCTGCGAGCCCGAGGGGTCGAGGTAGGTCGTGTGGGCGCCCTGGTCGGCGGCGGCGACCTCGAACGCGCAGCGGGTACGCGTCGAGGTCTTCTCGAAGATCAGCGCGATGTTGCGGCCGCGCAGGTACTGCGTCTCGGTCCCGGCCTTCTTGGCGGCCTTCAGCTCGGCGGCCAGCTCGACCAGACCGCGGAACTCCTCCTCGGTGAAGTCCAGCTCCTTGAGGAAGTGACGGCCGGCGAGGGCGGTCGGGACGGTCGCCATGGGGGCGCTCCAAAGGTGAGAGGACCGGGGACCCTGGAATTCTATACGACCGATGGCATTTATATGCGGTCCGGTTGCGTCCGGTCGGTCACACCGCCTCGCGCTCGACGGGGCAGCTCATGCAGCGCGGGCCGCCCCTGCCCCGGCCCAGCTCGCTGCCGGGGATCTCGATCACCTCGATGCCCTGTTTGCGCAGGTGGGTGTTGGTGGTGGAGTTGCGCTCGTAGGCGACGACGACACCGGGCTCCACGGCGAGCACGTTGCAGCCGTCGTCCCACTGCTCGCGCTCGGCCGCGTGCACGTCCTGGGTGGCGGTCAGCACCCGGATCTCGCCCAGTCCCAGCGCGGCGGCGATCGCGCGGTGCATGTGCTCCGGCGGGTGGTCCGTCACCTTCAGCTCCTGCTCGCCCGCGCCCGGCTCGATGGTGTACGAGCGCAGCATGCCGAGCCCGGCGTACTGGGTGAAGGTGTCGCCGTCGACCATGGTCATCACGGTGTCGAGGTGCATGAAGGCCCGCCGCTTGGGCATGTCGAGCGCGACGATCGTGGACGCGGAGCCCGCCGCGAACAGCTTGTGCGCCAGCATCTCCACGGCCTGCGGGGTGGTGCGCTCGCTCATCCCGATGAGGACGGCGCCGTTGCCGATCACCAGGACGTCGCCGCCCTCGATGGTGGAGGGGTAGTCGGCCTGCCCCCGGGACCAGACCCGGAACGTCTCGTCGCGGAACAGCGGGTGGTGCCGGTAGATCGCCTCGAAGTGCACGGCCTCCCGCTGCCGGGCGGGCCGGCGCATGGCGTTGATGGCGACACCGTCGTAGATCCAGGCGGAGGTGTCCCGGGTGAAGAGGTGGTTGGGCAGCGGACCGAGCAGGAAGTCGTCGAGGTCCATCACGTGGAACCGCACGGAGGTCGGCTCCGCGTGCGCCTCCAGGAACTCGCGCTTGGTCATGCCGCCCACCAGGGCCTCGGCCAGTTCGCGCGCCGGCAGCGTCTCGAAGGCGGCGCGCAGGTGGTCGGTGGCGAGCGGGCCGTACTCCTTCTCGTCGAAGACCCGGTCGAGGACGAGGGAGCGCGCCTCCGGGACGTCCAGGGTCTCGGTGAGCAGGTCGCCGAAGAGGTGGACGGCGACCCCCCGGTCACGCAGGACGTCCGCGAACCCGTCGTGCTCGGCGCGCGCCCGGCGCACCCACAGCACGTCGTCGAAGAGGAGGGCGTCCTTGTTGCTGGGCGTGAGCCTTTTGAGCTCCAGGTCGGGCCGGTGCAGGATCACGCGGCGCAGTCGCCCGGCCTCGGAGTGGACGTGGTATGCCATGCCTCCATCCTGGCCGCGGACGACCGCCTTCACGCTCCCATCGACCGTTTCTGCCACTTCCTGTTTTCGTCCTCTTGACGAGAAAGGTCGTCCCGATTATCGTCGTCATGACGAAAAGCGAGGGGATCCATGGCCGACATCACCCGGCGCCTGGGCTGGCGCCATCTGCGCGGGGCGCCCACGGCGCACATACGGCACCACCGCTCCGGCGCGCTGGTCCACGACGGGACCGGACTCAGCTTCTGGTTCCGCCCGCTGACGGCCGCGCTCTCCGAGGTACCGGTCGACGACCGGGAGCTGGCGATGACCTTCCACGCCCGCACCTCCGACTTCCAGGACGTCTCGGTGCAGGCGACGGTCACCTACCGGATCGCGGACCCGGCCGTCGCCGCCGCCCGCCTGGACTTCTCGATCGACCCGGACACGGGCGCCTGGCGGGGCACCCCGCTGGACCAGCTCGGCACCCTGCTGACCGAGACGGCCCAGCAGCACGCGCTGGACGTCCTGGCACGCACGCCCCTGGCGGCGGCGCTGGTGGACGGGGTGGCGGCGGTGCGCGAACGGGTCGCGGCCGGCCTGGGCGCCGAGCCCCGGCTGCCGGCCACCGGCATCGAGGTGGTCGCCGTCCGCGTGATGGCGCTGCGGCCCGAGCCGGAGGTGGAGCGGGCGCTGCGCACCCCGGCCCGGGAGCAGATCCAGCAGGAGGCCGACCGCGCCACCTACGAACGACGGGCCGTGGCGGTCGAGCGGGAGCGCACCATCGCCGAGAACGAGCTGGCCAGCCGGATCGAGCTGGCCCGCCGCGAGGAGCAGCTGGTCGAGCAGCGCGGCACCAACGCGCGCCGCGAGGCCGAGGAGCAGGCGGCCGCGGACGCGGTGCGCGCCGAGGCGGAGGCGGCCCGGTCGGTGAAGCTGGCGGAGGCGGAGGCGGCGCGGTCCGTGAAGCTCGCCGAGGCCGAGGCCACCCGCTCAGTGGGGCTCGCCGAGGCCGAGGCCGCCCGGACGCTGAAGCTCGCCGAGGCGGAGGCGGCACGCTCCCAGCAGCTCGCCCGCGCGGAGGCCGAGGCGGCGCGCGAGGTCGGGGAGGCGCGGGCGCAGGCACAGGCGGCCTGGCTGCGGGTGCACACCGAGGCCGGGGTCGACGGGACGACGACCCTGCGGGCGCTCACCGCGACCCGGCTCGCCGAGAACCTGCCGCGGATCGACAGCGTGACCGTCTCCCCCGACGTGCTGACCGGGCTGCTGGCGAAGCTCGGCGGCGACGCCGAGGGCGCCCGGTGAGCCTGGCCCGGCGGGCCGTCTTGGTCCACCGCACCACCGAGTACGAGGAGCTGGTGGCCCGGCACGGCACGCACGGCCAGGCCGCCTTCTTCCTCGCCTCCCGGGGCCGGGACATCGAGGAGGTCGCCGAACGCCACCGCAGGGCCCGGGGCGCCCTGGCCGAGGTGGCCGCCGCGGTGCCGCTGACCTGGCGCCAGGCCCGGGTGGAGCGCGCCGACCTGGACCGGTTCCTGTTCGCCCCGGAGGACGTGGTGGTCGTGGTCGGCCAGGACGGGCTGGTGGCGAACGCCGCCAAGTACCTGACGGGCCAGCCGGTCGTCGGCATCGACACCGACCCCGGGCGCAATCCGGGAGTGCTGGTGCGGCACCGCCCGGCGGACGCGGCCAAGCTGCTGCCGGCGGCCGGGACCGCGGGGTCCGTGGTGGACGACCTCACCATGGTCGAGGCCGTCGCCGACGACACCCAGCGGCTGGTGGCGCTCAACGAGATCTACCTCGGCACGCCGGGCCACCAGACCGCCCGCTACCGCCTGGGCCTCGACGGCGACGGGGGTGCTGTCGAGGCCCAGGCCTCCTCCGGGGTGCTGGTCGGCACCGGCACCGGTGCCACCGGCTGGCTGCGCTCGGTCTGGCAGGAGCGGGGCGGCGCGCTGCCGATGCCCTCCCCCACCGAGGACGGCCTGCTGTGGTTCGTCCGCGAGGCCTGGCCCTCACCGGTCACGGGCACCACCCTGGTGGCCGGCCGGCTCCGCGCCTCGGCCTCCCTGTCGCTCACCGTGGAGTCCGACCACCTGATCGCCTTCGGCGACGGCATCGAAACGGACGCCCTCCAGCTCACCTGGGGGCAGACGGTACGGGTCGGCATCTGCGAGCGGCGTCTGCGGTTGGTGGGGTGAAGGGGCGGGACGGTCGTGCCCTCACGGCCGGCGCGACCGTGGGCGGGACGGCGCCTCGCCTTCCCGGCACACCACAGCGCGCCCGTCCCCTCAGATCGCCGTGCACGGCACCGGCCAGCGGTCGATGCGTGGGGGCAGGGTGGTGGCCACTCCGTCGTCGACGCGGACGAGGCGTTCGGTGGTGAGGAGGTCGACCGCTGTGCGCTGGACGGGGTCCAGGGCGGTCAGCGGGGTGGGGGTGGCCAGCAGGTCGAACGTGGCGAGCAGGTCGGGGTGGTCGAGGGTGAGCCGGACCGTGGTGCCGGGTTCCCTGCGGTCGATGACGCTGACGAAGCCGGGCCCGCGCCGGTGGTAGAGGATCCCGTGGGCGGGGTCCTGCGGGGCGGTGCCGGCGGCGCCCTCCGGCAGCCGGACCGGCTCGCCCCAGGTGGGGAGCGAGACGTAGGTGCCGCCGTCCCGGAACAGCAGGCCCAGGGAGAGGGCGTGCCTGACCCAGCCGTCGAGGGCGCCGGACGGCACGTCGTGGCCGTCCCCCGTCAGCAGCCGGTGCAGCGCGGGCACCGTACGGCCGTCCTCCAGGCGGCGCAGCGCTTCGGCCCGCCAGCCGGTGAAGCGGTGGGTGGCCGGCGGCCAGCCGTGCCGCCGGTCGCGCACCAGCAGGTCCGCGCCGTCCGCCGCGAACAGCAGCCGGGAGTGGGTGTGTCCGGCCCGCCACGCGGCGACGGCCTCCCGCAGCCGGCGCTCCGCCGGGCCCGCGAGGCCCGCGTCGTCGGTGTCGAAGAGGTAGACCAGGTCGGCGAGTTCGCCCTCGGGCAGGTCGTACACGTGCTGGTACATCTCGGCCGGGCGGCGCTTGCCGAAGCCGAGGCCGGGGTCGGTGAAGTGCGGGCTGAACCGCTCCAGCTGGATGCGGTGCGCGCCGCTCGGCGGCTGGAGGTGGACCAGCGCGGGGAGCTGTTCGACGACCGGCGCGTAGTCGTCCGCCGTCTCGCCGGGGAAGCCGTACAGCAGGTTCCAGGAGCAGGTCAGCGCGTGGTTCTCGCACTCGCGCAGGGTGCGCACGTTGCGGGCGCCGGTGACGCCCTTGTCCATCAGGTCGAGCACCCGGCTGCGCAGGCTCTCGATGCCGGGCTGGATGTGCACGGTGCCCGACTCGCCGAGCAGCCTCAGCTGCCCCGGGGTGAGGTTGGACTTGACCTCGTAGTGCAGCCTGAGGTCCCAGCCGCTGTCCGCGGCCCGGGGCAGGAAGTCACGGAAGTAGGCCATGTCGATGATGTTGTCGACGGTGACCACGTCGAGGATGCGGTGGCGGCGGACCAGCCGGTCCAGCTCCGCCCACAGCCGCTCGCCCGGCTTGGCGCGGAAGGCCATGGCGGACCCGTTCAGCCCGCAGAAGGTGCAGTGGTGCTTCTCCCCCCACCAGCAGCCGCGGGCGCCCTCGACCACCAGCTTCGGGTGGATGAACTCCCGGACCGGGGACGCGTCCAGGGCGGTCTGCCACTGGTCGTAGTCGGGCGAGGGGATGTCGGCGGGCGCCACGGTCCGCCGGGTCTCGGTGTTGGCCCGCGACACGGCTCCGTCCCACCAGCACAGGCCGGGCACGTCCACCGGCGCGGTGCCCTCGGCCAGGTGCTCCAGCAGGGCCGGGAAGGCGTACTCGGCCTCGCCGCGCACCACGTGGTCCACGAAGGGATGGTTGCGGTGCAGGGCGTGGCCCATCGGCCCGTCGCAGTTGCTGCCCCCGAACACCACGCTCAACGCGGGCTTGCGGCGCTTGAGTTCACGGGCGAGCGCGAGGGAGGCCACGTTCTGCATGAACGTGCTGGTGAACCCGACGACGTCCGGCTCGTCCGCCAGGATCGCGCTCGCGCACAGATCGACGAACCCGGCGGCGTACGGCCGCATGTCGACGGCCGTGCCGACCGGGACGTCCCGCCGGACCCCGTAGTCGCGCAGCCGCTGCAGGCCCCAGCCGGGGTCGTCGTACAGGACGCCGGAGAAGACCCAGTCGCCGAGGCCGTGGAAGATCGCGTCGGAGCCGACCGCCACACAGTCGCCCGGCCGCAGCCGCCCCCCGGAGTGCTCCAGCAGGTACTCCGCCCAGCGCAGCGAGCCGTGGAACTCGGTCACCTCGGCGTCCGGGCGGGCCCGCCGCACCAGCCGGTTGAGCAGGCCGAGTTGCAGTGAAGGGAGGTCCAGTGGTTGCCAGGGCATCGTGACCAGGTGAACGCGCATGCTCAGCGGGTCGGCCGCTTCTCCAGGATCGCCGGCCGGCGGCCGGTGCTGCGGTCCTCGCGGACCACGACCTTCTTGATCTCCATGCCCCCCGCCCCCTGCGGCCGCTCGCTCCGCGTCTCCACGGTCTCCACCGCTCCCCCTCCGCACGTTCGAACACCCTTGTGTCGCACGGCCGTCCACCCTATGGACGAAAGTGTGTACGACACAAGGGCGTTCCGTGTCCGCACGGTCACAGACGCGGGTCCACCGGCTCCGACTCCAGGGCGAGCACCCCGAAAACCGCCTCGTGCACCCGCCACAGCGGCTCCCCGCCCGCCAGCCGGTCCAGGGCCTCGAGGCCGAGGGCGTACTCGCGGATCGCCAGCGACCGCTTGTGGTTCAGGAACCGCTGCCGCAGCCGGGCCAGGTTGTCCGGCCGGGTGTACTCGGGGCCGTAGATGATCCGCAGGTACTCGCGGCCCCGGCACTTGATGCCGGGCTGCACCAGCCGCCCCTTCTCGTCGCGCACCAGCGCGCCGAGCGGCTTGACGACCATGCCCTCACCGCCCCGGCCGGTCATCTCCAGCCACCAGTCGACGCCGGCCCGCACCGACTCGGGGTCGCCCGTGTCGACGTACAGCCGCCGCGTGGTCTGCAGCAGCCCGGTGCCGTCGTGCTCCACCAGCCGGTCGAGCAGCGCCAGTTGCTCGTCGTGCGGGAGCGCGGCGAGGCTGCGGCCCTGGACGGCCAGGAGCTGGAAGGGCGCCAGGCGGACTCCCTCCAGACCGTCGGTCGTCCAGCAGTAGCGCCGGTAGGCGTCGGTGAACGCGGCCGCGTCGGCGGCCCGGCCGCGCTGGCGCTCCAGCAGGCCGCCCACGTCGGTGCCGCGCGCGGCGGCGGCCTCCAGCGCGGCGAGCGCGCCCGGGAACACCGCGCCCGAGGCCGCGCCGACGGCCGCGTACTGGCTGCGCAGCAGCCCGGACGCCTTCAGCGACCAGGGCATCAGCTCGGCGTCCAGCAGCAGCCAGTCGGTGCTGAGCTCCTCCCACAGGCCCGCGTCGCCGACGGCCGAGCGCAGTCGGCCGAGGATCTCCTCGGTCACCTTCCCGTCGTCGAAGAACGGCCGCCCGGTACGGGTGTAGAGCGCCCCGCCGGGGCCGTCGACGCCGAACCGCGCGCGAGCCGCGTCCGCGTCCCGGCACACCAGGACCACGGCCCGCGAGCCCATGTGCTTCTCCTCGCACACGACCCGCGGCACCCCGTCCGCCGCGTACTGCGCGAACGCCTCCACCGGGTGCTCCAGGTAGCCGTCGACGCGACTGGTCGCCGTCGGCGCCATGGTCGGCGGCAGGTACGGCAGCAGGCGCGGGTCGACGGCGAAGCGGCTCATGACCTCCAGGGCCGCCGCCGCGTTCTCCTCGCGGACCGCGACCCGGCCGGCGTGCCGGGTCTCCACGGCCCTGCGGCCGTACACGTCCGCGAGGTCCAGCGGCCGCCCGTCCTGCCCGCCGGGCGCCTCGGTGCGCAGCGGCCGCGCCGGCTCGTACCAGACCCGCTCGGCGGGTACGTCGACCAGCTCGCGCTCCGGCCAGCGCAGCGCGGTCAGCTTGCCGCCGAAGACCGCGCCGGTGTCCAGGCAGATGGTGTTGTTGAGCCAGGTGGCCTCCGGGACCGGGGTGTGCCCGTAGACCACGGCCGCGCGGCCCCGGTAGTCCTCCGCCCACGGGTAGCGCACCGGCAGCCCGAACTCGTCGGTCTCTCCGGTGGTCTCGCCGTACAGGGCGTGCGAGCGGACCCGTCCCGAGGTGCGGCCGTGGTACTTCTCGGGCAGGCCCGCGTGGCAGACGACGAGCTTTCCGCCGTCGAGGACGTAGTGGCTGACCAGGCCGTCCAGGAAGCGGCGCACCTCGGCCCTGAACTCCTCGCTCTCGCCCTCCATCTGCTCGACGGTCTCGGCGAGCCCGTGGGTGTGCTGGACCTTGCGGCCCTTGAGGAACCGCCCGTACTTGTTCTCGTGGTTGCCGGGCACGCACAGCGCGTGGCCGTCCTTCACCATCGACATCACCCGGCGGAGCACGCCGGGGGTGTCCGGACCGCGGTCGACCAGGTCGCCCACGAACACGGCGGTGCGGCCGTCGGGGTGCACGCCGTCGTCGTAGCCCAGTGCGGTGAGCAGCGACTCGAGTTCGGCCGAGCAGCCGTGGACGTCGCCGATGATGTCGAACGGGCCGGTGAGGTGGGTCAGGTCGTTGAACCGCTTCTCGGTGACGACGGCGGCGGCCTCGATCTCCTCGGTCCCGCGCAGCACGTGCACCTTGCGGAAGCCCTCGCGCTCCAGGTGGCGCAGCGAGCGGCGCAGCTCGCGGATGTGCCGCTGGACGACCCGGCGGGGCATGTCGGCGCGGTCGGTGCGGGCGGCGTTGCGCTCGGCGCACACCTCCTCGGGGACGTCGAGCACGATGGCGATGGGCAGCACGTCGTACGTCCTGGCCAGTTCGACGAGCTGCCGCCTGCTGTCCTGCTGCACGCTGGTGGCGTCGACGACGGTACGGCGGCCGGCGGCCAGCCGCTTGCCGGCGATGTAGTGCAGCACGTCGAAGGCGTCCCCGGAGGCGCTCTGGTCGTTCTCGTCGTCGGCGACCAGGCCGCGGCAGAAGTCGGAGGAGATCACCTCGGTGGGCCTGAAGTGCTTGCGGGCGAAGGTCGACTTGCCGGAGCCGGAGGCGCCGACGAGGACGACCAGGGACAGGTCGGTGACGGGGAGGACGCGCCCCGCGCGGGTTCCGGTCGAGCCGTTCTCGGTCGTGCCGCTCTCGGCCGTGCTGTTCTCGGTCATGCTGCCTTCAGCTCCTTCCGGGTGTCGTCGTGGCGGTGGAAGACGGCCATCTGGGTGGGCGGTCCCACCTCGGGGTCGTCCGGGCCGACGGGGGTGAACGCGACCTCGTAGCCGTGGCGTTCGGCGACGGTGCCGGCCCAGGCGCGGAACTCCTCGCGGGTCCACTCGAACCGGTGGTCGCCGTGCCGGACGTGTCCGGCGGGCAGGGTCTCCCAGCGGACGTTGTACTCGACGTTGGGGGTGGTGACGAGGACCGTGCGCGGGCGGGCGTGCCCGAACACGGCGTACTCCAGGGCGGGCAGCCTCGGCAGGTCGAGGTGCTCGATCACCTCGCTGAGCACGGCCGCGTCGTAGCCCTTGAGCCGCTTGTCGGTATAGGCCAGGGAGCCCTGCAGGAGCTGGACCCGGGACGCCTGGCGCTCCCCCATCCGGTCGAGCTTCAGCCGCCGCGAGGCGATGGTCAGGGCCCGCACGGAGACGTCGACGCCGACGACCTCCGTGAACCGGACGTCCCTGAGCAGTTCCTGCACGAGCTGGCCCTGGCCGCAGCCGAGGTCGAGGACGCGGGCGGCGCCGGACGCGCGCAGGGCGGCGAGGATCGCCTCCCGGCGCAGTACGGCGAGCGGTGCCGGCCTCTCCTCCGCCTCCGTCTCCTCCTCGACGGCGTTGTCGATCGACTCGACCTCGCTGTCGTCGGCCTCGGCGAGGCGCACCAGCTCCAGCCGCTCCATCGCCTGCCGGGTCAGGGACCAGCGCCGGGAGAGGTACCGGCTGGTGATGAGCTTCTGCTCGGGGTGCGTGGGCAGCCAGCCCTCGCCGGCCCGCAGCAGCTTGTCGACCTCGTCGGGAGCGACCCAGTAGTGCTTGGCGTCGTCGAGCACCGGCAGCAGGACGTACAGGTGGCGCAGCGCCTCGGCGAGGGTGAGCGTCTCCGACTCCAGGACGAGCCGGACGTACCGCGAGTCGCCCCACTGGGGGAACTCGGTGTCCAGGGCGACCGGTTCGGCGGTCACCGCCCAGCCGAGCGGTTCGAAGAGCCGTCCCACGAGGGCGGGGCCGCCGCGGGCGGGCAGGGCGGGCACCTCGATGCGCAGCGGCAGGGGCGCGGCGGCCCGCTCGGGGCGGGCGTTGCACACTCCGCGCAGGGCGCTGGAGAACACGGCGCTCAGGGCGACGGCGAGCAGCGAGGAGGCCGCGTACGGGCGGTCGTTGACGTACTGCGCGAGTGCCGCGTCGGGTGCTCCGCCGCGGCCCTTGCCCTTGCCCCGGCGGACCAGCGCGACCGTGTCGACCTCCAGCAGCAGCGCGGCCGTGCACCGCTCCGCGTCCGCCTCTGGGTAGAGGACGTGGGCGGTGCCGTAGGAGGTGGAGAACGTCTGCGCCTTGTCGGGGTGCTTGTGCAGCAGGAACCCGAGGTCGGTGGCCGGGTGGGCGGCGGTGCCGCGCGTCGATATCGTCAGGAACACAAGGCCGAGTCTCCCCCGCCCGCGCGCCCCGCGACCACCGGTTTTCCCTCCGGTGGCCGGCTCCGCCGCCCGGTCTCAGGAGTCCTTCTCGTCCTTGGCGACGATGGCCCGGGCGCGCTCGACGGCCTTCCGGTCGGCGGCACGCGTGTCGGCCAGTTCCTTCCGGTGCCCGCGGATGGCCGCCTTCTGCGCGCGGACCTCCAGGGCGTGGACGGTGCCGATGTAGTCGGTGTCGAGCTTGCACCGGGCGTCGGCGGCCGCCGTCCGCTTCTCCTTCTTCGACGCCTCCTCGGTCCCGAACCAGGCGGTGTCCAGGGACGCCTTGTCCGGGGCCGGGTAGTGGAACCCCTGCTTCTTCATGCAGGCGGACCAGGCGTGGTCGGCCTTCTTCCAGGCCGGGTCCTTGCGCGCCTTCTGCCGGGAGGTGTACCAGAGCTCCATGGGGACCGAGTAGAAGCCGGTGAGCGTCAGGCCGCCGATCCTCGCCGCCTTGTGCGCGGGGCCGTGGATCTTCCGGCCGGCCTGCCCGAGGCAGCCGCCGTCGGGGACGGCCTGTCCGTGGACGCGGCGGCCGGCGCCGGAGCCGGAGGCGCCGGTGAGGGCGCGGTACTGGTCGGGGGACCACTCCATGGGCTGGGTGGAGCCGTCGTCGGGCCGGCCGCGATAGCCGTCCTCGGCCGCCGTGTCGGGGTCGTCGACGCCATAGGGCCGGTCGTCGCCCAGCGGCCCGTGGCTCTCGGGGACGCCCCGCTGGACCGGGTACGTCGACTCGACGGCCGCGGTGGCGAGCGTCGCGAAGCCGGGGAAGCCGAGGCGGACCATGCACCGCTTGGCGAGGATCCACTGCGCCTTGCCCACAGCCTTTCCGCCGTCCGACGACGGGTCGGGGATGTAGGCGTTCAACGGGAAGGCCGTCAGGGTGTTGAGACGGTGGGCCCGGTCGCCGGCGTCGTCCTGACCGGTGAACTGGCAGGCGGACGCGGCCAGAAGGCCGGTGAGGAGGAGAGGCAGCACTTTGCGCACCCGGT
The DNA here is from genome assembly GCF_000444875.1 of Streptomyces collinus Tu 365. Lineage (NCBI taxonomy): Bacteria > Bacillati > Actinomycetota > Actinomycetes > Kitasatosporales > Streptomycetaceae > Streptomyces > Streptomyces collinus. Next base: position 6,404,693 of record NC_021985.1, on the reverse strand, counting down.
CATCCGACCAGGCCCGGAGCGTGAGCGCCGTGACGGAGCCCACAGTTCCGGCACAGACCGGCCACAGGGCACGCACAGCACCCCGGTTCCTGTGATCCTCGCCATGGCCCGACGCCGCCGGACCTGATGGACTGACCCACTGTCAACTGACCACTGACAGAAGGGGGAACCATGACCATGGACCGAGCCGACCGAGCAGGCCGAACGGGAGCCGGCAGGAGCGTCGCGGCGCGAGGCGCCGTCGCGGTGGTGGCCGGTGCCGTCCTGAGCACGGGCGTCCTCGCGGCCGCCCCGGCCCAGGCGGCCGCTCCGGCCTCGAAGGCCGCCGCCGAGCACACGACCGCGGCCGCGGCCGCGGCGCCGACGGTGTCCGCCCAGGGCGCGTACGCCATGAACGCGGCCACGTCGAAGCAGCTCTTCGGCAAGGCGGCGGACGGGCCGCTGCGGACCGGCTCCACCACGAAGATCATGACGGCACTCGTGGTGCTGTCGCAGCCGCACCTGAACCTCGACAAGAAGGTGAAGATCAAGAAGGAGTACACGGACTACGTCATCGACCCCACGACGGGCGGCCAGCGCTACTCCAGCGCGAAGCTGATCCTCGGTGACTCGATGAAGGTGCGCGACCTGCTGTACGGGCTGCTGCTGCCGTCGGGCTGCGACGCGGCTTACGCCCTCGCGGACACCTACGGGGCCGGTTCGACCACCCAGCAGCGCACGGCTTCGTTCATCTCCCGGATGAACCGCAAGGCGCACGAACTCGGGCTGAACAACACCTACTTCGACTCCTTCGACGGGGTGTCCAACGGCGACAACCACGCCTCGCCGCGGGATCTGGCCAAGCTGGCCGCCGTCGCCCTGAAGAACACGACGTTCAAGAAGGTCGTCGGCACCAGGACGTACGACGCCATGACGTCGTACCGGCCGGGCGGGGGCACGCACACGATGGACCCGTGGAAGAACACCAACACGCTGCTCGGCTCCTACCGGGGCGCGATCGGCGTGAAGACCGGCTCGGGCCCGGAGGCGAAGTTCTGCCTGGTGTTCGCGGCGACCCGGGGCGGAAAGACCGTGGTGGGGACGGTGCTCGCCGACACGTCGGTGGACGAGCGGTTCAAGGACGCGGAGAAGATCCTGGACTACGGCTTCGCGCACATCCGCTGACGCGGGAAGCCGGACAGCCGGGCCGCGGACACGGAAGGGCCCCGAAGGGGCCGGCCGGGCACACACCCGGCCGGCCCCTCCGGGGCGGCGGTGCTACCGGAGCTGCGACTGGACCTGCCCGGCGATCAGCTCCAGGTGGTCGAGGTCGTCGAGGTCGAGGATCTGGAGGTAGATCCGCCGGGAGCCGATCGCGGCGTAGCGGCCGATCCGGTCGACGACCTCGGCCGGGGAACCGGCCAGGCCGTTGGCCTTCAGCTCGTCCACCTCACGCCCGATCGCGGCCGCGCGCCGGGCCACCTCCCGGTCGTCCCGGCCCACGCACACCACGAGCGCGTTGGAGTACGTCAGGTCGTCCGCCCGGCGGCCCGCCTCCTCGGCGGCCGCGCGCACCCGGCCGAACTGCCGCTCGCTGTCCTCGACGGAGGCGAAGGGCATGTTGAACTCGTCCGCGTACCGGGCCGCGAGCCGCGGGGTGCGGGTCGCGCCGTGACCGCCGATGAGCACCGGGATCCTCGACTGGGCGGGCTTGGGCAGCGCGGGCGACTCGGTGAGGTCGTAGTAGCGCCCGTGGAAGTCGAAGGTCTCGCCGGTCCTGGTCGCCCAGAGCCCGGTGACGATCTCCAGCTGCTCCTCCAGACGGGCGAACTTCTCCTTGGGGAAGGGGATGCCGTACGCCTTGTGCTCCTCCTCGAACCAGCCCGCACCCAGGCCCAGTTCGACGCGGCCGCCGGACATCTGGTCGACCTGGGCCACCTGGATGGCGAGCACGCCCGGCAGCCGGAAGGTGCCGGCCGTCATCAGGGTGCCGAGACGGATGCGCCGGGTCTCGCGGGCCAGTCCGGCCAGGGTGATCCAGGCGTCCGTGGGCCCGGGCAACCCGTCCGCGTCGCCCATCCGCAGGTAGTGGTCGGAGCGGAAGAAGGCGTCGAACCCGAGGTCCTCGGTGGCCTTCGCCACGGTGAGCAGGGTGTCGTACGAGGCCCCCTGCTGGGGCTCGGTGAAAATTCGCAGGTCCATACACCCATCCTGCACGCCGCCCGCGGCGGGGAGCTCACCGACGCCGCCGGGCGCGGCGGCACCCGGCCGGGGATCCGCCCGGCCCGGAAGACGGCGCACGCCGGCCGCGGGTCACACGCCGGTCGGGCTGTCCTCCGTGGGCTCGGGTAACACCTCCTCGCGTGCCGCGAGCTTGCGCAGCATCTCCAGGACGCGGTCGCGGGACTCGTCCGCCGCGTCGATGGCCTCCATGCACTGCCAGTACGTCGTCTCGTCGGCCGCCGCGCTGGCCATGCCGACCAGCGCGATGCCGACCTCGACGAGCAGGCCGCCGAGGCACAGCAGCGTCTGCCGGGCGTCGTCCAGCTCGGTGAGCTGGGCGGCGCGCAGGTCGCCCGGGTCGAGCTCGGGAGGGTCCAGCACGCCGCAGCCCCGGCCCGCCAGCTCGGTCAGGCCCAGCGCCTCGCCCCGCAGCTCGGGCGGCCCGGACACCGCGAGGCGGCTGCCGATCGCCTGGGCCAGGGCCTGTGCCTGCCACACCTCCGCCATCCGCTCGGGGATGTCGGCGCCGCCCACCAGGGCCCGCCTGCTCGTCGCAATGAGCCGCAGTGCTTCCATGCGCTGCCCCCGTCCCGTCCGCCGTGCGTCCCCGCACGTCCGCTTGAACTCCCTTGTTCATTACCCAGAGTGAGGTGCGGTGAGACGAAAAGCCAGAGGAAGCCCGAAATCTGTGGACAACAATTCGGATTCGGGCGCGATTTCGACTGCGGAGAGTGATAACGGAATGGAAGGGTCCGGGCGTTTCCGTCCGAGTCGGGTCAGGGTGCGTCCCCGTCGCCCGGGAGGGGGAAGCGGTGTTCGTTGCGGTCGATCTTGGCGGCCAGGGCGGCCAGCGGGTCGATGCCGAGCACCTCGCAGAACTGGAGGAGGTAGGCGAGCACGTCGGCGACCTCGTCGGTGACGCGGTGCGCGGTGCCGGGGTCGGCCATCACGCGGGCCGACTCCTCCGGCGTCAACCACTGGAAGATCTCGACGAGTTCGGAGGCCTCCACGCTCAGCGCGGACACGAGGTTCTTGGGCGTGTGGTAGGGCTGCCAGTCGCGCGCGGCGGCGAACTCGGCGAGCCTGCGCTGGAGTCCGGCCAGGTCGGGGTGTTCCGTCACGGCCTCAGGTGTACCACTGTGACGCCCTCGGTCCCCACCGCCCAGGAGGCGTCGCTCACCGCGCCCACGCAGCGGATGTGGCCGCGCTCGCCCATCCGGGCCGCCGTCCGCAGCAGCGCGCGGCGCTGGTCCGGGTCGAGGCCGCGGTCGAAGCCGTCGGCGAGCACGGTGAGGGTCCGCAGGGCGTCGGGCACCTCGCCCGGTGTGTCCACCTCCAGCACCCCGGGCCCGGTCAGCAGCACCAGCGCGAGAGCGACGTACCGCAGTTCGCCGTCGCCGAGCCGGGCCAGTTCGGTGCGCGGGCCGCCGCCCCGGTCGAGCAGGGCCCGGACGGTGCCGTCGGCCAGCGGTTCGGCGAGCAGGTCGGCCACCGGGCCCGCGCAACCGGCCCGCAGCGCCTCCACCAGCAGGGCGTGCCGGCGGCCGCACTCGAACCGGGTGCGCCAGACGACGTCGGCGAGGTTGTCGCAGCCGCGCATGAGGCGGCCGGTGCCGGTGGGTACGGGGGTGCGCATGTGCTCGGGGCGCGGGTCGCAGGGGAAGACGGAGCGCAGGGCGACGACCATCTGCTCGGCGGCGGCGAGCACCCGGCGCTGCCCGTCGGTCTTGCCGGCCACCCGCAGCGGCAGCAGGGCGGTGCCCAGCCGGTCGTCCGGCAGCGGAGCCCGGGTGACCGGGGCGGAGCCGGCGGTGTGCCAGGCGGCCTGGACCGTCCGGCGGCCGGGGTCGCGCAGGGCGGTCTCCAGCAGGACGACCCCGCCGGCCGTCAGCCGCTCGCCGACGATCCGCAGCTCCGGCTCGGCCTGTACGGCGACGTCGAGCCGGACCGGTCCCTCGGCGCCGTCCGCCGTGCAGCCGATGCGGAAGCCCCGCCGCCCCTGGCCGTCGGGGCGCGCCCGCTCGGGGACGCAGGCGCCGGGCTCCGGGAACACCTCGGCGAGGGGCGCTCCCCCGCCGAGCCGTGCCAGCGCCTCGTAGGCGGCGAGCGCGGTCGACTTGCCCGTCCCGCTGCGCCCGGCGAACAGGGTGACCGCCCCGAACGGGAACGCGGCCCGCTGGTGCCCGGCGAACGCGGACAGCCGCAGCTCGGTGATCCGGGCACGGACGTCGACGGGACCGGCGGACGCGGAAGGACCGGCGGACGCGGACGGTTCGCCGGACTCTGACGGCGCGGCGGACGGCCCGGCGGTCGCGGACGGTTCGGCGGGCGCGGAGGACACGGCCATATGCGGACGGTATGCCTCCGCCGGTCCGGTGAACCGTTTTGCCCGCCGCACCTTCCTACGAACGGGGGACCGCCCGCCGTGTCGCCGCGCGAAAGCCGGCCCGGGACGGCGCGGCCACGGCTCAGGGACGCGCCCAGCTCAGCCGCCGGAGACGCCCGCGCTCTCCATCAGCCCGCTGACCTCCGTGCCCGGCGGCGTCAGCAGGAACACGTTGCGGTCCACCCGGTGCATCCCGCTGCCGAGGCCGAAGACGACCCCGGTGCTGAAGTCGAGGACGCGCTTGGCGACGTCGCCCTCCGCGCCGGACAGGTCCAGCAGCACCGGCGCCCCGGCCATCAGGGTCTCGGCCACGTCACGCGCGTCCGCGAAGACGTTGACCCGCAGCACGACGAACCGGCGCCGGGTCTCGGTCTCCGCGTCCGGCAGCGAGCGGTGGTCCACCGCCGACGGCCAGGCGTCCCGGCCTCTCAGCGGCACGACCTGGGCGAGCCCTTCCCACTGTTCATCGGTGACGTCGTAACGGCTCACCGGCTCCCCCTGACCTGACTCGCACTCCATGCCTGCACCGGCCAATTCTTACGCCAAGTCACCCGTTCGGCCCAACTGCGACACACTGCGCGACCCGCCGCGCCGGGCACCGCACCCCTCGCGCACGCCACATGTACACATACGCCCGCTTCTTACCGCCCTCACACCCGACTCTTCACCTGTCGTCGCGCCCCGCTCACCGGCCGCCACTAGCGTCCGGTCACGTGCACTTGGCAGAACCCACACAGGTGACACCCGGCCGGCGGACACTGTCGGCGGTGTCCGCCGCACCCGGAGCCCGCGCGGACGACGTCCGCGGCCCCGCGCAATGGCATCGCGTCCTGACCCTGCTGGCCGACGCGAGCCTCTTCATCGGCACCCGCACGGTGTGGACCCAGGCGGCCACCCACCGTCTCGTCCTCGCCGGTGTCATCTCCGTCTGCTACGCCTCGATCCTGGTCAGCGGCGTGCTCGCGCTGACCGTCCGCCGGGCGCGCTCCCTGGCCCGCCTCGACCTCGTGGTGCTGCTCACCGCGGTCGCGCTCACCCTGTGCACCTGGGCGCTGAACCACGCCGGGGGCGACGAGGCGGTGCTGACCACCCAGGCCGCCCGGGAGATGGCCGCCGGGCACCCGGTGTACGGCCAGCCCTGGCCCTGGCTGTTCCACGGCAAGGGCGTCGCGCTCACGGCGACGACGACCGGCGGTTACGACCTCACCTACGGCTATCCCCCGCTGGCACCGCTGCTGACCCTGCCCCTGCTGTGGCTGGGCCACGGCGGCCTCCCGGCGACCGCTACGGCGACGCTCGCGCTGATCGCCGGCGCCGTGCTGCTGTGGCGGCTGCTGCCGGTGCCGTGGCGTTCGGCGGCGACCATGCTCTGCCTGGGGTTCGGGTTCCTGCCGCTGTACGCGCGGCAGGGCTATCCGGCGATCCTGGCGATGGTGCTGCTGATCCCCGTGGTGGTCGGCTGGCCGCGCATCGGCGCCGGCGGCCGGCTGGGCACGCCCGGGATCGTGCGGGCCGTCTGCCTGGGGGCCGCGTGCGCCACCCAGCAGCTTCCCTGGTTCGTGGCCCCGTTCCTGCTGGCCGGGATCTACGCCGTGCGCCGGGGCGAACTCGGCGCGCGCCCGGCGCGGCTGGTGGTGCTGCGGATCCTGGGTGTCGCCGCGGCGGCCTGGCTGCTGATCAACATGTACTTCCTCCTGAGCGAGCCCGGCCCCTGGCTGGGCGGGATCGCCCTGCCCCTCACCCAGGGCGCGATCCTGCACGGGCAGGGCCTGGTGGACGTCTCGCTGTACTTCACGCACGGCAGCGACCGGCTCGACTGGTACGGCCACGCGAGCATGCTGCTGGCCGCGGCCCTGCTGGCGCTGTTCGTGCTGTTCGTACGGCGGCTGGGCCCGGCGGCGACCGTGCTGCCCTGGTGCGCCTTCTACCTGGCGACCCGCTCCCAGGACGGCTACTACCTGATGATGACCCCGCTGTGGCTCGCCGCGGCGGTCACCGCGCCGCTGCCGGAGTTCGCGCGTGCCTGGCAGCCGCGCCCCCGCCCGCTGCGCGGCCCGCGCCGCCGGCCCGCGCTGGTGGGCGCGGTGGTGCTGCTGGTGCTGCCCGCCCTGGTGAGCGCGGTGTTCGCGGTCACGGGCGGGCCGCCGTTGCGGATGGACGTCACGGCGGCGCGGCGGGCCACGGCGCGCTCGCTGTCGGCGGTGACCGTGCGGGTGACCAACACCGGGGACACTCCGCTCACCCCGCACTACATGCTGACCACGGGCCAGGGCATGAGCCGGTACTGGTCGCTGGCGCGCGGCCCGGCCACCCTCCCCGGGCACACCACGGCGACCGTCGAACTGCGGGCGCCGGCCGGGGGGTTCCCGCTGCCCGCGCGGCCCGGCGCCCACGTCCGGCTGCGCGCCTTCACGGCGGGTCCGCAGACGCTCTCCACCCGCGACCTCGACCCGGCCGAGCTGGGCCGCAGGGGCTGATCCGTCAGCGGACCGCGGGGGCTGATCCCTCAGGCGGCCGCGCGGGCGAAGCGCAGCGCGGCGGTGACCGTGGTCAGGCCGCGCATCATGCCCAGCTGGTTCCAGGTCACGCCGAACCGGTCGCGGTCCACGGTGAACTCGGTCTCCAGGGCGAGCGCCTCGGCCGTGACCGAGGTCAGGCGCGCGGTGAGGGTCAGCGGCCTGCTGACGCCCCGCACGGTGAGCTGACCGGTGACCCGCACGTCGTCGCCGTCGAGGCGCTCGGCGGAGCGGACGGCGAAGGTGATCTCGGGGTGGTCGTCCGCGCCCAGCAGGTCGGCCGAGCGCAGGTGCGCGTCGCGCTTGGCGTTGCCGGTGTCGAGGGAGGCCACGTCCAGCGTCACGGTGCCGGTGGCCGAGCCGTCGGGCCTGACCTCGCCCTGCCCGGTGACGGCGGCGAAGGCGCCCTTGACGGTGACCAGGCCCCAGAAGGTCTTGTGCCGCAGGCTCACGGCGGACGCCGCCGGGTCGATCCGCCAGATGCCTGTTTCCACGGCGACGGTCATGGCCGCCCTCCGAATCGCTAGTTCAAATTTGGATGACTGCACGCTAGCCCAATATCCAAATTTGGACAACAGATAGACTCGACACCATGGCCGCCCGCGACGAGACCCCCGCCGACCAGCCCGCCTGTCCCCCGGCGGGCGGCGGCGGACTGCTCCCGGGCGAACTGCGGGCCTGGATGCTGCTGCTGGCGGCGACGGGTGCGGTGGAGCAGCGGCTGCGGTGCGCCGTGAAGGAGTCCCTCGACGTCTCGCACGACGAGTTCCTCATCCTGTGCCTGCTCGCCGAGCAGCCGCGCGGCGGCCTGCGCATGACCCGGATCGCCGAACTGCTGGGGCGCCCCAAGACCCGGCTCACCTACCAGATCGCGTGCCTGCAGCGGGCCGGCCTGGTCACCCGCGAGTCCGTCTGCGGCGACAAGCGGGGCGTCGAGGTCGCGCTCACCGAGAAGGCCAGGCGGCGGCTGCGGGAGGTGTCCGGCACCCTGGCCGAGACGGTCACCCAGGCGCTCGCCCGGTTCGTCGGGCCCGAGCAGCGCGAGGCGCTCGGCGCGCTCATCCCCGGCCTCGCCGAGAACCCGTACGAACCGTAGGAAACAGCCCCGTTGAAGCGGGACGAGGTGCAGGTCACAGCCGCAAGGAGGGAAACGTCACAAGGCGCGCCCTGCACTCGATTGAGCGCACTGCCCTAGCATCCGAGCCATGACGGTCCTGCCTGACGACGGGCTCTCACTGGCCGCCGAGTTCCCTGACGCGACACACGAGCAGTGGCAACGCCTGGTCGAGGGTGTGCTGCGCAAGTCGGGCAAGGAAGTCTCGGGCGAGGCAGCTGAGGACGCTCTGTCCACGACGCTCGAGGACGGGCTGCGCACCCGGCCCCTGTACACGGCGCGCGACGGCGCGCCCGACCCCGGCCTGCCCGGCTTCGCCCCGTACCAGCGCGGCGGCCGCCCCGAGGGCAACACCGCCGGCGGCTGGGACGTACGGCAGCGGCACGCGGCGCTCACCGACGGAGCGGTCCTCGGGGACCTGGAGAACGGCGTCACCTCGCTCTGGCTGGTGCTCGGCGAGGGCGGCATCCCGGTGGCCGACCTGCCGCGCGCCCTCGACGGCGTCTACCTCGACCTGGCCCCGGTGGTCCTGGACGCCGGCGCCGACACCGAGGCCGCCGCGGCCGCACTGCTGCGGCTGTACGAGGACAGGGGCGTCGACCCGAAGACGGTGCGCGGCAACCTGGGCGCCGACCCGCTCGGGCACCAGGCCCGCACCGGCACCCCGCAGGACCTGGCGCCCGCCGCCGCCCTCGCCGCGCGCTGCGCCGAGCGGTACCCGGGCCTGCGCGCGCTGACCGTGGACGCGCTGCCGTACCACGAGGCCGGCGGCTCGGCGGCCCAGGAACTGGGCGCCTCCCTCGCCACCGGCGTCGCCTACCTGCGCGAGCTGACCGGGGCCGGCCTCACCGTCGAGGCGGCCTGCGCCCAGCTGGAGTTCCGCTACGCGGCCACCGCCGACCAGTTCCTGACCATCGCCAAGCTGCGCGCCGCGCGCCGGCTGTGGGGCCGGGTCGCCGAGGTGTCCGGCGCGCCGGGCGCCGGCGCCCAGGTCCAGCACGTGGTGACCTCGCCGGTGATGATGGCGCGCCGCGACCCGTGGGTGAACATGCTCCGCACGACGGTCGCCACGCTGGCCGCCGGAGTGGGCGGCGCCGACTCCGTCACCGTGCTGCCCTTCGACCACGCGCTCGGCCTGCCGGACGCCTTCGCCCGGCGCATCGCCCGCAACACCTCCACGATCCTGGTGGAGGAGTCCCACCTGGCCCGGGTCATCGACCCGGCGGGCGGCTCCTGGTACGTCGAGCGGCTGACCGACGAACTCGCCCACGCCGGCTGGGAGTACTTCCGGTCCGTCGAGCGCGACGGCGGCCAGGCCGCCGTCCTGCGCTCCGGCCGCCTGCGCACCGACCTGGCGACGACCTGGGCGGAGCGCTCCAGGAAGCTCGCCAAGCGGCGCGAACCCATCACCGGTGTCAGCGAGTTCCCGCTGCTGTCCGAGAAGCCGGTGGTGCGCGAACCCGCGCCCGAGCCGCCGTCCGGCGGGCTGCCCCGGGTGCGCCGCGACGAGGCGTACGAGGCCCTGCGCGCCCGCTCCGACGCCCACCTCGCGGCGACCGGCGCACGCCCCAGGATCTACCTGGCCACCCTCGGCCCGGCCGCCGCGTACACCGCCCGCTCGACCTTCGCCGCCAACCTCTTCCAGGCCGGCGGCATCGAACCGGTCACCGCGGGCACCTTCGAGGACAGCGGCGCCACCGAGGCCGTGCTGTGCTCCAGCGACGACCTGTACGCCGAACAGGCCGCGCGGGCCGCCGAGTCGCTGCGCGCCGCCGGCGCCCGGCACGTGTTCCTCGCGGGCCGCCCGGCCGCGTACGCGGGCGTCGACTCGTACGTCTTCGCGGGCTGCGACGCCGTCGACGTCCTGTCCGCGACCCTCGACCGCATGGGAGTGTCCTGATGGGAATCCCCGACTTCGCCGGCATCGAGCTGGGGACGCCGGCCGCCGACGGCAGCGCCGAGGAGTGGCGGGCGGCCGCCGAGCGGGCGTCCGGCGGCGCGGCCCCGCTGTGGGAGACCCCGGAGGGCATCGGGGTCAAGCCGCTGTACACCGGCCGCGACCTGGAGGGCCTGGACTTCCTGGGCACCTACCCGGGCATGGCGCCGTACCTGCGCGGCCCCTACCCGACGATGTACGTCAACCAGCCCTGGACGATCCGCCAGTACGCGGGCTTCTCCACCGCCGAGGAGTCCAACGCCTTCTACCGGCGCAACCTGGCGGCCGGCCAGAAGGGCCTGTCGGTCGCCTTCGACCTGCCCACGCACCGGGGCTACGACAGCGACCACCCGCGCGTGACCGGTGACGTCGGCATGGCGGGCGTGGCCATCGACTCGATTCTCGACATGCGCCAGCTGTTCGACGGCATCCCGCTGGACAGGATGACCGTGTCGATGACGATGAACGGCGCGGTGCTGCCGATCCTGGCGCTGTACATCGTGGCGGCCGAGGAGCAGGGCGTACCGCCCGAGAAGCTGGCCGGGACCATTCAGAACGACATTCTGAAGGAGTTCATGGTCCGCAACACCTACATCTACCCGCCGAAGCCGTCGATGCGGATCATCTCCGACATCTTCGCGTACACCTCGCAGCGGATGCCCCGCTACAACTCCATCTCCATCTCCGGGTACCACATCCAGGAGGCCGGTGCGACGGCCGACCTGGAGCTGGCGTACACCCTCGCCGACGGCGTGGAGTACATCCGGGCGGGCCGCGAGGCCGGTCTGGACGTGGACGCGTTCGCGCCCCGGCTGTCGTTCTTCTGGGCGATCGGCATGAACTTCTTCATGGAGGTCGCCAAGCTGCGCGCGGCCCGGCTGCTGTGGGCCAAGCTGGTCGCGCAGTTCGAACCGAAGAACACCAAGTCCCTGTCGCTGCGCACGCATTCGCAGACCTCGGGCTGGTCGCTGACCGCGCAGGACGTGTTCAACAACGTCACGCGCACGTGCGTCGAGGCGATGGCGGCGACCCAGGGGCACACCCAGTCGCTGCACACCAACGCCCTCGACGAGGCGCTGGCGCTGCCCACCGACTTCTCGGCCCGCATCGCCCGCAACACCCAGCTCCTCATCCAGCAGGAGTCGGGCACCACCCGGGTCATCGACCCGTGGGGCGGCAGCGCGTACGTGGAGCGGCTGACGTACGACCTCGCCCGCAAGGCGTGGGCGCACATCCAGGAGGTCGAGCAGGCGGGCGGCATGGCCCAGGCCATCGACGCCGGCATCCCCAAGCTGCGCGTGGAGGAGGCCGCCGCGCGCACCCAGGCCCGGATCGACTCCGGCCGCCAGCCGGTGATCGGCGTCAACAAGTACCGCGTCGACACCGACGAGCAGATCGAGGTCCTCAAGGTCGACAACTCCTCGGTGCGCGCCCAGCAGATCGAGAAGCTGCGGCGGCTGCGCGCGGAGCGGGACGAGACCGCCTGCCGGGACGCGCTCGACGCGCTCACCCGGGCCGCGGACGGCGAGGGCAACCTGCTGGAGCTCGCCGTGCGCGCGGCCAGGGCCAAGGCGACCGTCGGTGAGATCTCCGACGCCCTGGAGAAGGTGTACGGCCGGCACGCGAGCCAGATCCGTACGATCTCCGGTGTGTACCGCAACGAAACAGGGGAGTCCCCGTCCGTGGACCGCACCCGCGCCCTGGTGGACGCCTTCGAGGAGGCCGAGGGCCGGCGCCCGCGCATCCTGGTCGCCAAGATGGGCCAGGACGGGCACGACCGGGGCCAGAAGGTGATCGCCACCGGCTTCGCCGACCTCGGCTTCGACGTCGACGTCGGCCCGCTGTTCCAGACGCCGGAGGAGGTCGCCCGCCAGGCGGTCGAGGCGGACGTGCACGTGGTCGGCGTGTCGTCGCTGGCCGCCGGTCACCTCACCCTCGTGCCCGCGTTGCGCGAGAAGCTGGCCGAGGAGGGCCGGGAGGACATCACGATCGTGGTCGGCGGTGTCATCCCGCCGCAGGACGTGCCGGTCCTGCTGGAGATGGGCGCGGCGGCCGTGTTCCTGCCCGGCACCGTGATCCCGGACGCCGCGTACGACCTGGTGAAGCGGCTGTCGGCCGACCTCGGCCACGACCTGTAGGCCCGATGGCAGCGATCGATCTCGACACGTATGTGAAGGGTGTGCTCGACGGCAGGCGGGCCCTGGTGGCCCGGGCCATCACGCTCGTCGAGTCCACCCGTCCCCAGCACCGGGCGCTGGCCCAGCAGTTGCTCACACAGCTGCTGCCGCACAGCGGCCGGGCGCGGCGGATCGGCGTGAGCGGGGTGCCGGGTGTCGGCAAGTCGACGTTCATCGACGCGTTCGGCACCCTGCTGACCTCCCAGGGCCACCGGGTGGCCGTCCTCGCGGTGGACCCCTCCTCGACCCGCACCGGGGGCTCGATCCTCGGCGACAAGACGCGGATGGAGCGGCTGGCGGTGGACCCGGCGGCCTTCGTCCGGCCCTCCCCCAGCGCGGGCACGCTGGGCGGCGTCGCGAAGGCCACCCGGGAGTCGATGGTGGTCATGGAGGCGGCGGGCTACGACGTGATCCTGGTGGAGACCGTCGGCGTGGGCCAGTCGGAGACGGCCGTGGCGAACATGGTCGACTCCTTCCTGCTGCTCACCCTGGCCCGCACCGGCGACCAGTTGCAGGGCATCAAGAAGGGTGTGCTGGAGCTGGCCGACGTCATCGCGGTCAACAAGGCGGACGGCCCGCACGAACGCGACGCGAAGGCCGCGGCCCGCGAACTGTCGGGTGCGCTGCGCCTGATGCACGGCAAGGACACGTTCTGGACGCCTCCCGTGCTCAGTTGCAGCGCCCGGGAGTCGTCGGGCCTCGACGTGGTGTGGGACCGCCTGGAGCAGCACCGCTCCCTGCTGGACTCCACGGGCCGGCTCGCCGCCAAGCGCCGGGACCAGCAGGTCGACTGGACCTGGTCGATGGTCCGGGACGAACTCCTGGACCGCCTGCGCACGCATCCCGCGGTGCGCGAGGCCGCCCCGGGGCTCGAACAGCGGGTGAAGGACGGCTCGCTGACGGCGACGCTGGCGGCGGAGGAGATCCTGCGGGCGTTCGCGGGCACCGGCGGGGCCGGGGACCGGGCCGAGGGCTGACCTCGGCCGGTCGGCCGGAACTATTCGGTCGTGTCGTCAGTTTCCACGGTGCTGACGACATCGCGACTCGACCTTCTGGAGTTCTCATGGCCCTGTGGGACCGCATCAAGGAATCCGCCTCGACGATGCAGACCCAGCTCGTGGCGAAGAAGAACGATCTCAAGAGCGGTGCGTTCCGGGACGCGAGCATGGCGATGTGCGCGCTGGTGGCGGCCGCCGACGGCACCGTCGACCCGTCCGAACGGCAGCGGGTGGCCCAGTTGATCGCCTCCAACGAGGTCCTGCAGAACTTCCCCGCCGACGACCTGCGCCGGCGCTTCGAGGACAACCTGAACAAGCTGACCGCCGACTTCGCCTTCGGCAAGGTCAGCGTGCTGCAGGAGATCGCCAAGGCGAAGAAGAAGCCCGCCGAGGCGCGTGCGGTCATCCAGATCGGCATCGTCATCGGCGGCGCGGACGGCGACTTCGACAAGACCGAGCAGGCCGTCGTGCGCGAGGCGTGCTTCACCCTCGACCTGCCCCCGCACGAGTTCGACCTCTGACCGGGGCCCCGGGGCCCCGGGGACACGTCGGCGCCGGGCCGGGGCCGGGCGCCCGGGCCCGGGCATGTCAGCCGCGCGACAGCGTGACGGTGGCGGGCTTGCGGTGCGGGCGCGGGGTGGGACGGCTGGGATGCCGTACCGCAGACCAGGATCCGCGCCCCTCCCGGCGGCAGGGACGACCGCGGACGCCGAGCCGGCGGGCGGCGCGGGCCGGCCCCGGCCGGCGGTGAGGGAGCGCCTGACCGGCGGTCCCCGCCGTGGTTAGCGGCGGTGGGGACAGCGATCGGACTCCGACCGGTCCGCCCGACCGGTCCGGCGGGTGCACCGCCCGCCCGGCGGCACCGCGTGGCGAGCTCCGCACACGCGGCCGCGCCCACACGCCGCCGGTTCCGCACCCGTCCCACCCCGCCCTCCCCTCCCCCCTTGTCACTCCTCCGCGCGCCGCGCCTGTACGTAGTACAGCCAGGGCCGGACGTCACCGTGGCCGCTCACCTCGAGGCCGGCGTCGGCGACGAGGCCGTCCAGGACGTCCACCCGGTTGTGCGCCATGGCGTGGGCGGTTCCGCCGTGCACCAGGAGGCGGCCGAGGTGACTGTTCGGCGGCCGGAACTCCGCGACCAGCAGCCGCCCGCCGGGGCGCAGCACGCGCCGCATCTCGCGCAGGGCCGGGAGCCGCAGGCCCTCGGGGAGGTGATGGAGCATCAGGCTGGTGACGACCGTGTCGAAGGACGCGTCGGGCAGGTCGAGCGCCTCGGCGATCCCCTCGCGGTAGGTGCAGGGCGCGCTGCCGGGGCGCCGCTTCCGGCCGCGGGCGTGGGCCAGGACCGGCGGCGAGGGGTCCACGCCGGTGACCGCGCCGTCCGGGCCGACCTGGGCCGCCATGCGCCGGGTCAGGTAGCCGGTGCCGCAGCCGACGTCGAGGACGCGGTCGCCGCGTCCGGCGCCGCTGAGTCCGGCGAGCCGGGTGAAGGCGCGGTCGCGGCGGCCGGCGAAGAAGACGGCGCCGAAGAGTTCGTAGGTGCGCGGACTCGCGATGGTCACGCCGGGCGTGTCCGGGTGCGGTCCGCCCTGCATGAGGCTTCCGAGGGGCATGGATCTCCTCCATAACTTAGTCAGGACTAAGTACGGTTTCAACTTAGTCCTGACTAAGAAAGGTGGCAAGGGGCTTACGATGACCGACGTGACCGAGCCCGGCCCCCGCGCCCGTACCCGCACCCGTCTGCCCGCCGCCGAACGCCGGGCGTCGATCCTGGCCGCGGCCACCGAGGTGTTCTCGGAGACCGGCTACCAGCGCGGGAAGGTCTCCGAGATCGCCAAGCGGGTCGGGGTCAGCGAGCCGGTCGTCTTCCAGAACTTCGGCTCGAAGGCCGCGCTGTACCGGGCGACGCTGGACCACGCCGTGGAGTCGGTGTCCGCGCTCCTGCACCAGGCCGCCGACACGGGCCGTCCGGTCCCCGAGGTGCTGACGTCCTTCCTCGACCCCGCGCACCTGGACCGCTTCCACCGGCCCGGCGCGCACGGGTTCCTCTTCGCGGACGCCACGGCCCTGGCCCACGACCCGGACCTCGGCGAGGCCCTGCGCCAGGTCCACCAGCACCTCGCCGACATGCTCGCCGGCCTGCTGGAGCGCGGCCGGTCGGCCGGCGACATCCGGCGGGACGTCGACGCACGCACCGCCGCCTGGTGGCTCGTCTCCCTCCTGGCGGGCCGCTCCTTCCGGGCGGCGGTCGTCCCCGACCGTGACAGGGTGGAGGCCGAACTGACGGACCTGGCACTACGTGCGCTGCTGCCCCGCGGGGACGGGGGCCACGGGGAGCCGTAGGACGACGGAACCCGGGTGCGCACCCTCGTCCCCTCACTCGACGTACCGCGCGACCCCGGTGACGACGTGGAGGGCGTGTTCGAGGGGGCCGCGCCGGAAGCGGCGGGTCCACAGGGTCGCCAGCAGTGTGGCGGCCACGGCGAAGCCCACGAGCACCGGCAGGGCGTTCATGGCGTCGCTGTCGACCGCCGGGACGTACCAGACCTCGTCGAAGAACCAGAGCGCGACGATGTGCAGGACGTACGCGGTCAGCGCCATCTGCCCGACCGCCACGACCGGAGTGGCCGCGCGCGTGAGGCGCGGCAGCCTCTCCACGACCGCGAGGCAGGCGGCGAGCAGGGCCACCGCGACGCCGGTGTTGCCGATGACGGAGAGAGTCGTCTGGCTGTGCGGCGCGGCCACGAGCAGCCAGGCGAGCGGGGTGTGGCCCTCGGGTGTGCCGACGGTGTCCGACCACCACGCCGACCCCGGCGAGCCGCCGTCGGCGGCGGCCCCGACCGAGGCGAGCGCGCCCGGGACCAGGTGCAGGGCCAGCCAGGAGCCGCCGTAGCCGAGCACGGCGAGCGCCCCGCCGGTGACGGCCAGCCGGGGCCGGACGCCGGGCCGGGTGAGGTCGAGCTTGGCGATCGCCATGCCCGCGACCACGAACGGCATCCAGGTGAGCGCCGGGTAGTCGCCGGTGACCAGCAGTTGCGTGAAGCCGCCGGAGCCGCTGAGCCTGGCCAGCGGGTCCCAGGCGGCGACGGTGTCCGCCCAGTCGCCGCCCTCGATCGCCTGCCGGAGCACGTAGAGGAGCTGGGGCAGGACGAGCGCGCCGGCGGCCGCGACGAGGGCGAGCGGTCCGGCCCGCAGCCGGTACAGCGGGACCACGGCGATGAAGATCAGGCCGTAGTAGCCGAGGATCACGTTCACCGGGGTGTCCAGTGCGGTCAGGGCGTAGCCCAGCACCACGAGGACGCCGGCGCGGATCGCGACCCGGGCCACCGCCTGCCGGCCGGGACGCCCGGTCCGGGGGTGCGGGCGGCCGGTGATGATGACCAGCGAGAAGCCGGCGAGCAGCGCGAAGAGGGCGGAGGAACGACCGCGGGCCGTCTCCAGCACGAACCCCACCGGGCCGCCCACGGTGACGTCGGGCCCGACGTGCGCGGAGAACATGCCGAGCACGGCGAGACCGCGGGCGAGGTCGACACCGATCAGCCGCCCCGTCGAGGCCGCGTCACCGGAACGCCCGGGGGCAGGGCTCGCCGCGGGCTGGGCCTCTCGCGGCGCACCCGCCGTCCGCTGAACCTCACGCGCACGCGAAGGACCCGCCGCACGCTCACGCGGTGCACCCGCCGCCCGCTCAGCCTCACGCGCATGCGAAGGACCCGCCGCCCGCTCAGCCGCACAGGGTGCGCCCGTCACCCGCTCGGCCTCACGCTCACGCGATGCACCCGCCACCCGCTCAGCCTCACGCTCGCCCGGTGCACCCGCCGCCCGCCCCGCCGGACGAGGTGCAACCGCCGCCCGCTCGGCCGCACGCTCAGCCGGCGGTGGCCCCGCCAGCCGCTCGTCCGCACGCTCAACCGGCGGTGGCCCCGCCAGCCGCTCGTCCGCACGCTCAACCGGTGACGGCCCGGCCGCACGCTCGCGCGGCGCACGGGCGGACATGGCCGACCACGTCTTCTGGGTCATGTCTCCAGGTTCCGCCGGGCGGCCGCCACGGCTCACCCGCCGTCCTTCCGAAGGCACCCCGCCGGTCGGCCGGAGCCGGCCCGACGACCGGCCGGTGCCGCGCCGCCAATCGGCGGGAATCACCGCCGCCGCGCTGTGTGTGCGGCCCACGGTGGTACGCATCCGGACGAACGCATCCGAACGGGGGGTGGGCGACGAGCGGAGCGCACGTGATCCGGGTCCTGGTGGTCGACGACGAAGCCCTGGTCCGCACGGGCTTCACCCACATCCTCGCCACGGCCGAGGACATCGAGGTCGTGGCGGCCGTCGACGGCGGCCAGGCCGTGCGGTCGGTGCGCGAGTCGCGCCCCGACGTCGTCCTGCTGGACATCCGGATGCCGGACGTGGACGGCCTCACCGTACTGGCGGAGCTGCGCCGCATGACGGACCCGCCGATCGTGGCCATGCTCACCACGTTCGACGCCGACGAGTACGTGGCTGCCGCCCTGCGCTCGGGCGCCGCGGGCTTCCTGCTCAAGGACACCGACCCGGAGCAGCTTCCGTACCTGGTCAGGGCGCTGGCCGAGGGCGGGACGGTGCTGTCGTCCAAGGTGACCCGCACGGTGGTGGACGGCTATCTCGACAAGGGCGAGCGCGAGCCCGCCGCCCGGCTCGCGGCCCGGCTCACCGAACGGGAGCGCGAGGTCCTCGTGCTGATGGCGGACGGTCTGGCCAACGCCGACATCGGCGAGCGGATGCACCTGAGCGCCGGCACGGTGAAGGGCCATGTCAGCGCCGTGTTCGGCAAGCTGGAGGTCAGCAGCCGGGTACAGGCCGCGCTGGTCGCCGAGCGGGCGGGCCTGCTGGGCCCGGAGCGCAATCCGGAGCGCACCCCGGAGCGGGACGAGGCCGCCGGATGACGCGCCGGGGGGCGACCCGCAACGGGCTGACGCGCCGCGGTGTGCCGGCCGTACTGCTGGACGTGCTCCTGGTGCTGGTCGCCCTGGCGGACACGTGGGCCAACGTCGACCTGGGGCAGCAGCCCGCCGTGAGCTGCGCGCTGCTCGGCTCCTTCGCCCTGCTGCTGCGCCGCCGCCTGCCGCTGACGACGTTCCTGCTGACGGTCCCCACCGCGATGGTCTCCGACGCGGTGTTCGCCACGCTGGCGGCGCTGTACACGCTCGCCTCGCTCAGCCGGCACCGGGTCCTGCTGGCCTGCTGTGCCCTGACGTACGCGATCATCGACTTCCTGCCCTGGCCGTGGTCGACGCTGCGGGCCAACGAGCTGTCCGGCACCCACAACGTCGTCCACCTCATCTACGCCGTGGCCACGGCGGCCGCCCCGGTCTTCCTGGGCCAGCTGGTCCAGGCCCGCCGGGAGCTGTCGCTCCGGCTCACCGAGATCACCGAGGCCCGGGAGCACGAGCGGCTGCTGACCGCGCAGGGCGTGCTGGCGCGGGAGCGGGCGCAACTGGCGCGGGAGATGCACGACGTGGTCTCCCACCAGGTCAGCCTGATCGCCGTGCAGGCCGGAGCGCTCCAGGTGAGCAGCCAGGATCCCGAGGCGAAGAGGGGCGCGGCCGCGATCCGGCGGCTCAGCGTGCAGACCCTGGACGAGCTGCGGCACATGGTGAGCGTGCTGCGCGCCTCCGGCAGCCGCCCCACGGAGCTCACCCCGCAGCCGTCCCTGGCCGACCTGCAACGGCTGGTCGACGGCAGCGGCATGGAGGCGGAGCTGAAGACGGACCTCCCCGAGGGGTTGTCCCCGCCCGTCCAGCGCGCCGTCTACCGGACGGTCCAGGAGGCCCTGACCAACGTCCGCAAACACGCGCCGGGCGCCACGGCCACGGTCCGCCTCCACCACGTGAACGGCCGGGTCGAGGTCACCGTCACCAACACGGCACCCACCCGCCCCCCGCTCCCCCTCCCCGGCGCCCACCACGGCCTGCTGGGCCTGCGCCAACGAGCCGAACTCCTCGGCGGCACGGTCACCGCGGGCCCCACCCCCGACGGCGGCTACGAACTCCACCTCGACCTCCCCAGGGAGGGGGCGGGGTGAGCCGCGCCCGGCGCTGCGCGGCACCCGGGCCTGAGCCGGCCCTATGCCTCGCCCCTCACCGCTTCCTGAGCCATCTCCACGAACCGTGCCACCTTCGGATGCCCTCCGTGCCGCGGGTACACCAACTGCAGGGGCACCCTCGGGGCGTCCGGGATCTCCAGGAACGAGACGAACGCGTGGATGTGCTGGCGGCCCACGAACTCCGGTACGACCCCGAGCCCCTTGTTCGCGGCCACCGCCTCCAGCCATTCGTCGAAGTTGCGGCACGTCACCGCTACTTCGGGCCGTCGGTCCGCAGGCCATTCGTCGAGGTTCGTCGTCCCGCTCACCTCGTTCAGCACGAGTCGGTGGTCCGTGATCTCGGTCCAGCTGATCTCCTCGCGCCCGGCGAGCTCCGAACGGGTCGATACGGCCACGATCCTGCGCTCGTGCAACAACGTCACCGACCGCATGTCCGACGGCACCGAGACCCGCCCGCGCAGCACCGCCACGTCGGCCTGCCCCCGGTCCACCCCCGCGAGCTTCGCGTCATGGCGTCGCACGCTCACCGTCATGCCCGTCTCCGCCTCGAAGCGCGCGATCACCACCTGAGGCCAGGGGGACGGGAAGCCCCAGGCGAAGCCCACGCGGAACGCGTCGTCCGCCGGTCCGGGCCACAGCGCCGCCTCCAGCCTCGGTATGAGGACACTCAACTGGGCGTAGAGCGCCTCACCGTCCGGGGTGAGCGTCACCTGCCGCGTCGTCCGTTCGAGCAGGCGTCTGCCGAGCAGGGCTTCGAGGCGCCGCATACTGCGACTGAGCGTCGGCTGGGACACGTCCATCCGCTTCGCCGCACGGGTGAAGTGCCGTTCTTCCGCGACCGCGAGGAAGCCCCGCAGATGGTGTAACTCGACTCCCATGATCGACACCATATGCGGAGCGGCCGAGGAGCCCCGCGCCTTCGGTGACGTACGGGACCCGGCCGGCCGGCCGCCCCGCCAGCGACATCAGCGCCGCGGCGGCCACCGACACGGCGGCGAGCCACGCGTTCGTCGTGCCGAACGCCGCGTGTGCCGTGCCGGTGTGGTCGGTCAGGGCGAGGTAGACGGTGCCGAAGACCGCCACGCCCATCGTTCCGCCGACCTGGAGCGTGGTGTTGAACAGGCCGCTCACGTCGGACGCGTACGCCGCCTCGACGGACTCCGTCAGGTGCGCCAGCGTCCCGCTGAAGGCCGCGCCGTAGCCGATCCCGCCGATACCCAGGAGCAGCACGAGCCACCCGGTGCTCTGCAGGCCGGCCGCCACCCCGGCGAAGGCCACCGCCATCAGCAGGGCGCCCACCGGTGCCGCCAGGCGGCGCGTGCGTGCGCCCGCCCGCCCCAGGGCCGGGCCGGCCAGGGCGAAGGTGGCCACCCATGCGATGGGCAGGAGTCCCGCGTACACCGCGCTTTCGCCCAGGCCCTGCTGGAGGTGGAGCGCGAGGACGAAGAGCAGGGCGAAGTAGCCCGCGCGGGTGACCGCCTGGGAGACCAGAGCCAGGGCCACCTGACGGCGGGCGAGCAGCGCCACGTTCATGAGCGGTTCGCCGCCGCCCCGCGCAACGTCCCGCTCGGCCTTCGCGAACAGCGCGAAGGCCGGCAGCGAAGCGGCGAGCGACGCCCGGGCCCACCACGGCCAGCCCGCGTCCTGCCCCAGCACCAGGGGAGCCACCAGCAGGAACAGCGCCGCGGACAGGAGTCCCACGCCCCGCAGGTCCAGCTTCCTGGCGCCGCGGTCCTCGTCGGCAGGCAGGAACACGCAGGAGGCGACGAGCAGGACGATCCCGATCGGCACGTTGACGAGGAAGATCGGCCGCCACCCCGTCCCCAGGACGTCCGCCGAGACGAGGACGCCGCCGAGGGCCTGCCCGATGACCGAACTCACCCCCAGGACGGCGGTGTACGCGCCCAGCGCGCGGCGCCGCGCCTCCCCGTCGAAGGTGACCTGGATGCCCGTCAGCACCTGCGAGACCATCAGCGCCGCGCCCCCGCCCTGGATTACGCGCGCCGCCACCAGCGTGACGCCGTCCGGCGCGAGGCCGCAGCCCAGGGAGGAGAGGGTGAACACCGCGAGGCCGGCCAGGTACGTCCGGCGGCGGCCGCGGATCTCACCCAGGCGGGCTCCGGTGATCAGCAGCATCGCGTACGCGAGGGTGTACCCGGAGACGATGAGCTCCAGCTCGCCGCCGGAGGCGTGCAGGTGGTCGCGGATCGAGGGGATGGCCACGTTCACCACGGCGATGTCCACGTTCCCGAGGAACATGCCGCCGAGCAGCGAGGCCAGCACCCAGCCCGCGTGCCGCCGGGAAGGAGGTCCCCCGGTCCGGCCGGCCCGTCCGTCTCGCCCGCCCCCTCGAGAAGGAGGGCGCCACAACCGGACCGGACGAAGTACAGGTGCCACCAGGCGTGCGCGTGGGGGACCCGGAATTCTCATGGCGTATCCCCGTCGGGTAGTTGGAAGGGAACCGCCGTGAACGACGGCGCCCGCAACGTAGCCCGGGGCGACCGGGCGGGAGAAATAGCTTCCGGCACCCATTGATTCGCGGAGCGCATGAATGACTTCCCTGAGTGCGGGGCGTCAGCAGGACGCGATGCGCGTCAATCCGCCCCCCACCTTCCTCCGACTCCTCACGCGAAGGACGACGACCCCATGCCCTCACTCCGCTCCCACGCCGTGATCGACGCGCCCCCCGCCTGGTGACCGAGTCCGGCCGTCCCGTCACCGAGACCGAGGCACGCGGGCCCGTCCGCATCCGCCGCGCACTCGGGTGGCGAAGCCCTGGCCTCTCGGTCGTCCGGCCGCACAGCCTTTCGGGTGCCTATCGGGTTCTGAAGCGGCGGAAGAGGTTGCGGGCCACGTACACGCCCGGGCCGCCGAAGCCGACGACGTCGACGCGTCCGTCGCCGGTGATGTCGGCGAGGAAGCGGGGATGGCGGTCGACGCGCCAGGCGCCTGCGTCGTCGTTGTACCCGAAACCGCGGCACACGAGCTGGGCCTGGTCGAACCGGCCGTCACCGCGGTTGTGCGACACCCAGACCCCTTCGTCGCCGAAACCGACGATGTCCGGGTTGCCGTCGCCGGTGACATCGGCGAGGAACCGGAGGTGCCTGCCGCCCGTCCAGCCCTGGGCGTGCCCGAAGTCGTTCAGGACGAGTTGCGAGGGCTCGAACGTGCCGTCAACGCGTCCCCGTGAGACGACGACGCCCTGGGGGCCGAACCCGATGATGTCCATCTTCCCGCCACCGATGGTGCGGACGAGGAACCGGGGGTGCTCCTCGACCGACTTCCACCCCTGGTCCGTCCCGAAGTCGTCGAGGACGTAGAGCGGTTCGGCGAAGGTGCCGCCCTCGTCCTGGAGCGAGATCCAGACACCGTCGTCATGACATCCGACGATGTCGGTGCGTCCGTCGCCGGTGGTGTCGACGAGGAACCGGGGATGCTCGTCGACGAGCCACCCGCCCGCCTTCTCGTCGTGGCCGAACGCCCGGAGGGCCGGTTCGTCGGGGAGCGGCGCGAACTTCCCTTCCTCGTCCTGGAGCGAGATCCAGACGCCGTCGTCGTGGCAGCCGACGATGTCGCGTCTGCCGTCGCCGGTGGTGTCCACGAGGAAACGGGGGTGCTTGTCGACGAGCCATCCGCCGGCCTTCTGGTCGTGGCCGAACCCCTTGACGGCCGGGGTGCCGCCCGCCGGCGTGAACGCCCCGCCGCCGTCCCGGGGGGGACACGCGGACGCCGTCGGCGCACAGTGTGACGGCATCGGGCTTGCCGTCGCCCGTCATGTCGGTGACGGCCCACAGGTCAGCCGGATGCGGGGAGGACGGGGGCCGGTGCAGGACTCGTTCCTCGTCGTCGAACGTGCCGTCGCCTCTGCTGGACGCGGTCACAGCCCCCTTCGCGGGTTTGAGCCCCACGACGTCCGCCCGGCCCGACCCCGTGGTGTCGGCGAGGAAGCGCGCACCTGCTCCGGCCCATCCACCCGGTTGCCCGTTGGGCGGGCGGCCGGCCCCGGCGCTCCCCCACCCGCCGGCGTTCTGGTCGCTGCCGAAGCGTTCGAGGACCAGCAACAGGTCGCTGAAGGAAGGCGCCGCGCCGGGTGCCGGGCGCACCGCGGCCGACCGGGACAGGCGCCAGGACCGGCGGCCGTTCCAGTGACCCAGGGGTGTCCAGGACAGCACGAGGTCGCTGGTGCGCTCGGGTGCGGCGGTGACGAACCGCCAACGCTGGCTTGCCGCGTTCTCGTCGTACGCGCGCAGGATCACCCGTGTGCCGTCCTCGCCGGGGTCGGCAAGGTCGAGAACCGTCTCGTCGGTGACGGCCTCGATGAAGCAGAGGCTCGCTTCGCCCTCGACGGGGACGACGCGCCACTGCTGGTTCCTCCTGCCCGCGGCGGCGTTCGCCTGGCGCACGCCGTGGTCCGCGGCGGCGGGGTTGTCGAGCACCTTGCCGCCGACCGCGGTGCGGATCACGTACACGGGGTCGTCGCCGGGTGCGGCCGCTACGGGAGTGAGCTGCCACTGCTCGGGCAGCGGGTCACCGCCGGGAGAGTCTCTCCGGCAGGCCGCCGTCGAAGCGGGCGTCAGCTTCAGCACCCTCACCCGGGTCGAAGCTGGCGCCCAGCCCGACCTCGCCACCTTCACCCGCCTCTGCGCCTGGCTCGGCGTCTCCCCGAGCCGCTTCTTCACCCCGACCGCCACCCGCCAGATGTCGCCCCTCGACCAGGCCATCACCCACCTCCACGCAGACCCTCGGCTCACCGACGACGCGGCGAACAAGATCAGCTCTGTTCTGCGCGACCTCTACGACGCCCTCGCGAAGGAGGCGGTCCCCGGCGTACCCGCCCTTGCCTGCCACCTCCGGGCTGCCTCGGTGTTGCGCCCCGGTGTCCCCCAGCGGCTCGCCGACCTGCTCACCGACATGAACACCGAACTCGAACGACTCGTCGAAGCAGGCGAACTGTGACCCTCCCCCGAGGCTTCAAGGCCAACGCCGAACGAGAAGCCCTCCGACTGCGCCGCGAACTCGACCTCGGCGACACCGATGCCCTGAACGTCGACGACCTCGCCGACCACCTCAAGGTCAAGATCGTCAGCGCCGAGAAGCTCGTCAGCCGCACCCGCCTCGAAGAACTCGAACGGGTCCAGGCGTACGCCTTCTCCGCCGCGACCTTCCAGGTCTCCGGCAGGAACATCGTCGTCACCAACCCGCTCCGAACAGCGGGTCGCAGGGCCAGCGACGTGGCCCACGAGCTCTCCCACCTCGTCCTGAAGCATGACCTGACCGAGATCCGCGAAGTCAATGGCATGCCCTTCAGGACCTGCCGCCCCGACGAGGAAGAACAAGCCACTGCCTTTGGCGGAACACTCATGCTTCCCCGCCCCCTGCTGCTCGGCGCAGTCCGCCGCCAGTGGGGGCCGACGCAGATCGCCGAGCACTACGGAGTGACCGAAGAGATGGCCCGATACCGGTACAACACCACTGGGGTGGCCAAACAGGTCCGAGGCCGCTGACGGCGCCGGAGGTAGGCGCTGTCAGTCTGCCGCTTGCCGCCGGGACGTGGCGCGGGAGCAGGCAAGTACTTCGGTTCGCGGACTCTGCGCATGTCGGGCCGCCGCCAGCGCTGAATGACGCACGCGTACGAGCGGTGCGACGGTACGTCGATACGCGATCACCGACCTTCTCGACGACCTTGCGGGAGCATCTGCCGCATCGGCATGTTCGTCAGGTCTGACCGCCTCGGTTAGCCATCGCAGCCGAAGCCTCGGTCAGCACCACCCAGGCCGCCTTGGTCCCGCAGTTCGTGACCTGGAACCCCCACTGTCCCTGGGTCAGCTCGTTCACGATGTGCAGGCCCCGTCCGCGCTCAGTGAGCAGCCCGCTCACTACCTCCGACGCGGTGGCTTCCGGCGAGGACACGGCAGCCAGGTAGAGGTCCGGAGGGAGAAGAGGATTCCCGTCGTGGATCTCGCAGATGTATCTTCCGGCAACAGAGCGAAGGTGTACCTCGTACGGGCCGCGCGCGTGCTCGTGCGCGTTCGCCACGAGCTCGGAGACGGCCAGGACTCCGTCGCTGACGAGGTCTCCTGACAGGCCCAGATCCTTGAGGACACGTCGCAGAACCGCGCGGGCTTCGCCGGTCGGGTTGATGGTGTGGTCGGTCCAGCGGTACACGAGGCCGAGAGCGGCGGACGGCGCGCTGATCATCGGGCGGCGGACCTCCTGTGGGTGACGTCGGTGGCCGTCTCCCGGAGCTGCGACGTGGTCGCGGAAGCGCGTCAGGCACGCCGCTGAGAGGCGTACGGCCGCAGGAAGCACCCCAGCTTCGGGCGCGCGACCCCGGGAGGATCGTGGCTCAGGCACCAGCCATGAGACCGGTCGCGAGTCACGCACTCAACGATGGCCGCCGGTGCCCCTGATGCTCATGGGCGTTTATGAGCGCGAGGGCCAGCGAGCGACAAGGCACTCCAGCGAGACCGCCGACCCGCCGTCGGCCTGCGCTTCCGTCCGTCTGGTCACTGGGAGTATGGGCGGGTGAGTGCTGACGTGTTGGGACGCTGGGTGCCGGATCGCCCCGAGGATGTGGCCATGGTCTTCGCCAAGGCTGACTTCCCGTGGTGGATCGCCGGTGGCTACGCGATCGAACTCGCGGTCGGCCGCGAGCTGCGCGCACACGGCGATCTCGACGTCCTCGT